>JANNNG010000007.1:0-10288 GCA_031398425.1 Hyphomicrobiales bacterium | reverse complement strand
TCGCACCCCCCTTTTTCGAGCCGCAAGTCGCCAAACCCGCCAACCGGACAATCCATCATGCTCGCCTCCTTCAAAATCAGGCAAACACAAAGATTCAGACTCGCGCTTCAACGTCAAGAAAGATGTGTGAATACGATAGCGCTTTTCGCGGGGAGGGGTGAAGTCGGCTATTCAATCACCAGCGTCTTCGGGTCCCAGCCCTTGGCCTCGGGGAATTGCGGTTTCATTGCCTCAAGCTTCTCCCGGATGATGCGACCGACGACATGGTTGCGCACCCAGTTCCGATCTCCGGGGATCACATGCCACGGCGCATGTTCGGTGGAACAGCGCTTCAGGGCAATTTCATAGGCCGCCATGAATTCGTCCCAGCGCTTCCTGTCTTCCAGATCACCGGGGTTGAATTTCCAGCGCTTGCTGGGATCAGCGACGCGATCCTTCAAACGCAGGGCTTGTTCTTCCTTCGAAATGTTGAGCATGAATTTCAGGACGACAACGCCATTCTGCGTCAGCATCTTTTCAAACTGGTTGATTTCATCATAACGCTTTTCGATGGCCTCAGGGCTGGCATAGCCTTTCACTTTCACGACCAGCACATCTTCGTAGTGCGAGCGATTGAACACACCGATATAGCCGCGCGGCGGCACCAGTTTGTGGACGCGCCAGAGATAATCATGATCCAGTTCCTCCTCGGTTGGCGCCTTGAACGAGGCGATCTGCACGCCGTTGGGACCACAGGTAGTGCGCACGGCGCGCACCGTGCCGTCCTTTCCTGAGCAATCTATGCCCTGCAGAATGACAAGCAGCGCCCGCTTGCCTTCAGCGAAAAGGCAGTTCTGCAATTCATCGATCTTGCCTGCATCCTCGGCGGTCAGAGCCTTGACCTGATCCTTGTTCTCAAGTCCGCATTTATCGCTGGGGTCACAGTCTGCAAGCTTGAAGCTCTTGGCATTCGAGACCTGGAATGTTTCGGCAAATGACTGTGGCATGAACGACGAACCTTTTCAAAAGCGCTGACAACTTGATTGGCAGGTGACTTTACTTCAATGCTGTGCTCACGCAACAGCTGGAGACAGGAATCAATTTTGACAACGCATCCCTCCAACACGGCGCAAATGGCGGCCTCGGCCTATCGTTTGCCCGCAGCCGACCCCGATTTCATCTTGGGCGATTCAACCCGTGGCATCCGCTTTCAACTGGAATATCAAAAAGCCGAGGAATGCCTGCGTGCCTGGGGAATTGAAACCACTGTGGTGGTGTTTGGCTCGGCACGGGTGAAAGAGGGTGAAGGCACGGGCTGGTATGAGGGGGCACGGGATTTTGCGCGACTATGCTCGCGCGAGGGCGGTGCCAGGCACAAGGTGAAACCACTCTACAACGTCATCGCCACTGGCGGTGGCCCCGGCATCATGGAAGCCGCCAATCGCGGTGCCCATGAGGCAGAAGCGCCCTCCATCGGTTACAACATCACGCTCACACACGAACAGGAACCCAATGCCTATTCCACCCCGGACCTGACATTCCTGTTCCACTATTTCGCCATGCGCAAGATGCACTTTGCCATGCGGGCCGCCGCCCTGGTGGTATTCCCCGGTGGCTTTGGCACCATGGATGAACTGTTCGAACTGTTGACGCTGCGCCAGACCGGCAAGATGACAAAGCCGCTGCCAGTCGTGCTTTATGACTCAAAGTTCTGGAACACGACCATTAATTTCCAGAATTTCGCCGATACCAAATTGATCAGTGCCCACGACCTCAACATGTTTACTTTCGCCGATACGCCTGAACAGGCGTGGGGATTGCTGAAACAGGCTGGTCTCTACATTCCAAAGGATTGAACCCTATGACCGTCAAGCTGAAATTTCATGGTGCCTCGCGAACGGTGACGGGGTCCTGCTACATGATTGAAACCGATGCTGCGAAAGTGTTGGTCGATTGCGGCCTCTTCCAGGGCGCACGCACGGAAACCGAACTCAACTACCGCGCCTTTCCCTTTGACCCCAAGGCCATTACGGCCCTTGTCCTCACCCACGCCCACATCGACCATACGGGGCTGGTGCCCAAGCTGGTGAAGCAGGGCTTCGGCAAGACCATTCATTGCACCGAGGGCACGAAAGACCTGTGCTCCATCATGCTGCCGGACTCAGGCTTCATCCAGGAAACCGAAGTCAAGAAATTGAATGAACGCAATGCCAGGAAAGGCCTGCCTGAAGTCGAACCCATGTATGGTGTACTTGAAGCCGAGTTGGCGGTGACGCTGATGCAGGGCTACGCCTACGAACAATGGTTCGAGCCAGCACCTGGCATTCGCATGCGCTACTGGAATGCGGGGCATTTGCTGGGCTCCGCGTCGATTGAAACCGAAATCGAACGGGCGGGCCAAAAACCCATTCGACTGCTGTTCTCCGGCGACATCGGCCCAGACAACAAGATGCTGGAAGCTGACCCTGAAGGCCCGACCACCTGGGACTTCGTGGTGTGTGAATCAACCTATGGCAACAAGGACCGCTTTGAACGCTCCATGGAAGCACGCCGTGAGCAGATGGCCGGTGAACTGAATGCCGCGGCAGCAAGGGGCGGTGTGCTGCTGATCCCGTCCTTCGCCGTGGAGCGCACCCAGGAAGTGGTGACCGACCTTGTCTGGCTGATGGACCATGGCAAGGTGCCGAAAGCCAATATCTTCATCGACTCGCCACTTGCCAACAAGGCCTCGGCGATTTTCAGAAAGCATGCAAAGCACCTCGAGAACGGTGCTGATCTCGCCACAGCCTTTGCTTCACCTCTCGTCAAATCCACTGAAAGTGTTGACGACTCGAAGGCACTCAACCGCTTCAAGGGCTTTCACATCGTCATCGCCGCATCCGGTATGGCCGAAGCAGGCCGCATCCGCCATCACCTGCGCAATCGCCTCTGGCAGAAAACCACGACAGTTCTGTTCGTGGGCTTTCAGGCCAAGGGGTCCCTCGGTAACATGCTTCAGGACGGGGCAACCCGCGTCAAGATCATGGGTGAGGACGTGAGTGTGGCCGCCGCCATCCGCAAGATTGATGACTACTCCGGCCATGCCGATGGGCCTGAACTGGTGCAATGGGTCAAGGAACGCATGCCCGTGGCCAAGAGCATCTTTCTCACCCACGGCGAAGAAGAACCGCAGATGGCATTGGCTGAAAATCTGCGGGGCCTGGTGCGCGATGACTGCATCATCCGACCACGCCTTGATGACGTGTTTGATCTCAACGCCGAAAAATGTGCCGTGATCGTTGAGGACACCAAGCCTCGTATTGATCCTGGAGCGGTGGCAAAGCTCGATTGGAACAATGATTTGCAATCGCTTGTGCTGGATATTGACGAAACCCTGAAAACCCGCGCTGACGCCAAGGGCAAGGCGGAGCTGGTGAGGCGCTTGCGGGAAGCGTTGCAGCAGGCGAAACAGTAGAATTCCCTCTCCGTCATTGCTCCGCAATGCCACCTCTTCCGCAAGCGGGCGAGGAATAAGAATCTCATCCTCGCCCGCGCGCGGGAGAGGTGGCAGACGCGCAAGCGTCTGACGGAGAGGGAATTCCTGTTCCACTTCGCTTGTAACTGGAACAGTCTGTGATTAATGGTGACCCATGGACCTTGCCCCCCGGGATTTTGCTGCTCTGAAGGCTCTCATCATCGGGCGTGCGACGGCCATGCCAAAGCGTCTGGCGCAAGTTGCAACCTACGCTGTTGAAAACCCCGATGAAGTGGCCTTCGGCACCGTGGCCTCCATTGCCTTGAATGCGGATGTGCAACCCTCAACCCTGGTGCGGTTCTCACAAGCTCTGGGCTATCAGGGTTTTTCTGATTTGCAGGAGGTGTTTCGTTCGCGCCTGCGTGATCGCGTACTCAATTATGACGAGCGTCTCGAACAGCTGCGCGGCCACGCCCGTAATGGCTCCAAGCCCAGTCTGTTGCTCGAAGGCTTCACCGACGCAGCTTCGCGCTCCATCGCGTCATTGAAACACAAGATTGATCCGCAGCAGCTGGAACAGGCCGTGGAAATATTGGCTGAAGCGGAAACCATCTATCTCGTGGGCCTCCGGCGTTCCTTTCCGATCACCTCCTACATGTCCTACGCTTTCGGCAAGCTCGGAGTCAAAAACATGTTGATTGATGCGGTGGGCGGTCTGGCCGCTGAGGATGTGAGCTTTGCCACGCCGAAGGACCGCATCCTCGCCATCAGCTTCACCCCCTATGCCAGTGAAACCATCGCCTTGGCCCAGCGTGCGGCAGCCCGCCAAGTGCCGATTGTGGCGATAACCGATTCGCCTTTTTCACCACTGGCATCCGTAAGCAGTCTCTGGTTTGAAATCCAGGAGGCGAATTTCGAGGGCTTCCGCTCCATGGCCGCCACACTCTCGCTCGCCATGACCTTGACCGTCGCTGTGGCTGAGCAGCAAAAGCGGTCATAGATGGTTTTGGAATAAAAATTCCATATTGACTATGAATTAGAATTATCGTTTTATATCGGGATCTGTGACGTGAAATGAAGAGGCCCGGGATGACCGCAGCAAATCTGGATGTGATCACCATGGGGCGCTGCTCCGTGGACCTCTATGGCCGTGAGATTGGCTCCAGGTTGGAGGACGTGACGTCTTTTGCAAAGTCCGTGGGTGGTTCACCGTCCAACATCGCCATCGGCACATCACGTCTCGGCCTGAAGGTCGGTCTCATCACCCGCGTGGGCGATGAGCAGATGGGCCGTTTCGTGCTGGAACAGATGACCCGCGAGGGTGTGACCACAAAAGGCATCACAACTGACCCGCAGCGCCTGACTTCGCTCGTTTTGCTTTCGGTCCAGAACGACAAGACCTTCCCGCTGATCTTCTATCGCGACAACTGCGCCGACTCCGCTCTCTGCGAAGATGATGTGTCAGAGGATTTCATCAAATCTGCCAGTGCCCTGCTGGTCACGGGCACACACTTTGCCCGCGAAGTTAATGACAAGGCCCAGCGCAAGGCCATGGCGATTGCCAAAAAACACAACCGCCGGATCATCATTGATATTGATTACCGTCCTAATCTTTGGGGGCTTGCAGGCCATGCCGCAGGCGAGGAACGTTACATCAAGTCCGACAAGGTGACAGCCCATATCCAGTCCGTGCTTGCCGATTGCGACCTCATCGTCGGTACCGAGGAAGAAGTCCACATTGCAGGCGGCAGCGAAGACACGCTGACAGCGCTGAAAGCCATCCGCGCCATCTCCAGGGGCACCATCGTTTTGAAACGCGGCCCCATGGGCTGCGTGGTTTACCCAGACGTCATCCCCGCATCGCTTGATGACGGTATCATCGGCAAGGGCTTCCCGATCGAAGTCTACAATGTTCTCGGTGCTGGCGATGGTTTCATGTCGGGCTTCCTGCGCGGGTGGCTGAAAGGCGAACCGCACGAAACCTCTGCCACCTGGGCCAATGCCTGCGGAGCCTTTGCAGTATCACGCCTGCTCTGCTCGCCGGAATATCTGACATGGGATGAACTGCACTACTTTCTCAAGAACGGTTCCCCCCACCGGGCGCTCCGCAAGGACGAAGACCTTAATCACATCCACTGGGCCACCACCAGGCGCAAGCAATACCCATCTCTGCTCGCCTTCGCCATTGACCATCGCAAGCAGCTTGAGGACATGGCGGACAGGCTGGGGGCGTCGCGCGAGAAAATCGCCCCTTTCAAGTGTCTGGCCATGCAGGCCATCGCGAAAGTTGCCAACGGCCGTGAGGGTTTTGGGACGCTGCTTGACGACACCTATGGCCGCGACGCCATGTTCGACGCCGCTAAGCTGGGTTTGTGGGTGGCGCGGCCACTGGAAAAACCAGGCTCCCGTCCCCTTGAATTCGAGCACACGCAGGACGTGGGTTCACGCCTCATCGAATGGCCCGTTGATCACGTCATCAAGTGCCTTGCCTTCTATCATCCCGATGATCCACCGGACCTGAAACACCAGCAGCAGCGCAAATATATCCAGCTGCACGAAGCCGCCCGCAAGGTCGGTCGCGAATTGCTGATCGAAATCATCGCCGGCAAGAACGGCCCCCTCGACCGCTTCACCATCGCCAGGGCCATGCAGGAGTTCTACGATCTGGGCATCAAGCCCGACTGGTGGAAGCTTGAACCGCAAGCTGATGCTTCCGCGTGGGACGTGATCGGCAACGTCATCGACCAGAACGACCGCTACTGCCGCGGCATCGTTCTGCTGGGGCTTGAAGCACCGGAATCTGAACTCGAAAAAGGCTTCCGTGCCGTCGCAGGAAAAAAGCACGTCAAAGGTTTCGCCGTGGGCCGCACCATTTTCAACGAAGCCGCACAGGAATGGCTGCGCGGATCAATCAGCGACGAAACCGCCGTCACCATGATGGCGGAACGCTTTGGCAATCTCGTTGCCATCTGGCATAAAGCGAGAAATTAGATATTCACCCTCCCCCTTGTGGGGAGGGAACTATTTTGTGAACAATTTTGACTGAGAGCAAATACCCATGTCCAGAACCATCCGCCTCACAACAGCCCAAGCCCTCGTCAAGTTCATGACGCGCCAGATGGTGGTCATCAATGGCAGCAAGCAGCCCATCTTCGCCGGCGTCTGGGCCATTTTCGGCCATGGCAATGTGGCTGGCATCGGTGAGGCACTGTTTGCCCACCGGAAGGAGCTTCCAACCTACCGCGCTCACAATGAGCAATCCATGGCCCATGCCGCAACCGCCTTTGCCAAGTCGTCGAACCGCAAGCGCATGATGGCGGCAACATCTTCCATTGGTCCCGGTGCCCTGAACATGGTGACGGCGGCAGCTGTCGCCCACGTCAATCGCATTCCACTTCTTTTGTTGCCGGGCGACGTATTTGCAACGCGATTTCCCGATCCGGTGCTGCAACAGATCGAAGACTTTGGCGACGGCACCACCACAGCCAACGATTGCTTCAAACCCGTCTCACGCTATTTTGATCGTATCACAAGGCCCGAGCAGCTGATCCCCGCACTGAACCGTGCCATGGTGGTGTTGACGGACCCTGCCGAGTGTGGCCCCGTCACACTCTCCATGTGCCAGGACACGCAAGCCGAGGCCTTTGACTACCCTGAAGATTTCTTTGACGAGCGCATTTGGTCCACACGCCGCCCGCGACCGGATGACGATGAACTCGACCGGGCAGTCAAGACGCTGAAGGCCGCAACAAAACCCGTCATCATCACTGGCGGCGGCACGCTTTATTCCGAGGCCACGGCAACGCTGAAAACCTTCGCCGAAGCCCATGGCATGCCCGTGGTTGAAACCCAGGCCGGCAAATCCTCCCTGGCTTTCGACAATACGCTCAACATGGGGGCAGTGGGTGTGACCGGCACAGCTGCTGCAAACACCATCTGCGAACAGGCAGACGTCATCCTCGCTGTCGGCACGCGGCTGCAGGACTTCACCACGGGTTCATGGTCGCTGTTCAAGGCAAAGAGCCGCAAGATCATCGGTCTCAACACGCAAGGCTTTGACGCCACCAAACACCGATCACTGCCGCTGATTGCTGACGCGCGTGTGGGTCTTGAAGAATTGACCGTCAATCTTGGAAAATGGCAAGCCCCCGCCGCCTGGACGGCGAAAGCAAAATCCGAACGAGCGAAGTGGCTCGCCGTTGCCGCAAAATACACAAGTCCTTCAAACGCCGAACTTCCGACTGACTCGCAAGTGGTCGGTGCCGTCATGCGCGCGTTGGGACGTGATATCACGGTGCTCTCTGCCGCAGGCTCCATGCCCGGCGAATTGCATAAACTCTGGGAAGCGAGCTACCCCGGTTCCTATCACATGGAATATGGTTTCTCCTGCATGGGTTATGAAATTGCAGGCGGCATTGGCACAAAACTGGCAAACCCTGACCGCGAAGTCGTGGTCTGGACTGGTGACGGCACCTATATGATGGCAAATTCAGAACTGGCGACAGCCGTGATGATGGGTGTCAAGCTGACACTGATCATCACGGACAATCGCGGCTACGGCTGCATCAACCGCCTGCAGTTTGCAGCGGGTGGCGAACGCTTCAACAATCTCTTCGATCACAACACCTTTGAAGGGGCAAACCACGCCATAGACTTCGTGAAACATACAGAAAGCATGGGCGCTGTGGCGATCAAGGTGACATCGCTTGCTGATCTTGAAGCCGCCTTGAAAACAGCCAGGGCCAGCAGCAAGACCCACGCCATCATCATCGACACTGACCCCATGCACAGTACAGATGCAGGCGGCACATGGTGGGAGGTTGGCATTCCGGAAGTATCGTCCCGGAAACAAGTCCGCAATGCCCACGCCAAGTGGCGCAAGGGCGGCAAGCTGCAACGCATCGGGAGCTGAACCATGCCCTCCAAACTTCTCGTCAAGCCCTCGAAGAAATCCGGCAAGGTCATGTCGGTTTCACCCGCATCGGCCAAATGGAAACATGTCGGGCATGATGTGTGGAAACTTGCTCCCGGCACATCCGCGAAGGGTATGGAAGACAAACGCGAAACCTGCATTGTCTTCATTTCCGGCAAAGGCGAAGTGAAAGTGGACGGCAAAAGCTTCGGTATCATCGGTGAACGCATGAGCGTGTTCGAGGGCAAGCCCTGGAATGTCTATGTGCCGCCGAAAGCCAGATGGTCGGTGACAGCGACAACGGATTGCGTGATCAACATCTGTACCGCACCAGCAAAGAAAGGCAGCGAAGCCTTCGTCATCGCCCCCGATGAACTCTCGATTGAAACACGAGGTGCTGGTTCCAACACCCGCTATGTCTGCAACATCTTGCCCGAACAGGACAAGCGCGCCGAAAGTCTTCTCGTCGTTGAAGTCATCACACCCAATGGCTGCACCTCGTCCTATCCCAGCCACAAGCACGACAAGGATAATCTGCCGCACGAGTCACTGCTGGAAGAAACCTACTATCACCGCCTCAACCCGCCGCAAGGCTTCGCCTTCCAGCGCGTCTATACCGATGACCGCAAGCTCGATGAGGCAATGGCGGTGGAAGATGGCAACATCGTCATGGTGCCAAAAGGTTACCACCCCTGCGCCACCATTCATGGCTATGACCTCTATTACCTCAACGTCATGGCGGGCCCCGTGCGGACGTGGAAGTTCAACAATGCAAAGGAGCACGAGTGGTTGCTGAAAAAATGAAACAAACCCTCTCCGTCACGCTCCGCGTGCCACCACTCCCGCAAGCGGGCGAGGATATGTTTTCCTCGCCCGCTTGCGGGAGTGGTGGCGCGCCAAAGGCGTGACGGAGAGGGAATTCGGGCTCAGCTTGACCCAGAATTTGTCAAGTCTTACCGGCTCAAGTCCTTGCCTCTGTCGCCAACCGATTTCATCCAGTTACCGCCGCCGTTGCGCGGTTTGCCGAAACCCTGCTTGCCACCGCCAGCGAATTTCCGATCACCGAATTTGGGCGGGGCCTTGACTTCGTGACGCACATTGACTTCGTGACGAACATGCCCGCCCGGTGCCTGGCTGTCGCCTTCGGCTTTGCGGGCAAACTGGCTCTGGTCGATGGCCTGGATGGGCATGCCCACAGGGTTCCATTCCCGCTTTTGCAAACGGCCATCAGCCCGCACACCGGGACGTGGTTCGCCATTTTTGGCATGCTGCGGACCCATTCCTTTCGCAGGTTGCCCGCGATGATGGGGTTTCTTTTCCGCTTTGGGCATATGGCGGCCACCACCGGACGAGCGCTTGGGCGCATCAGCAGGGTTCCAGCCGAAGTTGGGGGCGAGAGGATCAACCTTCAGGCCCAGCGCATGTTCTTTGATCGGCACCTGCTGGCGAATGGTTTTTTCAATGTCGCGCAGTAGTCCGCGATCTTCGGGCGTGCAGAACGCAATGGCTTCACCAGCAGCGCCAGCACGGGCCGTGCGGCCAATGCGGTGCACATAGCTTTCCGGCACGAAGGGGAGGTCAAAATTGAAGACGTGGGACACGCCATCAACGTCGATGCCACGGGCTGCAATATCGGTGGCAATCAGCGCCAGAATCTTGCCGTCCTTGAACCCGGCCAGCGCCTTTTCGCGATTGGCCTGCGACTTGTTGCCGTGAATGGCAGAAGAGCGATAGTTTTCCTTGTCAAGCGCCTTCACCACCTTGTCAGCCCCATGTTTCGTCCGTGTAAAGATCAAGGCACGGGTGATCTGCGGATCACGCAAAAGTTCTACCAGCAGCTTCACCTTGTTGGCGGGGTCCACGTGAATGACGCTTTGTTCAACACGTTCTGCCGTGGTGGCCGAGGGCTTGATTTCAACGCGCACAGGATCGTTGAGCAATCC
>JANNNG010000297.1:0-4059 GCA_031398425.1 Hyphomicrobiales bacterium | reverse complement strand
TCGAACAAACAGTTGAAATTGGCGATGACAGCCGCCCACATGACCGCGTGGCATTATGTGCCAAAAACTGGTGTGGTCACACTTAGTGATGATGTTGCAGTAACGCCAGACATGCCAACACCAGTTGCCATCCGGACAGCTGACGATGGCTATGCTCTCATCCATCCTGATGACAGGGAAATTCATCGCGCGAAAGTCGATGCGGCACTTGCTGCCACAAGCAGTTATGTAAGCCAATTTCGCCACGTGCATGGTGGGAAGATCATCTGGATGGAGGAACATGCCCAAGCTGTTGTTGATCCTGACACGCTGGTTACAGAATTAATGGGTATCACCGCTAACATAACTGACCGCAAGGCTGCTGAGGCCGCGTTGCGCGAGAGTGAAAATTTCAGCCGTAGTGTTCTGGAATCCAGTCCTGATTGCGTCAAAGTCATGTCGTGTGATGGCGAAATTGAATTCATGAACGTACACGGACAGACACTGATGGAAATTGACGACTACGATAGTTGTCTTGGCCAAAATTGGGTGTCATTCTGGCCTGAGAACAGGCGGCATACAGTCGAAAGCGCTTTGGCCGCGGCCAAGAAGGGCAGTGAGACCCAGTTCGAAGCGTTTCGTCTCACAATGAAGGGAACACCAAAGTGGTGGGATGTTGTTGTCAGTCCGGTTTTAGATGCAGACGGTTTTTGCAAGCGCATCATTGCGGTCTCTCGCGATATTTCACAGCGTAAACGCACCGAAGATGCGTTGAAGACCAGCCTGGATCGATTGGAGACGGTTGAGTACGCGACGAACGCGTTAAATTATGACACACGAGGTAGAGTGGTTTGGCGAGGGCCAGGTTTGACCCGCGTTCTGGGCTGGCAACAGGACGAAGTTCCCGCCACCATTGAAGGCTGGTTAAGCCTTTTGCACCCTGAAGATATTCCCACAACCAAAATCGTTGAGGTTATGCCGTCTTCTGCCGATGGTGCGAACCGTTTCGCCCATGAGTATCGTGTGCGTCACAAGGATGGCCACTATGTCTGGCTGATGGACCGTGGACGCACGGAATATGATGCTGATGGAAAACTCTCAGGCATCGTGGGCGCAAGTTTTGACATTACCAGTCGCAAGTTGACGGAAGAAGCACTGCGCAAAAGCGAGCGCAATTTGGCCGCAGTTATTGATGTCTTGCCCCTCGGCATCGCGCTGATTGACCGAGAAGGTACGCCATTGATCGCCAACGATGTTTTCAAGCGCTTTGTGCCTGGAAAAATTCCTTCGCGCGACGAAAAACGGCACAGCTTGTGGGAGGCCTATCACCCGGATGGCCGTCGGCTTGGGCGCAAGAATTTTCCAGGTGCCCGAGCCTTGCGCGGAGAAGAGGTGTGGCCTGGCCAGGAATTTCTCTATCATGGCGAAACTGCCCGGGAACCCACGTGGACCCGTGTGGCAGCAGTTCCGATGTTTGACGAAGCAGGGGAAATCCTTGGTATGACATCAGTGATCGCTGATATTGATGCGGAGAAACGTGCCAGTGAGAGCCTCCGCGAAAGTGAAGCCAGATTTACCCGTGCCAGCGCATTGGCCCGTTTTGGCGCCTATGAATTTGATGTCGCGGCAAATCGAACCAAGTGGTCACCTGGATTTCTGACTTTAGTGGGGCGCGACGAGGTATCCGAGGTTTCGCTCGAGAGTTTTCTGGATTTTCTTCATGCCGACGATCAGGCGCACACGGGTCAGGCGTTCAAAGCCATAACGCAAAAAATTGGACCTTATGAAATGGAATATCGCATGCGTCTGCCCAAAGGCGGAGAAGTCTGGATGATGGATCGGGGCGAAACCTTTGGTCCTGTCGATCCAGAAACGGGTTTTGTGTCTCGTGCAGTTGGCATGGTGCTCGATATCACCGAACGCAAGCAGAATGAAAATCGTCAATTGTTGCTGATGAATGAGCTGAACCATCGCGTTAAAAACACGCTTGCCACCGTGCAGTCCATGGCGTCGCAAACCTTGCGCACAAGTCCAAACGTGACTGAAGCCAAATTACGTTTTGAGGCCAGACTGATGGCTTTGTCAAAGGTCCACGACGTATTGACCCGGGAAAGGTGGGAAAGCGCTCCCTTTGCGGAGATCGTTGACCGGGCAATTGCCGCCTATCGCGGTACGGGGGCAGATCGCTTCACTGTGAAAGGTCCGGACGTCAGAATATCGTCGAGTATGGCACTTACTTTTGCCATGACACTGCACGAGCTCTGCACCAACGCCGTAAAATATGGCGCCTTGTCAAATGATAGGGGCAAGGTCGGAATTATGTGGAGCATTTCCACATCCAAAAAATCAGAACCCGTTCTTAAGTTTTGCTGGAGCGAGAAGGGGGGGCCAGCGGTTGTAGAGCCAGCGACGCGAGGCTTCGGCACAAAACTGATTGAACGCAGTCTGGCCAGTGATCTGGGCGGTACTGTGAAAATGACATTCCCAAAAACCGGTGTGATATGCATCATCACGACGAAGTTGGATCATGCTTCGGAGCAATTTGAAGCGAGCATATCGGTTAATTGAAGTCGAATGACAACAATTGACGTTAACGTTGCGTTAATGAGCGTTTCGTGCTTAAGAACAATGCGGGAAGAATCCGCAATAAATCAATTCATGACTGATGGGCGGGTTGCCCCTAAGTTGTGCTCTAGTAAAGTGGTTTTGCCATGTCAGAGCGGGCTCAAGCTGTTTCCGGCTTAAACACAGGTGCCGTTCAACTTTTGGGTACGAAAGTACTGGTTGTTGAAGACGAGTCATTGATTGCAATGTTCATCGAAGACACGTTATCGGATATCGGTTGTAAAGTTGTTGCCGTTGCATCCAACTTGGATGATGCGATGACCAAGGCCACCGACATTGAATATGACGTTGTCATGCTGGACGTAAATCTGGCGGGCAAGGACACATTCACGCTGGCGGAAGTCTTGTCCGCGAAAAATCAGCCCTTCATCTTTTCGACCGGTTATGGAAACGCTGCTATTCCCACTCACTTGCAACATGTGCCAGTCTTGCAGAAGCCGTTTCGTGAAGCTGATCTCCAGGAAAAGCTGCAAACTGCGTTGACCGTGAACCGATCGTGAATTCGGCGGCATGCCGCCCGGCAAGATCACATTCATAAGTTAAGATGGAACTGGGCGCCCGTGCGCATGTTAAGTTAGCGGACAATTACGTCCATACAAGGATACTCATCATGATAAAGCTACTCTCCGGCGCTGCACTTCTTGCGCTGCTCTATGCAGCTCCAGCACATGCCCAAGCTGCCGTCACCTGCGATGAAGCAACCATGACACAGATGACAACTGACATGGAGGGCATGAGCGATCCAGCAATGAAAGCCAACAAGGACATGGCCATGAAGTACATGGGCATGGCAAAGACCGCCATGACAGCCAAGAATAACGAAGACTGTTCAGCCCAGTTGAACATGGCAAAAATGAGTATGGCGATGAAGTGTGACGACGCCTCAATGGCGATGATGACAACTGAAATGGACAAGATGTCCGATCCGGCGATGAAGGCAAACAAGGATGAAGCTATGAAGCACATGGATTTGGCCAAGACTGCCATGACAGGCAACAAGGCTGATGAATGCTTGGGCCACATGGGTGAAGCCATGGGTGCTATGCACAAGAAGATGTAAGATCATCTTCGACTTGAATGTGTATGGGGCGGAGCAATTCGCCCCATTTAACTGTGGTCCCGAGTACATTCTGGGACGCGCTGCCTGAAATCTTTGCGTGGCTTGGCGTTAGCACGTCGCCAACATTGAACTCCATGCCAATTGGCCACGAAGACGTTGTCATCCGCGACAAACTAATTCCGTTGCCAACCGGAACACGAGGACAGACGTTCATTGAATTGATCCGTTTTGCCGCAACCAACCGCTTGTTAGTTGAAATCGACTATGTCGACAAACAGGGCATGCCTTCGACACGGGACATCGAAGCCCATTCTCTGCGGCGCTCCAAAACAGGTGATGTCCTGCTGATGGCCGTGCGCGCCGACGATGGCAAAGTCCGAAGCTATCTCGCGGAA
>JANNNG010000211.1:0-1606 GCA_031398425.1 Hyphomicrobiales bacterium | reverse complement strand
CTTCACCATGTCACGCAATTTCGCAACATCTTCAAAACCCACCTTCTTGGCAAACTCTTCGTCGATTGCGGAAACCTTAGGCGCTTCAACACCGGTCACCTTGGTGGCAAACACGGCGGCTTTGCCTGCGAGATTTGCAGCACCATAGTTTTCAGGGAATGTCACGTTGACGGTGACATCATCGCCTGCTTTTTTGCCAACGAGTTGTTCTTCAAAGCCGGGGATGAATTGGTTGGAACCGAGTTCCAACGGAATGTCTTCGCCCTTGCCACCATCGAATTCAACGCCGTCAATGGAGCCGACAAACGAAATGGTCACGCGGTCACCCGAAGCTGATGCGCCATCCTTGGTTTCCCAAGACTTGTATTGCGAGGCCAACTTGGCCAAAGATTCGTCGATGTGTGCGTCTGACGCTTCTACAACATGCTTGGTCAGGGTCAGGCCTGAGGCATCTTGCAGTTCGAATGTCGGAATGACTTCAGCTTCGACGGAGAAGGAAAGATCGCCTTTGCCTTCAATGACAGCGTTCACTTCGCCTTCGGCTTCAGGCAACTTGACTTCCGGCTGATAGGCTGGCTTCAGATTGCGATCAGAGAACACCACGCGGGCCTGCTCATCAACAGTTTCCTGCACCACTTCAGCCATGACCGACTTGCCATACATGCGCTTCAAATGATCAACAGGAACCTTGCCGGGGCGGAAGCCCTTGATCTGGGCTTTGCCCGCCATGTCCTTCAACTTGGCATTGGCTTTGGCTGAAAGATCAGCGGCGGCTACGGTCACCTGGAAGCCACGCTTCAGGCCGGAATTTGTCGTTTCAGTTACTTGCATGGTTCTCGCTCACACTTTGAATTCTGTCACCCGATTTGAGCAGGCATGGTGCGGGCGGAGGGACTTGAACCCCCACGAGTTTCCTCACAAGAACCTAAATCTTGCGTGTCTGCCAATTTCACCACGCCCGCACATGTTCCTTAAGGCTTTTGGGCCAATCGGGTTTGGGTCGAGGCGGGCTATAGCAGAGGGGTTTCAGGCTTCCAAGTGCCAAATCACCCTGTTTTACGATTCACATTTTCCCAGGCTGAGGCACCAATTCCGGCGATGATCAGCGCCGCCCCCAACCAAACCTGCCAGGGATAGGTCTCGGCAAAGTAAAGTGCACCAATAGCCAGACTGACCGCTGCTGCCACATAGCCAATCTGACTGAGGTAGGTGGGGCCGCTAATCCATTGCAGCCGAAAGAACAATCCAACATTCACAAGTGCCGCCAACCATTGGGCGGCCGTCAATCCGAGATTGTCAAAAACCGGCCAGATACTGCCCCCGTGCCAAAATGCCAGTGCCGCAAAAATGGGGACCACTGAAAGATTGACCACCACCGCAACTTGCAACGGCGTCGCACCCTCTGGCCATTTGGCCGTGCGGTAGACATTGCCGATCGCCAATGAGAACGGCACAATCAACGCGATCAACAACCATTGAGGCGCATCCGGCAAGGCGAGCGCGTTGCGGCCCGCCACCACGATAAAGGCTCCGATAAAGCCAACAGCGACCGCGACGAGCAACGCAACATTTGGAGGTCGCACGCCCAGCAGTAACGAAAGAATAG
>JANNNG010000288.1:0-2424 GCA_031398425.1 Hyphomicrobiales bacterium | reverse complement strand
AAGCAACTTCGGCTCACGCACCAGCCACTTCGAAAGTACGACTTTCTGTTGGTTGCCGCCGGATAGATCATTTACGATTTTGTCGGGACTATCAGTTTTGATGCCCAACAGCTTTATGAAATCCATGATTCTGCGCCCAGCGCCGCGCTCGCCAACGAAGTAACCGGTCTTGAAAACATCAAGGTTTGGCAGCAGGAAATTTTCGGCCACACTATGATCAAGAATGAGACCTTGCCTGCGGCGACTTTCGGGAACGAGGGCGATACCTGATGCAATGGCATCCAATGTTGAAGTGATGGTTTTGCCGTTGAGGCGCACCGTGCCAGAGTCTGCCGACTTGATACCAAAAATTGTTTGTGCAATTTCCGTGCGGCCTGATCCCATCAGTCCGGCTAGGCCGGCAATTTCGCCGGCTTTGATTTGGAAGCTGATATCGCGATAGTTTCCAGATGATGTAATGTTTTCAACGTCGAGAACTATAGGCGCGTCAGCAAGTGAACCGCGCTCCCGCCATTTGAGTGAGGATCCAGTGCCTGGCCCAAGCATGGCGTCGATTAAAACTTGCATCGAAATGTTCTTGCAGGTGTCGGTCAGCACAATGCCGCCGTCCCGCATGACTGTAACGCGATCACAGATTTCGAAAATTTCTGCCATGCGATGTGAAATATAAATGATCGAAATGCCGCTGCTTTGCAGTCTGCGCACAATGCGGAAGAGCGAGCTCGTTTCATGCTCTGACAATGACGAAGTGGGCTCATCCATGATGAGGATTTGCGCATTCTGCGACAGTGCCTTGGCAATCTCGACCATTTGGCACGCACCCGAACTGATGTCTTCGACGCGGGCATTGGGATCAATGTCTTCACCAAGGTCGGCAAGGATTTCGCGGGAACGGCGTACCGCTTCGTTGTCGTTCAAAAAATAGCCGGTGCGTGGCTCACGGTGCAGAAATATGTTCTGCGCCACTGTCAATGTGGGAATCAGGCTGAGTTCCTGGAAAATCATGGCAATGCCAGCAGCCTCGGCATCACGCGGACTTGCGAACAAGTGAGGCTTGCCGTTGATGACAATTTCGCCGGAGTCGCGGCTGTACACACCTGTGAGAACTTTCATGAGTGTGGACTTGCCGGCACCGTTGCCACCCATGAAGGCGTGGACTTCGCCTTTTTGCAAGGCAAAATTCACCGTTTTCAGCACCGGGATATTGCTGAAAGATTTCTCAATATTGTGCATCTCGAGAATGTTTCGGAGTGCCACTTTCGTATCCTGGGCGTATTGCAAAGGCGGTTTATAGATGCGGCCAGCAAGGGAGTATGCTGACCGCAGCTTACGTATGGTGCTAAGCCTAGTTCTTCAGGTCAGCGGCCATTTCAGCAGGCAACTCCTTGCGGTAGATGGTCTTGTAGGATGCCGGAAGATTGCCACGGTTGACGGCCACGGGCGGCACAACAACGTATGGCGGGGTCTCAACGCCAATGAGAGCAAGCAAGCCCACAGTTGCTTCAGCCACACCTTGATCATAAGGGCGTTGCGAAGAGATGCCGGCGATGAAACCATTCTTTGCCATGTTGGCAGCAACGATCTGGTCGAAGTTTTCGTTGGCAATCTTGAACTTGTCTGGTGTCAGGCCAGCTGTTTGTGCGGCTGTTACCGCACCCATTGCAGGAATACTCCATGACGCATACATGCCGTTCAGGTTTGGATAGCGGGCAAGCACTGCCTGCGCCACTTCCTGGCCCTTGTCTGGATTGTCATGGCCAGCGGCGGCTACCAGCTTGATGTCAGGATATTTCGCCATCAAACGGGCCACAAAACCGATGTAGCGGAGGTTTGTCACGTAGAAGTCATTGGCAAAATACATGGCCGCAACTTCGCCCTTGCCGCCAATTGCGGTTGCAAGTTCATCGGCAATGTACATGCCGAGTGCCAGATTGTCCGATGATACAATTGACACATAGTCCTTGCCCGGATCCATGCCTTCAACGGCTTGGTCAATGAACACGACCTTTGCGCCACCATCTTTGAGTGCTTTGAATGCGGCCGCTGTCGTTTTACCATTCAGTGGAATGGACACCACAAGGCTTGGCTTCAACACAGCAATGGTTTCGAGGTCGGCGATTTGTTTGGCGTCGTCCCAGTTGGCATTGGTTTCGGCTACAACTTTAACGCCGTATTTCTCAAATGTTTCCTTCAGACCGATCAATTGCTCGGAAGCCCAGTCATCGCCCAGCCAGCCCATCGAAAGTCCAACGGTGAAATTACCAGCCTTGATCTTGGCGGCTTGTTCGTCAGTAATTTGAATGGATGAGCCAAGAACACCGGTTTCACCACGTTGGCCATCGCTGACCACGGTGTTGGAGAGGTCGTCAATCTTGGCGAGCTCAAGTGTTTTGGCTGATGGTGCGGTGTACCACAGCGGATGCT
>JANNNG010000207.1:0-1561 GCA_031398425.1 Hyphomicrobiales bacterium | reverse complement strand
GAAGCCTTTGAACTCGGATGACAGAAGCTGCGCCCAACCCGCATGGTGATAGAAGTGCCGGGCGACCAACGGAATGTCGATGTCACGCGACTCGCGGATGGTCTTGCCGTTGTCCATGGTTTCAAGAACGGCGAAGAAACGTTCGCGCTTCTGAATGTGACGGGCCAGTGCATAGAGGTGCTTCGAACGCTCGAAGCCGGACATTCTGCTCCAGCCAGGAAAAGCCTCGCGGGCAGCCTTGACTGCTGTGTCGACATCTTTTGCGGTGCCATGGGGAACTTTGCCAAGTGTTTCGCCGTTGGCTGGATTGGTCACGGTGAGCCAGACATTGCCAGAAGAGCGTACGAAGTTTCCATTGATGAAATGACCAAAACCCGCAGCATGACGCGACAACCATTCTTTGACGTGGGTGTTCTGCTCTGGTGCCGGGCCATAGTCCATGCTTTCGAGAATTTCAGGAACACTGGGCATTGTTTTTTCCTCAGGCAAGGGCGTGATGATGCAGGGCGGAATAACGGCCCGTAAGATAGTGTTCGAGTTGGCGTTCTATATCGGCCAGCATGCTGCTGGCACCAATCCTGAATAAATCAGGTTCAAGCCATCGGCGGCCCAGTTCTTCCTTCATCAGAATTTGCCACGCCATGGCATCCTTGGCTGTCCGCAAACCACCCGCAGGCTTGAAGCCGATGTGAAAACCGGTAAGGTCGTGATAATCCCTCAGTGCACGGACCATTGTGAGACTGACGGGGAGTGTGGCATTGACGTCCTCCTTGCCGGTTGAGGTCTTGATAAAATCGGCACCAGCCTGCATCGACACCATCGACGCTTTGTAGACGTTACGCAGGGTTTTAAGATCGCCTGTTGCAAGAATGGCTTTCATGTGCGCGCCCCCGCAAGCCTGGCGCATGGCCGACACCTCATCGTAAAGCGCCTGCCATTCCTGCCGTAACACCTGTTCACGAAACAGCACGATGTCAATTTCATCCGCACCCTGGTCAACCGCATACTTGATTTCTGCGAGGCGCAGATGCAGCGGTGTGAGACCCGCAGGAAAGCCCGTTGCGACGGAGGCCACGGGAATTCTTGAACCGCGCAGTGCCTTGACAGCGTGGGGCACCATCGCGGGGTAGACACACACGGCACCAACCTTGGGCGGGCTGTCGGTCAGACCGAGGCCAGCCACGATGTCGTCGCGCAACGGTCGTCTTGCCTTGTCGCATAAACGCTTCACGCGGTCAGCGGTGTCGTCGCCTGCCAGCGTGGTAAGATCAATGCACTGCAGGGCCTTGACCAGCCACGCCGCCTGATACTGCTTCTTGACGCTGCGACGAGTCGTGAGAGTTGCGGCGCGTCGCTCAGTGGCGGACGTGTTGACTTGAACTTTTTCAAACCAGGACACGGTCAAGGGAGTGCCGGAATTTCGTGGCATGGCATTGCTGTGCTGATCTGCGTTCATGCCGTGAAGCTATCAAGTTTGACCACAGAGTCAAAGCCGCCGTTCAATCCATGCAATCAGAAAAAAAGCAATCAGAGAAAAAGCAATCGGAAAAGATTGGCGGAG
>JANNNG010000242.1:0-6389 GCA_031398425.1 Hyphomicrobiales bacterium | reverse complement strand
CCGCCGCCGCCAGGATGCCCGCATGCAACGCCAGCGATAGTGTGAGGCCGAGGCGCATGGTTAATTCTGGCCCGCCGCCTTCTCGTCATTGCCGGTCACCAGCCCGATCTTGCGGTAGCCCGCGCCATTGAGCAGGCCCATCACTTCCATCACCGAGCCATAGGGCACATTGGTGTCGGCGCGCACGAAGATCTGCTCCTCATAGCCGTTCTTGGAGATGGCCACGAGTTTGGGCGCCAGGTCCGTGATGTTGATCTTGGTTTCCTGCAGGAAGAGCGTCTGGTCGGCTTTGACCGTGATGGTGATCGGCTCGGTGGACGTATCAAGCTGCTTGGCCTGGGTCTTCGGCAATTCGATGGGAACGCCCACGGTCATCAGCGGCGCAGCCACCATGAACACGATCAGCAGCACCAGCATGACGTCGACCAATGGCGTGACATTGATCTCGCTCATCGCCACAGGGCCCTGCCTCCGCCGCGAGCCGCGCCGCTTGTAGCCGCCTCCTGCCCCGCCTGTCGCTGCGCCCATGCTCAAACCACCCGTTCATCCAGCTGACGCGAGATGATCGACGAGAATTCGTCCGCGAAGTTCGCCAGCCTGGAGCCGATCTTCGCCGCGTCGGATGTGTACATATTGTAGAAGATTGTCGCTGGTATGGCGGCGAGCAGGCCGATCGCCGTGGCGAAAAGCGCTTCCGCGATGCCGGGGGCCACCACCGCGAGATTGGTGTTCTGCGAATTGGCGATGGCCTGGAATGAGGTCATGATGCCCCATACCGTGCCGAACAGGCCGATGAAGGGGGCCGCCGAACCCGTGGTGGCGAGGAAGAGGAGGCGCGATTCCACCCCATTCATCTCTTTCTGGATCTGCACATCCATGACCTTTTCGATGCGCTTCATAACGCCTGCAAAACCTGCCCGCATGGCCGCACCCTGGCTGCGTTTCCACTCTTCCATGGCTGCCACAAATACCGAGGCCATCCCGACGGGATCACGGGACCTTGCACCATGATACAAATCGTCCAGCGACTGTCCGGACCAGAACATGCTTTCGAAGCGGTCGTTGGCGGCGTTCTCCTTGCGGAAGGCAAACCATTTTTCAAAGATAATGGCCCAGCACCAGATCGACGCCAGCGCCAGGCCAAGCATGACCAGTTGCACCGGCAACGAAGCCTGCAAGACAAGATGCCAGAGTGACAAGCTTCCGTTTTGTGCGGCGGCTGCGGGCGCCTCTGTAATCTGTTCCATGAAATCCTTCGCGTCGCCTCAAACACTGAAAATACGCCGATTCTGCGGCAATTCAGGCCATTTCACGAATCGGCACTGGGCCGGAAAAGCACCAGACCGACCTCAAACCGACATGAAACAGTTATGGTTAACAAGTGGTTAGCGCATCACCTTGGCGAGCGCTTGAAGCAACTCGAGTGTCAAGCGTCTGGGACGGCCCCTGCCATCAATCAGCACCGCTGTCACATCTGCGGTGAACAGCACTTCATCAGCCCTGAGAACGCGTTGCCGAACTTCAAATCGCGCCCCCGCTGTTTCACCAGGTGTCGATTCTACAGTCAACACGTCTTCGAACTGAGCAGGCCTCAAGAACTCACAATTCATCCGCCGCACGACAAAGGCCCCGCCATCAGCGAACATGACGTTTTGGTCGACACCCAGAACGCGCAGAAAGTCCGAACGCGCGCGTTCGCAGTATTTGAGATAGTTCGCGTGGTAAACGTGGCCCGAAAAATCCGTGTCCTCGTAGTAAACGCGGATAGGCAGATGGTGGATGCCACTGCTGATGGTGCCATCAAGCATCGTTTTCACGCAACGGCAAAACTCCTTGGGTAATCTCCGCCCGGTTGGGCACAGCCAAACCCAGATGCTTGAAGGCATGATGCGTCAACAGCCGCCCGCGCGGTGTGCGATTGAGAAAACCGAGTTGCAGCAAGTAAGGCTCGACCACATCTTCAAGCGCATCGCGTCCCTCGGAGAGCGAGGCTGCAATTGTATCAATTCCCACAGGCCCGCCACCGAAATTAAGTGCAATGCACTTGAGATAACGATGGTCCAGTGCATCGAGGCCTTGTGCATCCACATCGAGCAGTCGCAAGGCTTTGTCTGCGGCTTTGGAGTCGACACGCTCTACGCCATCAACAGAAGCAAAGTCGCGCACACGGCGCAACAAGCGACCGGCGATGCGCGGTGTTCCGCGTGAGCGCTTGGCGATTTCGCGAGCACCATCTTCTGTCACAGCCAATTGCAAGATCCGGGCACCTCTGCGCACGATATCCAGCAGTTCATCATTCGTATAAAAATCGAGGCGGATGGGAATGCCAAAACGGTCGCGCAGTGGCGAGGTCAACAGCCCCGTGCGTGTCGTCGCACCAACGAGCGTGAACTTCGCAAGATCAATCTTGACGCTGCGCGCCGCCGGCCCTTCTCCGATGATGAGGTCCAGCTGGAAATCTTCCATTGCTGGATAGAGTATTTCCTCGACCGCCGGATTGAGCCTGTGGATTTCATCTATGAAGAGAACATCCCGGTCTTCGAGGTTGGTGAGGAGTGCTGCAAGGTCACCCGCCTTTGCAATCACGGGGCCAGAGGTTGAACGAAAATTCACCCCCATTTCCCGCGCCATGATTTGTGCCAACGTGGTTTTGCCCAAGCCTGGCGGGCCAGCAAACAGCACATGGTCGAGCGCCTCATTGCGGGATTTTGCAGCCTCGATGAAAACGCGAAGATTCTGCTTCTGCTTGGTCTGCCCGACAAATTCATCAAGCTTTTGCGGACGCAGATGTGTGTCGAGCGCGTCTTCAGGCTTGAGAGATTGGTCGAGGATGATGCGCGTCATATCAAAGTCTCATCCCAGCGCCAGCTCCTTCAGCGCCAACCTGATCAATTTCTCTGTAGGCTGATCATCTCCACTTTTGCGCATGGCGGCACTCACTGCGAGTGCCGCTTGCGACTGACCGTAACCCAAATTGACAAGGGCTGATACTGCGTCGGTGACCGCTGTGGTTTTTGGTGCTGCGAGTTCCGCAGCAATTGTGCTGAGACCGATGTCTGCTGCCGTATATGCGGGGGCCTTGTCCTTCAATTCGAGCACAATGCGTTCTGCCAGTTTCTTGCCAACACCATTGGCGCGGCCAATCATCGCCTTGTCTTGCAGTGCAATGGCAGAGGCCAGTTCGTTTGCCGACAACACCGACAAGATCGCAAGCGCCACGCGAGCGCCCACACCCTGCACCGATTGCAAAAGCTTGAACCATTCCTTTTCCAACAGCGTGGCAAAGCCCACTAGGCGGATGTTGTCTTGCGACACCAACATGTCGGTATATACCTCAGCCGCCTCACCCTGCCCCGGCAGTACGCGCAGGGTGTTGGACGAGCAGGACACGAAATAGCAAACACCGCCTACGTCCACCATCACCCAATCAGTCCCTGTGGATTCGATATGACCTTTGAGTTTTCCGATCATGCCAAGACCTTCATGGGTGCGTGTCCGGTGCGATGAGTTGCACTTTCGGGAAATAGGTTCGAAAGCGCGATGCATCCCGTGTTAGCACGCGGTATCCCTTCACCAAGGCGTGAGCGCCGATCAAGAAATCCGGCAGGGTTGAGACTTTCTTTCCGCCGCCGCCGCGATAGAGTTTATGAACTTTACCGGCTACAAAACCTGCTTCCCACGGAAAGTCTTCTCGCTTCACCACATCGCTGGATAGCAAGGCGTCAAACTCGGTCAACGATCCATAGGGAACTGACGCCTCACTATAGATGATCTGGTTTATGATGAGATCACCATCTTCGGCCAGACTTCGAAATTGTCGCAATACCCAGGCGGACCACTGCGGGCGCTCTTCCAAGACATCCAACAATACGTTGGTATCAATCAGGGTCGTTGGCATTCAACGGTCTTCCGCGAGTCAACAAAATAACTTCTTCCGAAGTCATCAGGGGGAGCCCTTTGCGTAACATGGGTCCCTTGCCGACCAGGTGCTCGTACAAAGCCACACCTTTGTTTTCCTTTTTCGGTTCTTCGACCTTCTCAACAATCACAGCATGTCCCTCCTCACGGAATCCAATATCATCGCCCGGTGCAATGCCCAGCTTGTCCCTTATATGCTTGGGAACCGTCACTTGACCTTTGGATGTGATGCGCATGGTAATACCTCGCGGGTATTACTTGCATAAATAAGTGAACAAGTCAAGAACGCGTGAGGACGTCCTTGAGTCGTTTGGACCCACGGTGATGGGCGTGGCAAATGGCTATGGCGAGGGCATCCGTTGAATCTGCGGTTTTCATTTCAGCCCGCGGCAGCAGCAATTTGACCATGTGTTTGACTTGCACCTTGTCGGCATGGCCTGCACCCACAACTGATTTTTTCACGGTGTTTGGTGCATACTCAGACACCGGAATTTTGCAAAATGCAGGCGCCAGCATCACAGCCCCACGCGCCTGCCCCAGCTTCAATGTCGCCCTGGCATCAGTGTTGACGAAGGTCTCTTCGATAGCCGCTTCATCGGGTGCGAATTCCTTCAGCACACGGAGCACCTGCTCGTGAATCTGCAACAGCCGTTCCGCCAACGGCATATCCGCACCGGAATGCACCGCTCCGTCGGCCACGTAGATCAACCGCGACCCCTCAGCCTCGATCACGCCCCAGCCCGTGTTGCGAAGTCCGGGATCAAGGCCAATGATGCGGGTCACGGCAGCCAGCTTTTCTCTATCCGACAGGCAACCGAAAATGCAGGATTGAACACGTTGGCAATATCATATCGCACCGCCATACCGAGCAGATGCGATGCGCTGAGAATGTCCAATCCATCGTCCTGCTCAAGCCACGCCAGCATTTCCGAGGTCGCATGTTGCAGCGCCTGTTCCAGCGGCCTTGCATTGCCTATTGAAAAAATCTCACCGTCCGTTTCTCCGCGTGGCCAGCCGATGGTCTTCTTCAATACTGAAACTTGAATTTCAATCTCGGCTGAAGTTTCTATACCAGTCCCTGCAATCTCGCCATCGCCTTGCGCGCCGTGGACGTCACCCAGCATGAACAAGGCCCCTTCCACCGACACCGGAAAATACGCTGTGGTCCCCGCACCAAACCGGCGATAGTCCATGTTGCCGCCATAGCGCCCGCTGGTGGCAGTCGATATCACTTCCCCACCTGCTGGAGCCACGCCAAAGCAACCAATCATCGGGTCAACGGCAATCGACCAGTCCTGCAAACGAGATGTCGGGTGTTCCAGGGCAATACAATCATCTTTGATGCGCCAGAAGGTCTTGTCCCGCGCGGGCATGTTGCGTGACCGCGCCGGCTCCACAACATTCCAGGCAAGGCCCGCACGCGTCCAACCCATCTCGCGAGTCATGCTGATGCGCCTGATCGCCACGGCCAGGGTATCTCCGGGCTTGGCACCGTCCACAAAGAACGGCCCCGTCATCGGGTTTGTATCGGGTCCGCGCAAAACATTCTGCGCATCATAACCATGTGCATCCAGTGTTGTAGTGATGATGATTTCGCCACTCTTCACCCGTAAGACAGGTGCATGGGCACCCATGGTGGGGTGAAAAACCGTCGGCGCAAAGCTGTGAACGGCCATCAACCGCTCAGCTTTTCCATGACATCATCAGGAATATCCGCATTGGTGAAAACGTTCTGCACGTCATCGTCTTCGTCCAGTGCGTCAACCAGCTTCAACAACCCCTCAGCTTTCTCAAAATCCAGTGGCGACATGACGTTTGGTTTCCACACAATCTTCACCGACTGTGCTTCGCCGAATTTCACCGCCAATGCCAACGATACTTCGCCAATGTTTTCAAACGCGCAGGTGACCACGTGAACGTCATCGCTGGTCACATCGTCAGCGCCGGCATCAATTGCTGCTTCCATCATGGCATCTGACGTGATCTTGCCAGGCGGGTAAACAATCTCGCCGACGCGATTGAACATGAATGACACAGATCCGGTTTCTCCCATGTTGCCGCCATGCTTGGCAAAGGCGGCACGCACCACCGGCGCTGTGCGATTGCGGTTGTCGGTCAGCGCTTCCACAATGACAGCCGTTCCACCCGGTCCATAACCTTCATAGCGAACGGTGTCGAAGTTGTCAGCATCGCTGCCAGACGCTTTCTTGATCGCCCGGTCAATATTGGCCTTTGGCAGGTTTTCAGCGCGGGCGTTCTGAATGGCAAGCCGCAGTCTTGCATTGGCGGCGGGGTCCGGCAATCCGGCCTTGGCTGCAACCGTGATTTCCCGCGCCAGTTTCGAGAATATCTTGGACCGCATCTTGTCCTGCTTGCCCTTGCGGAACATGATGTTCTTGTATTGTGAATGGCCGGCCATAACGTGTCCTTGATCAATCGTTGCCGCATATAGCCGGGCCGCCATGCGCCAC
>JANNNG010000216.1:0-2061 GCA_031398425.1 Hyphomicrobiales bacterium | reverse complement strand
TCCGCGAGTGTGGAGGCCAAAAGTTTGGCGAAATATTCGACAAATCAGGCATACCGCTTGCTGCACGATAGATTGCCGCAACAAGTGCGGCAATGACAATACGGAGAAAATTCGCCTTAAGTTAGCGCCTATGGGGACGCTTCCCTTTATTTGCGATTTTACACCAATAGTTTTTTTCTTTTCATCCTTTGCAGTTCGTCACAAACACTCCCATCCTCCGGTCCTCCCATCCTTCCATGGCACAACCCCTCCCCGCGTCGTCTCCGTGGGATGTCGCGCAATGCGCTACACTTGCCCAAGACTTGCTAGGAATAAGTTCTGATGAACGGTTTTCTGGAGTATCCATTTTTTAGCAAAACGACCGCGCGGTGTCAAGCAGTTTTTTCCTTTGTCGTGAACTTAACCGCAAACCGTTGATTAGACAAGAGTTCGCGCAGGCCATCATTGATTGTGCGCCCGTGATGGCGCAAAGTCGCGGTATTATTCCGGGAGAAATGCCATGCCCATCACCGTCTGGAAAGCCATCAGCAAGATCAACGTCCGCGATGCAGCGCTCAATCCCGGCGGTACCAACCTGCAATATGCGCCTTCCATCGCAGCTCTCACCGGCGGCGGCTTCGTAGTGGGCTGGACCGATGAAAGCGACCCTTCCGGTCTCGGCGCACCAGACATCACGGGCCGCACATTCGGTGCGGATGGCCTGGCCACAAGCAACGAAATCCTGTTGAGTTCGCTTTTCAACGACGGACCGCAATTGAACGCGACGGTGGCAGGACTCGCAGGCAACAAGTTTGTCGGCGTCTACCAGACAGAAGATCAGGCCTTTTTTACCACTGGCCAGAACGTGAGCTTTGAAATCTACACTGATGCCACGTCGGTTCCAGTATCGCGCCCCAATGCAACACCGGTCAATCCGGCCAACATCAACGGCGTATTCCAGATCGATGAAGAAACCGATCCCGCCGTCACGGCCTATGCGGGTGGCGGCTTCTTCACGGCCTATGTCGACAATTCGAGTGGCAACGACGACATTCGGGGTTTTGTCGTCGATGCATCCAATGTGGAACAGACCTCGTTCATGATCGATGGTGCCGCAACCCCCTCCACAGCGCCAGCCGTGACGACGCTGACCAATGGCAAAGTGGTCGTAGTGTCGCAAAGCCAGGGAGCCTCCGACAATATCCGTTTTGCGATTGTAAATTCCAATGGCACTGTTGACCTGAGCGGCGATATTGCAGCCACTGCGAGCGCCGAAACTGCTCCCGCTGTTGCCGCGCTGACTGGCGGTGGCTTTGCGGTCGCCTGGGTGGACGCCGCAGGCAATGGTGCAGGCGATGCCGGCATTCGGTGCGCCGTCTACAACGCAGCGGGAACATTGCAGATCGGCTTCGTTGCCAATCAAACAGCAACGGCGGGCGTACAATCGGCTCCCACCGTGACAGGCCTTCGTGATGGCAGCCTGCTTGTCGCCTGGGGTGACGGACCCTCGGGCGATGTGCGGGCACGGCAGTTTTCAAGTGCTGGTGTGGCACTGGATGTCGAATTCACCATGGCCACGCTGGTGGCCGGCAGTGAGCCGAAGCTTGTGACATTGTCCGATGGTCGGGTGGCGCTCGCAGTTGCTGATACGGATGCTGGCAGCAATGCTGACGTTTACGCCGCCATATTTGATCCCAGGGGCAGCGTCATCACCGGCACCAGCGAGGACGACACCATCCTGGCACGATTGCAGGGCGGAACCATCGACGGGCTTGCTGGCAATGACACACTGAACGGATTTGATGGCGTTGACATTTTCATCGGTGGAACGGGAACCGACACCATGGCGGGGCAGAATGGCAGTGATCTCTATTACGTCGACAACGCCCTCGACCTTGTGTTCGAAGCCGCAAATCGCGGCACCGCCGATCGCGTACTCGCTTCGATCAACTACACTCTGGCGGCAAATCAGCAGATTGAACTTTTTTCGACCTCAAACAGCACTGGTGTGGCGGCGCTGAACCTTACGGGCAACAATCTCGCCAACCAAATTCTCGGCAACAATGGGGGCAACATCATCAT
>JANNNG010000208.1:0-3052 GCA_031398425.1 Hyphomicrobiales bacterium | reverse complement strand
GCTTGATGACATGACGACCGCGGGGCTTCAGGTGGAAATCGTGATAGAAGGTGACCACGCCATAGACTTCCGCGCGCGAGAGGTTAAGTGCCTTGGCGATCACAGGTAAAGTGGATTCCGGTACATGACCCAGTTCACTCTCCAGGTCGTGCAGGATCTCCAACAGGGCATCAGGTCGATTGCCATGGCGGGAGCAAATGGGCTCAGCGGGAAATTTTGCGAATTCCAGTATTGTGGACATGGCGCAGCATAGGCCTGCAGGAGTTCCGGCACCAATTGCCTTCCGCTATGACTTCATCGGCGGGATCAATGATGAATACTGACTGCGGCCTTGAACAGAGCCTTGATCAGCGGGGACTGGGGGTCGCGGTCTGCGGCAACAAGGCCCACTTTATGGGACACTATGGGCTCTGCGAGGGGGATGGCTGCAACACCTTCGAGTGCGCCGAGTGCGTTTTTGAAGTAGTCGGGCATGATCGAGCAGAGGTTCATGCTTCTGACCGATGAAATCAAGTTCATGATGGAATTGGTTTCGAGTCTGGCTGTAGGCTGGACTTTGGCGGCGGCGAAGGCGCGGTCTATGATGCGGCGGTTCTGCATGTTGGGGGTGAGGAGGCAGAGGGGCTGCTGGGCGGCTTCGAACCAGGTGACCGATTTTTTTGTGGCAAGTTCGTTGTCTGCGGAGACAAAGAGGCAGTAGTTCTCTGCGTAGAGTTCGGCCTGAATCAGGCCTTCCACAGGTTCGTTGTCGAGATAGGTGATGCCGGCTTCGATGGAGAAATCACTCAGTGCACGGATGATATCTTCGGAAGAATGGGAGAGAATGGTGAAATCCACTGCGGGGTGGGCCTTGTTCATGGCTTGCGTGAGGAGCGAGGCTTTGGGTAGGGCCGAGGGGATGACACCGAGGACCATGCGGCCAACCAGTTGACCCTTCTTGCCCTTGATGGAGGCGAGTTCGCCTTGCAGGGATTGCCAGTTATCAAGAATGAGGTGGGTCCATTTCAGGACGCGCTCGCCTTCCGGGGTCAGGCCGATATAGCGCTGGCCACGTTCCAGCAGGGGGACGCCGAGTTCCTGTTCCAGCTGCCGGATGCGGCCTGAAAGTGTGGGCTGGGTGATGTTGCAGGCTTGCGCAGCGCGTGTGAAATGCTTTTCACGGGCGAGAGCTGCGAGATATTGCAATTGGCGAATGTCCATTTATGCACAATAGCTTGGAGTATGAAATTCGGCACGGATTAAAATTAAATTCGCCCGAAAGGAAAAAAGTGCTTGACACCGCGCGGTTGTTTGGGTAGTTCTCGCTACATTCCAGAATTGGGTAAAGAGAAGAAGGTGGCGGGTTTTTGACTCGTGGCCCGGGCCCTTTCGGTCTTGCGCTGGCGCGCAATCCACCTCTCCCGGAAGCGGGCGAGGACAAGAGGATGTGTTTGATTCTGTTCTGAAATAAAATTAAATAGCTATAATAAGAAATTAGTGCTTGACACCGCGCGGTCGTTCGTGTAATTCTCGGCACACTCCAGAAATGGGTGAGGACGAAAGTGAAGTCCCTCTCCGTCAGCCGCTATGCGGCTGCCACCTCTTCCGCAAGCGGGCGAGGAAATCAAAAAAGGATTTATACTGATGACTGTTACTCCGCTGCCGGATGATCCGGTTTGGGCGCATGTTCGGTTGCGCTATGAGCAAGACCAGGAAAGCGTTGAGACGATCGCTGGTGATGTGGGCCTGCACAGGATTGGGCTGGCGCTGCTGGCGAAGAAGCTGGGATGGCGCTTGCGGGGGAACCCACGCGTCATGCCACGAAAAACCAACAAGGCTGAGACAACAGCGGCCACCATCAAGCGGGTAAAAGACCTGTTGCAGCAGCGTTTGCTTGAGTTGGAAGAGCAGATCAAGACTCTGCAGGTCGAGGTGACGGCAATCGAGAATGAGAGACAGATGCGCTCCACCAATTTGCTGGTGCGCACGATCGAGAAGGTAATAGACCTTGAACGCCAGGAACGTGCACGCAAGCGAAAAGACGTCGATGCCCACAAATATTTTGATGACGAGCAGCGTCGACAGCTTGCGGGAAAAATTGCAAAGCTCCAGCATCAATGGCGAGGGGAAACGGTTGTCGACAGTGTTGCCGCGCCGGGACGTGATGGAGCTGAACAACCAGTGGCTTTACTGGGCCAGACCGAAGCAGCAACTGCCACCTCCGGGAATTGAGTTTCGCAACTGGCTCATTCTGGGTGGGCGTGGTTCAGGCAAGACCCGTGCGGGTGCGGAATGGGTGAAAGCGTTGGCGCTCGGGATTTTTGAACCGGTGATCAGGCGCTGTTCGCGCATCGCCATCGTGGCACCGACCTATGATGAGGCGCGGCTGGTGATGATCGAGGGGGTGTCCGGCGTGTTGTCGGTTCACCATGATGATGAGCGACCGCGCTATGAACCCTCAAAACGCACGCTGACATGGAAGAACGGATCGATTGCCCAGGTGTTTTCGGCCGAGGAGCCAGACAGCTTGCGCGGTCCGCAGTTTGATGCGGCCTGGTGTGATGAACTGGCGAAATGGAAGAAAGCGGAAGAAGCATGGATGAATGTACAGATGGCGCTCCGCATCGGCGATGTGCCGCAAGCTGTGATCACGACAACGCCACGGGCCACGAAATTGATCCGTGAGCTGATGAATGACGCGGCAACCGTGGTCACGCGCAGTCGCACATTGGATAATGCGCATCAACTGGCACCGTCGTTCTTCAAGGATGTGATGGCGCGTTACAGCGGCACTGCGTCGGGGCGGCAGGAGCTTGATGGCGAGTTGATTGTGGATGATGCGGATGCGCTGTGGAAACGCGAGACGATTGAGTTGGGGCGCCGCAAGCTGGTTCCAGACTTGAAACGCATTGTGGTGGCGGTAGACCCGCCAGTGACGTCGGGTGCCAAATCCAACGCCTGCGGGATTGTCTGTGTGGGGCTTGGTGCCGATGACCGCGCCTATGTGCTGGAAGATGCCAGTGTGAAGCGCATGCGGCCGTTGCAATGGGCCGAGCGTGTCGTTGCTGTTTAC
>JANNNG010000192.1:0-16949 GCA_031398425.1 Hyphomicrobiales bacterium | reverse complement strand
CCTGAACGGTGGCATCGGTGTGGACCGGATGACGGGACTGAGTGGCAATGACCTCTATTACGTCGATAGTCTTTCCGATATAGCCATTGAGTCCGCTGGCGGCGGCACGTTGGACAGAGTCCTGGCCGCAGTGAGCTATGCACTGGGCGTTGACCAGCAAATCGAATTGTTCTCCACCACCAATTCCCTTGGCACTACTGCCATGAACCTCATCGGCAACAACATCGCCAATCGCATTCTTGGCAACAATGGCACGAACAGCATCAACGGCGGCCTTGCCAATGACTATCTCACCGGCGGCCTGGGTGCCGACAAATTCGTGTTCAACAGCGCCATCCTTGGTGGCGGCAACATCGACACGATTTCCGATTTCGTGCATTTGACCGATGACTTCCAACTCGCGCAAACAATATTTGTCGGCATTGGAGCAACCTTGGATGCGATTGAGTTCAAGCTCGGCACGGCAGCCACAACAGCCACCGAACGCATCATCTACAACGGCGCAACGGGAGGCGTGTTTTATGACGCTGATGGTGTCGGAGCCGCTGCACAAACCCAGTTTGCCATCGTGACAGCAGGCACCGTGCTTGATATCAATGACTTCATTTTGGCGTAACGCGGATGCGCTGTGAAAACCGTGTTTGCACGCCCAAGTCAACAGAATAGGCCACGGTTCTGCCGAGCACAGTAAACGTGAGATAATACTCGTAGCTGAGCCAGCCCTTCCAGGCCGCGTAGCCACCTATGGCCTCGATCAAGAACCTGTAGATATGCCAATAGACGATGTAGTGTGTGGCGCCAACGATGACGGCACCCTTGTCCAGTGACGTCGTGTTAAACGAAAAAAAAGCGCCAGAGAGCAGTATCATGATTGTGAAGGACGCGCCAGTCCACTCCGCGCCAAAAACAGTTGGGACGAGGTATGGCGTCAGAGCAATGCCGACAGCAAACGGCACCACTGAAACTGCGAGGCTCGTGGCCAAGGTTTTCTTCATCAATTGGTAGAATGGCTTACCGTCGCGATAGGCATCAGCCGCACGTTTTCGGTAGACATCACCAATGGCATTGGAGAGGAGAGCAAACGGTGCTGAAATGATGCGTTCAGCCAGCGCGTAGTAGCCAGCTTTTTCAATGCCAAAGGCAGCTGCAATTACAATCAGTGGCAAACGCCCATAGATTGCAGCAATGGTTTGCGACGTGACAAGCGCCGAAATCATGCTCGTGTTTTCGCGCAGCGCCGACCAGATTCTGTGCCAGCGCGGGCGCAGCAGAAACCGGATTTCTCGCCGCTTCAGCGAACTAAACAAGGTCGCTGAAAAGCCGAAGTCGGCAGCAGTTTGCCCTGCCGTAAGCACGAGACTGGGCTGTAGAAAGCCTCCGCTAAAACCAAAACTTAGCCACACGCCAGCCGCCAGAAGCGCACGCACCACCTGGCCTTTGCTGATTGCGCTGAAGCGACCCTTCCTCACACACCACGCCCGGATACCAGCATAAAGGCCAAGTGCTGCAACACATAGTGGCAACAGCCACAACACGTTCACTGCCTGTTGCGGAATAGCGATGAAGCTTAGAAGCAGCGATGGTAAGAGAGCAACAATCAGAAACAGCACCACACTGGTTAGAAACGTCAGCGCCAACATGGCCTGCAGCAGCCGCAGGGCAGAAGCATGACTTTTGACGGCGGGCACAATTATTTCCAGACGCAACGTTGCGAAGATGGAGACAATCATTGCCGCGGCCATGATGAGGGAGAATACCCCAAAGTTCTCGGGCTTGAACAGGCGTGTCAGGATCGGGGATATGGCCAGCGCGATCAGCTGTGCGATGAATACTCCCGATGCGAGAACACCAGCGTCCTTCACAAATCGCGAACGTATACCTCTGCGTACAACTTCACTAATGCGCTTTCGCATCGGACTCAAAAAAATCGTTGATCGCCTGAATGATGAAGTCCTGCACGTGCGGTTCGAGATAGGGATGCATTGGCAGGCTCAGCACCTCGGCAGGCAGGGATTCTGACACGGGAAGTCCGTTCCCGACGATAGCGCAATCGCGGTATGCAGTCTGGAAATGCAAGGGCTTGGGATAATAAATCGCAGTGGGAATGCAGCGCGTTTTGAGGTGAGCGGCAAGTGCGTCACGCTTCCCACCTTGCACGCGGATCGTATATTGCGCCCAGACTGAACGCATGCCGGGCAAGACGCGTGGAACCACCACATGATCGGAAAGTCCCTTGGCATAACGTTCGGCTGCCGTTTGCCGTGCCACAATTTCGTCCGGAAAAATTTTCAGTTTTTCGATCAGGATGGCCGCTTGCAGTGTATCCAGGCGACTGTTCACACCAACCCGCACATTGTCGTATTTATCAGTGCCCTTGCCGTGCACACGGATGCTTTGCAGCACACTCGCAAGTTCATCATCATCGGTGAAAATCGCTCCACCATCACCATAGCAGCCCAGGGGTTTGGCCGGAAAGAAGCTGGTCGTGGTGGCCAGTCCTAGGCTTCCAACGCGTCTGCCATTCACATCAGCGCCAAAGCTCTGCGCCGCATCCGCAAGCACCCACAAACCATTGGCCTTGGCGAAAGTTTCAATCGCGACATAGTCTGCTGGCTGGCCGAAGAGATCAACCGCCATCACGGCCTTGGCTTTCAGGTTCATGCTTACCGCAAGTTTCACCGCAGCAGAAAACTGCGTGGCATCCATGTTGAAGCTGGTTTCATCAACGTCGACGAATATCGGTGTGGCACCCAGCACGGCAATCACTTCAGGTGTCGCTGTGAAGGTGAAGGCCGGGCAGATCACCGCATCTCCGGGGCCGATGCCCTTCGCCATCAGCACCATCATCAGGGCATCCGTCCCATTGGCACAACTGATGGCGTGCATGGCACCACAGAAAGCCTTGAGATCACGTTCGAAGGCAGCAATCTCCGGACCCATGATATAGTTGCCATGAGCGAGAACATTGGCGATAGCCTTGTCTATTTCAGGGCGGATGGCTTTCTGCTGCGCTTCCAGATCGATGAGCGCAATGGGCCGCGCTGGTGCTGCGTGAACATTCATCTGTCTCAACTCTCCATCAATTCCAGTGTGCCCGCTGGCGTCTCACGATAGCGGCTGCCATCCTGCGGGCATACAAGGTCATGCCCCAGCTTGATGCCAGACCTGCTCATCCAGCCGATGCGACGCGCAGGAACACCCGCCACCATGGCAAAATCCGGCACATTACTGGCCACCACAGCGCCCGCCGCCACAAAGCAGTATTGCCCCAGCGTGTGGCCACAAACAATGGTGGCATTGGCCCCGATGGAGGCACCCCGCTTCACCAGAGTTGGCTTATACTCGGCCTTGCGCTGAACCTGTGACCGGGGATTGTTCACATTGGTGAAAACGCAGGAAGGCCCGCAGAACACATCGTCTTCCAGTGTCACACCTTCATAGACGGACACGTTGTTCTGGATTTTGACGTTGTTGCCGATGCGCACGCGAGGCCCGATCACAACATTCTGCCCGACATTGCAATCCCTGCCCAGCGTCACGTCTGACAGCAGATGTGAAAAGTGCCATATCTTGCTGTTGGCCCCAATCGACACATCGGCATCGACATAACTTGTTTCGTGAATGAATGCACCCTCATGTTGACCAACAACGCGGAGCAGCTGTACTGGCGCTTCGCTTTTCTGCTTTTGCCTGATCAGAGCATCGGCAGCCTTGGTCAAGACCTTCAGCACGCGAAGCCCTTCACGACCATCCGTACGCGGAACAGTTTTATTGGCGACGCTATCGAGAAAATGCTGGCACTCCTCACGCAACGGCTCTTGCTCGGCAACAGCGATGGCGCGTCCTTCGGCCTTCCTGGCCACGGGGATCTGTCCCTTCCAGTCCACATCATGGGCATAGACCACAAGCTTCCTGTCCCAATTCTCCGTGTCATCAAAAACCGCCATGGCCTTTGTTCCGATGAGTACCAGTTTCTGTTCCTTGAACGGATGCAGCCACGACACGAACACATGCGCATTGGCACCGCCTGGAAACTCAAGATGCATGGTCGTGACATCGGCCACGTTGCTCTGCAAATGGTAAGACCCAACCGCACTGACATGCAATGGCTCCGAGCCCATGATGCTCAGGATCATCGACACATCATGCGGCGCAAACGACCACATCACGTCCTCTTCACGCCTGAGCTTGCCGATGTTGAGACGGTTGGAATAAATGTAGTTGAGCTTGCCGAGAGCGCCTTCCGTCACCATGCGTTTCAAATGCAGGAACACCGGATGATATTGCAGCAGATGCCCCACCATCAGCGTCAGCCCACGCTTTTCAGCAAGGTCACACAGCGCTGTGGCCTCAGCAAGATCAAGGGCCAGCGGTTTTTCAACATAAACATGCTTGCCCGCGAGCAGAACCTGCTGCGCCAACATGAAATGCTGTGCCGCGGGCGCTGCGATCACCACGGCATCAATGTGGCTGTCCGCCAGGACCGATGCAAAATCCTTTGCAGCAACCTGATGCAGACCGGCCTGCTGTGCAGCCACGCCAGGGTCAGGGTCGACAACACAGGCCAGGGCACCAAGCTCGGCGAAGTTCCGCACGAGATTTTTACCCCACCCCCCGCAGCCCACAACCGCCACGCGGATCTTGGCAACCTCTTTGCCGCTGTTATTGCTCATTCTCTAACGATACCCTTTTGTCACCAGAAACTAGATGAACTGCCTGAGCTTTCCCAGCGGTTTTGCAAACAATGCTAAATCGACGGCACCGGCCTGCAACCAGCGCTGCCGGGATTTGAGACAATCCAGATTGTGCCTGAGATGCGCACGGATACTGCGTGTGCTGGCACCCCCCACCATCATGTCGACCATCACATAGTCAAGAAGATCAAGCGAAAACCCTCCAAGTTCCACGGCCCGAAGCATCCAGTCATAATCCGCCGCCACCCGCATGCGCGTGTCGAACAAGCCGGTCTTTTCTTGAACAGCACGGCGACAATAGAATGTCGGGTGCGCCGGCATCCAGCCGGTTTTGAAACCACGTCGAGGTCGCGACTTGGCTTGCCATGTCCTCACTATTTTTTTTGCACTGTGATCTTGTACAAAGTCAAGATGCCCGTGCACCATGTCATGGGTTTGCAGCAGGTCCGCCACCCGCCCCAGCACGGTTTCATCATGAAAGGCATCATCTGCATTCAACACACCGAAGGCATCGCCGCCATAGAGGCCAAACCCCTTGTTCAGTGCATCATACATGCCATCGTCAGGTCCACTCACCACAGTCATGTTGTCGGCTTTATAGCGTGACACCACTGCAAGCGTATCATCCGTTGATCCGCCATCGACAATGAGAAGTTCCTTGTTAGGCCAAGTTTGCCTGAAAAAACTCTCGAGTGTATGGGAAATCGTGGCAGCGGAATTCCAGCATACCGTGATGACCGATATCCTGGGATAGGACAGTGCAATGGTCATTTTGAACCAAACCCCGTCAGGATCGTGCGGATGGTGCGGATCAGGATCAGCAGGTCAAGCCACGGCGAAAAATGCTTGATGTAATAGAAGTCATATTGCAGCTTGATGGTGGCCGCATCAATCTCGGCCACATTGCCCTGGTTCACTTGCGCCCATCCGGAAAGCCCGGGCCGCACGGCATGGCGGTAGATGTAATAGGGAATATCGCTGGCATACCATTCTGAAAGCTTGATGGCCTCAGGCCGAGGTCCGATCCAGCTCATGTCGCCATTGAGAATGTTGAGAACCTGCGGCAACTCGTCAATACGGTATTTGCGCAGCACCCGGCCAATGCGGGTGATGCGGGGATCATCCTCACCGGTGAATAACTGTCCGGATGCTGCTTCCATGCTCATGCTGCGCAATTTGTAAATGGTGAAGGGCCGTGCCCGATAGCCCATGCGGGCCTGCGTGAAGAAGACAGGCCCCGGGCCTTCCAGTTTGATCAGCACAGCGGCACCGGCGATGATCACGGCAAACACTGGAAGCACCAAAAGTGCCAGGACAAAGTCGAGCGCCCGTTTGGCCCGGAGATACATGCTGGACGGAAGCACCGAACCAAAACCATTCTCCGAAAGATGTTCCACATCAACCCGACCGGTCAGCGATTCAATCACATTCTTCACGTTGTAAACGGGTATGCCGGTCACAACACATTGCGCGATGAAGCGTTCCCACTGGGTAGGATGGTCGTAATGGAGATCTGCAACAACACCCTCCAACCCCACCACGCTGTCGCCGGGTTCCCGGAAGTGAAACCATTCCACCCCATGCAGATTGAAGAGATTGCGGTGCAGGCCCCCCGGCACTACGCCCAGTCTTTGTCGTGTGTGGCGCACGCGGACATAGTAGTCGATATGCAACCACAACAGCGCGGCTATGAAACTGCACAGCAGGATCGAACGGTAATAATCAAAACGGCTGATCAGGATAAGCCCGGCAATCAGCGCATAGGACATCAGAAGACTGGGAATGAAATACACCACATGGCTTGTGCCGGGATAGGCAATGAGCTGCCGCAGAATGAAATAGCTGATGACGTTGGCAATGGCACACCAGAACACCGACCCCTGAAATTGTGTGGAACTCATCAGGATGGGATTATAGGGATTTTGCCAGGCCGAGACGGCGAGATAGATATAGATGGCCAGAAACTGCGTCAGGATCAGCAGCGCGATCTGAACCCTGGCAAAGGCAAAGACCGGCTTGCGACCGGTTTCAAGGGCCTGAAATGACGCCTGGTTGACCTGCTCATCCATCATTTAATTCGAAATCCACGGAGCATCCATGAGTGGCCCTTAGAAGAGTTGAACACGTGCGGTCAATCCCGACAATGTCATCGCAGGTGTGCGCGCCGAAGGCTTGGGTTCCTATTCTTGCGTCTGCACTTTTTCAGGTGTCGCTGGTGCTTGAATCTTGATTGAGTCAAAATACATCTGACCCGCAATGGGTGTGTCGAGTACGGCCCGGCTGGACGATTCCAGACTGAGCGACTGTGTTGGGCATGCCTCCTCGGGAACCTTGAAGTCAAAAGCATATTGCGCCCAGGGACCTGAGGTTTTGAACTCGCCACTCCGACCCAGCACCGTGCCGCTGGCACAGCGCAAAATCCAGACCAGCCCCTTTTCGGTTTTCAGATTTTGCCCCATATATTCAAGCGACATCGCATAGTTTCCGGGCGAGAGGACCAGCAATTGTTTCACATTTGCAAAGACACCCTTGTCTGCGGCAAAGTCGAGAACGAGATTGCGGTTGACAGCACTGCCCCTGCGATTTTCAATGGCAATACGGGCATTTTTGCGCGGAGTGATGGTCCAGTCGAATTGCATGTTCTGGCTGTCCCGGTCAAAATCACCGTCGAATACCGATCGAACCAGCCTCAAGTCATCATCCTTCAGGAAGTCGAGCCAGATGAAATAGGCCTTGTCAATTTTACCGGCCCTCACAAGTGTTGCCACAAGCTGACGGACTTCATAAGTTTGAACTTCACCTTTTTCCTGCCGGACCGCCGCCAGAATACTGTACGCGGACTGTGCCTCGGAATCGGCTGTGATGGCGTGGCGAATAAAGTCCCAGCGCCAGGGCGGGTTCTGCACCAAAACCCGTGCCAGCGCCTTGACGCCCGCCTTCTGTGCGGCAAGCGCCACAAACAGCGGGTAAACATCGGCGCCCACTTCCGGGTGGGCCTTCAACATGGCATCCATCTCCAGCAGTCCGCCATCATAATCCTGTTTCCCCAACATGATGTTGGCAGCCGCCATCTGCACGGAAACATTGCGTTTGGAAAAGCGCGGCAGCAACAGTGCCAATTGCTCTTGCTTGGCTGCATCCTTTCGCAAGCCCGCCAGCAGAAGCATGTTCTGCATCGCCACCATGTCGAGGGGCTCCGCCAGAAAAGCCTGGGTTTCCCGCGTTTCAAATGCCGCAATCTCGTCCGGCTTCAATTGCTGCACGGCGGCTAAAAAGTCCTGTCCCTGCAACTTGGCATCGACAAGGTGGAAATCCCGGCCAACACCGATGCTTTTGGGCAAGCCAATCAGCACCAGCATGGCCCCCGCCAAAAGTGCCAACAGCCCTCCCAGTCTGAAAACAGTCAACATGTCAAAAGCGTCCGTTTCATTCTTCGCATGCAATCAAGGGGCTGGAGGTGAGTCAAAACAATCTGGCAAAAACGTAAGCAACGACGTCGCGATAGGCACCGCTCTCCACAGCAGCAATCGTCGTCGTTCCAACAATCACAACAATTGCCACATATTTCAGGATCGACCACAACATCGCGCGCCTGGAGCGTCTGACCGGGCGGTAGCGCTGCGGGCGGGTCTGTGAAGATCGCTTGGTCGGAGCCAGGGCCACAACGGCTAGCCCCCCAGCCTTGTCCTGTTCGAGTTTGAGAGCAGCCTCACTCACTTGCGCAAACAGGATGCTTTCCCACTTGTTTGGATTTCTGTCGGGGTGCAGCCACTTCAACAACCATCTCTTGTGGTCCCGGATGGCAGCAGGCTGGGCCCCTTTGTCGAGTGCGAGTTTGCGGTGAGGATCACTGCCAGCCGACGTCAGCACGTGACGGAGGTAGAATTGCGCGGCTTGCTTGACAGCTTCGCCCTCCATGCCCTTGCTGTCGGAATATCTCTGCAAGGTTTCATCGTCGCCAGCGGCTGCCTTCATGACCTCAATGATGCCATGCGGAAGCGGAGCGTTCTTCTCCAGCACATAGGCATTGGGTTGCCGGAACATGAGCACCGCAACATCAATGGCTTGGCCAGGCGTACTAGCCTTTCGCAGACGGGAGTTGCGGTGTGCCGCCGTAGCTGTGGTATTCGTAGTCGCCATAGCCATATCCATATCCATAGCCTGTCTGTTTTGCATCAAACTTGTTGAGCAACGCACCCACGATATTGGCGCGGGCAAACTGCAACCGTTTCAACGCGATCTTCACCGTGCTGCGCCGTGTTTCATTGGCCGCGACAACCAGCAGCGTGGCCTGAATGGCACTGGACAGCAGTGGCGCATCGGCAAGCCCCATGACAGGCGGACCATCAATCAGCACGATATCAAAAGACTGGCTGGCAAGTGCCAACAGGGAAGGCAGGCGCGGTCCCGTCAACAATTCCGCAGGGTTGGGTGGCAGAGGTCCCGAAGACATCAAAACCAGACCTTCGACATCAGTGGACTGTACGACTTCCTCGGGCTGTTTCGAACCGGAGAGATAATTGCTCAGGCCCATTTCATTGCCACAGCGCAGCCGCTTGTGCACCGAGGCGTTGCGCAAGTCGCCATCAATGAGCAGCACATCAAGACCGATATGCGCCAGCGCCTTCGCCAGCGAGATGGTGGTTGTTGTCTTGCCCTCGGATGGTTTGCTGCTGGTTACGAGAAGTGTTCGCGGCAAACCGTCACTGGTGGAGAATTGCAAGCCTGTGCGCAGCGATCGATAGGCCTCCGCCATGGCAGATCTTGCATCCATCAACTCGTCGTCAATGGTCGTCCCGGGTTTCGGCTTGGGAATGATGCCAACCACGGGCAAGCCAATTTCGCGTTCAATGTCTTCTGGTGATTTGAATGAGTCATCAAGATAGTCAAGCCCGATGGCTGACATCACACCCAGCAGCAATCCACCGATCAAGGCAAGCGCCACGTTGACCAGCATGCGCGGCGAGCGCGGCTTCAGCGGCAACGTGGCCTTGTCGACGATCGACACATTGTTGGTGCCCACACCGCCCGCTACGCCGATTTCCTTGTAGCGCTGCAACAGACCATCATAGAGCGTGCGGTTGGTGTCCACTTCGCGCTGGATGATATTGTATTGAATACTGCGATTGCGCTGATCGACCACGTCAGTTTTCGAATTGGCGAGTTGGGCTTGAAGGTCCGCCTCCTCCTGCTTGGCCGCAAGAAACTCGGATTCAATCGACTGTTTGATCGCCGCCACCTCGTTCACGACCTCACGGTCTAGTTCCTTGATCTGGTTGCGGAGCTGCAACATGGCCGGGAAAGCCGGTTTGAAAACGGCAAGTTTCTGCTGATATTCCGCTGCAAGTTCCGTTCGCAGTTTGCGATTGGCCTTGATGGCATCACTGTCCAGGATTTGCTTGAGACCCAGACCACTCGTCGTTTGCGCCTGCTTCCAGAGTTGCTCCTTTTTTGAAAGTTCACCCTGCACCGTTGCCAGCTTGATGTTGATCGCCTCGAGATCGGTTCCTGACAGGCTCTTGTTGTCATCAAGCCGAATGATGCCCTGGTCCTCGGCATACTTCACAAGTTGCTTTTCTGACTCCTCCAGGCGCACTTTCAACTGCTGCAGACGCTCTTCCAGGAACTTGCGGGCATAGGACGTGGCTTCAAAACGGCGATCAAGACTATCGGCAATGAAGGCCTCCGCATAACCATCGGCAATGCGCTGGGCGATTGCAGGATTGGTATGGTCAACACTGACCTTGACAATGCGCGATCCGCGCACGGGTGCCACCGTCAGGCTGCCAATCAGGCGGTCAACGGTTTTGCGCGACTTCTGTTCTTGCGAAACTTCGGAGTCCGCTTCGCTCTCCTTGACGCCGCCAAACACCAACTCCCTGAAGAAGCTCAGCGGAGATTGTGTCTGAGTATTGAAATTCGTATCAGCAACAAGTCCAAGCGAGGACGTCACGCGTTCCGCCAGCGAGCGGCTGCCCAGCAATTCATACTGGGTCTGATAAAACTCCAGCCCGCCCTGCCCGCTCTCAGGCTCGATACTGTCGACCTTGACAATGTTCATGGCCTCCCGGTCAATCTGGATGGACGACGTCGCCCGATAGATCGGCGTCATCAGCAAGGTGAGCGCAATTGCGGACAGCAGCGATGTGAGGATGATGCCAACGATCAGCCAGCGGTACTTGGTGATGATGCGGAGATACTTGTAAAAATCAAAACCGCTGGGAAGATCGTTTTGAATGTCCTGGGTTGGAAAATAGGGATAGGAATTTCCAGACTGACGATACTGATCGACAGAACCACCACCGTCCACCGGAACGATGTCCCGGCGATTTTCCAGTCTGGGGTTGGGAGACGGTGAGTACTGATCCATGGTCAATCAATTTCTTTCAAATCAACAACAGCTGAAACAGCCCGGACAGCGGCAACACGTCCTTGATGTCCCTGATGGTGGTGCGGGTACCGCTTTCATCCACCATGACGATGTCTCCCGCCTGCAACTGCGGATCATCCTGCTTTCCGGTTCTGATCTGCTTCAGGTCAAAGCGGGCAGCCATGCGCTTGTTGTTCACGGTGCGGAACAGCAGAATGCCCGAAGGGTCTGCCACCGCACTCAAACCCTCCGCCAGGGCAATTGATTGCAATAGTGAAATCCTGCCGGTTGTCGGAAAAATGCCGGGCTTGTTCACAGCACCATCAACGGTGATGCGCTGGCTGTTGTATTCCTTGATGAAGACAGAAACTTGTGGTGACTGCAGATAACCCGCCTCCAGCTTCTTGGCGATGGCCTGTTCCAGTTGCGCCTGGGTTCGACCACCTGCCTGCACCGACTTGATCAACGGCAAGGTAATGGTGCCACTGCTTGAAACCGTCACCGACCTGTTCAGGTCCGGCACACCAAACACGGTGATATCGATGACATCGAGGGGCGCAATCTTGTAGTCATCGGCTGCGGCACCTGTCGGGCCTTGTGCATTGGCTGCAAAAATCTTCTGGGCATCAGCCGCTGCCGTTCCACCGATGGGCTGTGACTTTCCGGTCTCCGCAAAGGTGCCATTGGCCTGCTGGTCAAGCCCGCCACCACCGGGACAGCCCGCCAAAATCAGCGAGAGCAGCACAAGTGCCAGGGCGGAGATCATCTTGTCCAATTGCCACATTACGTAAACACCTCGAATATGCGCCGGATCAGCGATCCGCCTTGAGCCCGCGTTGTTGTTGGCACGGGCAGGCCGGGCACCTGGCCCGGTTCAGCATCGGCCAGAATGCCTTCAGGTCTGGTTACGACAAGATGGGTCGCCTCGTCCACACCCAGTTCGGATTTTGCGATTTCATAGCCTTCTGCCAAAAGCGGCGGCCTCGACCTCACACTGTGCGCATCGGTGGCCAGTATGCTCACCAGCCCCTCTGCCAACATGCGCTGGGCCCAGTATTGCGGGCGTTTGCCAAACCGGCCTGTCAATGAGCCGGAGGTGATCTGCATCCACACGCCAGCCTTCACCAGCTGTTCCATGACAGGATAATTCTGTTCGATCCACTTCAGCCGTTCCGGGTGGGTCAGGATCGGCACATAGCCGGCAATCGAGATATTGTACAAAAGATCATCCAGCCGTTGCGGCATGATGTTGTGCGGTGGCTCAAACAGAACATAGCGGCTGTCATGCAGGGTGAGAATTTCGCCTTGTCCCAGGCACTGGACAAAGTCCGGACGGATGTGCGCATCGCTGCCCGTGACCAGTGCCAGATCAATATCGCTTTCGATCAGCTGCTGATTGAGCATGGCCACCCGTTGTCGAACGTCAGCCGCCGTGTTGTCATACATGCCAGGCATGAAATGCGGTGTGCAGGCCATGACCTGGATACCGTCGTCCACCGCCATCCGCGCCATGTCCAATGCCGCGTCCAGATCCCTGGCGCCATCGTCCAGTCCGGGCAGGATATGACTATGCAGATCGATCATTCACATAACCCCAAGCGCAGTGCGACTGCGTTTCCATGATGGCGGCCATTGACCACGTCAACCCCGCAATTCGATTAATGCAAAACTGTGGCCATATGATGCCAAATGATTAAGGCCCAGTGCCTTCGTCTCCAGGCTTGGGCCGGTTGGACGCAAATCCGCGTTTTGGGCGTTCGAATGATTTTGCCGTCTGGTCTGCAGGGAGACGCGCGCGCTGCTGTCTCACCCGTGTCCGGCCATCGCCGCTGTCAGAGATGGCGCACAGCATGCCGCAGCACAGCGCAAAGAACGACAGAAGTGCGGGCGTCCGCAGTGCAAAGTCAACACAGGCATGGGCCATCATGAGCAACACAACCACGCCAGCGGCCCGCCCAAAGGCCGAAGGCCAGCGGGCGGACGCCATTCTGCTGACTGTCAGGACAGCCAAAAGGAACAGCAACACAAAACCAGCCTGCAACAAAAGCGCAGGGAGGCCACCCTCCAGCAGCACTTCCAGCCAGTCATTGTGCGCATGGTTGATGTAATTGTCGACGATGACACTGGGTCCCTCGAAGATCTGGTACACCGGAACAAAAGTGCCAAATCCGCTGCCCGCCGGGAAAAACGCCTGGATGGCTTGCAGGGTGATCTTGAAGACAACGCCGCGGAAATCATCCAGCGGCTCGGTTTCTGCCACCCGCATGACGCCCACCATGCCCACCTGCGCGATGACAAACAGCGAAACCAAAAGCGCATAAACTGTCCAGCGCCATCCCGAGGCATTGACATCCTGTTGTCGACGATAGACATAAGACACTGAAAATAAAACAGAAACCATCGCAAGAACGATGCCTGCACGGGAGCCGACGGCACCCAGCCCGGCAATCAGCAAAGCCATGTAGACCATCGCAAAGGCGGCAACCAGCCAGGCCCTGATCTTGAATTGCTGTGCTATGGAAACGGCCAAAGCAGCAACAAAGGGAATCGAAGTGAAGAGCTGCGAGGCAAAGAAGTTGCGGTTGCCAAAAGTGCCCTTGGCCACCTGCGACGTGTAACCGTAGAAATACAAGCCACTGCTTTCACCGCCTGATTTTTGCAAAAGACCAATCACCAGTCCGCCCACAGCGCAGGCCACAACGGCATAGCCAATCTTTGGATAATCATTCTCAGACAAAGTGAGTGCCGCAAAGAAACCGGCCATCGCCGGCAGGAATGCAAGGGCCATGGTCATTGTCGCGCGCGAACTCAGGGATAATGCAATCCAGTCCGGCTTGGCCCCCAGGATTGTAAAGCCATCAACGAAAAGCTGCCGCCCCGGCAAGCTGGCCCAGATCGAAAACGGAATGGGCAGCATATGCAGCAACAGAAGTAGCAAACTCAGGCCAACAATAGCGCTGCCGGCCACGGAGCGGCGTGTGGGGAAACCTGTCCGAAGGCGCCACAATCCCGCGCATAATAGTAAGGTTGACAGCACGCTCTGAACTGCGAGCATGGGTGCTGCCGTCTGCACAAGCCCGCCGAAAACCAGCATGAAGCCCAGCCAAAGCGCAACCACCAAACCCCAGTTGAGAGACATTCCGAACCGAGGCTGAACTGATGACATGAAGACCCATTCTGCGTCTGGCAGGCCAAGACAACGCATGGACCTGTAAAAAACGGCCGCAGGAATAACCCCGCAGCCGTTTATGAAATCAAATCAGGACGATTAAACCCAAACCCGGATCAGGGGCTGGCAGCGTTGTCCTTGTCGTTGAAAATATCATCGCAAGCGACAGCGCAGGCAATGGCCGTTCCGCCGCCGACGATCAGCAAAACCAGCGGCCAGGGAAATGGCGCTACATAAGTATCACCACCAGCATCAGCAACCGGCGCAATGAACACACCCTCAGCCAAAGCCGACTTTTCACCAGCGAGGCAGGGTGCCGTCTTGGTCACCGAGAAAACTGTTGGCTTGGACAATGACACTGCGCATTCGGCGTAAGAGATCGTGGCGAAGCTGTTTTCACCAACCAGCACCTTGTCACCGGCGCCCAGGGCGAAGGAGCCTTTGACAGGAACAAAACCCTTGCCCGAATTGACCATGACCTTGCCGCTCGCATCACCGATGACAGCAACGCTATTGGCAGCCTGGGCAACCGACACAGTCGCAATAAGCGACGCCATAAGACCAAATACAAAACGTTTCATTGCCGTCCCACTCCTTAAGTGAATTCAAAATCAAGTGTTGGTTAGCTGACACGTTGCAAATGTGTCAAGTCATAACGTCGAACAATCGCCACAATTAACACAATATTGCCAACAAATTCTTTGTCTGTGGCACAGATAACACACCTACTCAGAACGACCAAGTTGTTGATTTAACGCGCTTTATCAGAAATCATGATACACTCTCGACACTTGGGCACACCATCAACCCGGCAACACACGTCCCTCGCCTCAGCCGGCTCCAACGCAAACGCGATTCGCTGGAAAAACAGCTGTTTTTGCAGTATTTTATACGGTTCTCGCAAACCCGGCCGCAATGTCCCAGAGGTGCAATTATCCACAGTCAGGGTTAGCGGAGCATTAACCGAAACCCCACGGTAACAGTTTGAACTGAGGAATCCTCCTGCTTTTGTCTTTATTCGCGATGAGGTTATGCTAGTGACCCTCGTCGCTGGCTTCACTTTCGGGCCAGAAATCGAAAATTCATCATCACAGGACCGTCAATGTCATGAAAACAGCGCTGATCACCGGCATCACTGGCCAGGATGGGGCCTATCTCGCCGAACTCCTGCTGTCCAAGGGATACCGCGTGCATGGCATCAAGCGCCGCTCTTCCAGCTTCAACACTGGGCGCATTGATCACCTCTACCAGGATCCGCACATTCCCTCAGCCCGCATGACGCTGCACTACGGCGATATGACCGATGCCACCAATCTCATCCGCATCGTACAGGAAACCCAGCCCGACGAGATTTACAATCTCGCGGCCCAGTCCCACGTGCAGGTCAGTTTTGAAACCGCTGAATACACCGCCAATGCCGATGCCTTGGGCACCATGCGCTTGCTGGAGGCGATTCGCCTCCTCGGCATGACCCGAAAGACCCGGTTCTACCAGGCCTCGACCTCTGAGCTTTTCGGCAAAGTGCAGGAAATTCCTCAGAAGGAGACAACACCCTTCTACCCACGCTCGCCCTACGCAGTAGCCAAGCTCTATGCCTATTGGATGACCGTGAACTACCGCGAGGCCTATGGCATGCATGCCTCGAACGGTATTCTGTTCAACCATGAAAGTCCAATCCGCGGCGAAACCTTTGTGACCCGCAAGATCACCCGCGCCGCCGCTGCCATCAGCCTTGGCATTCAGGACAAACTCTATCTGGGCAACCTCGATGCCAAGCGCGATTGGGGTCATGCCAGGGACTACGTCGAGGGCATGTGGCGTATGACCCAGCAGCCCGAAGCCGATGATTACGTGCTGGCCACCGGTGAAACCCACGCCGTGCGGGAATTTGTCGAAAAGTCCTTTGCCCATCTCGATATCACCATCGCATGGAGGGGGTCAGGCGTGGATGAAAAAGGGGTCGATGCCAAATCCGGCAAGACCGTCGTCGAGGTTGACCCGCGCTACTTCCGCCCGACCGAGGTTGACCTTTTGATTGGCGATCCCTCAAAGGCCAAGCGCGTGCTGGGCTGGCAGGCGACAACAGCTTTTGGTGTGCTGGTCAAGGACATGGTGACAGCGGATCTTGCACTGATCAGCCGCGAACGCGACTATCGCCGCGTCGATGAAGAAAGCGGTCGCAAGTCATGACGACGACGCTCAAGGGCAAGCGCATCTTCGTGGCCGGGCACCTTGGCATGGTGGGCGGCGCCCTCATGCGCCGTCTTTCGTCTGAACAGGCAACCCTGCTCACGGCAACACGCCACGACATGGACCTGACCAACCAGGCCGCCGTCAAGCAGTGGATGATAGTCCAGCGTCCCGACATCGTGTTTCTTGCAGCGGCGAAAGTGGGAGGCATCCTCGCCAACGCAAATTATCCCGCTGACTTTCTCTATGAGAACCTCATGATAGAGGCCAACCTCATCCAAGCAGCCTACGAAACAAAAGTCGAAAAGTTGATCTTTCTGGGGTCAACCTGCATCTATCCGAAGCTCGCCCTGCAGCCCATCAAAGAAGACTCCCTGCTGACAGGTCCTCTCGAACCCACCAACGAATGGTATGCCATCGCCAAGATCGCAGGCATCAAACTCTGCCAGGCCTATGCCAAACAGCACGGCTGCAATTTCATCTCCGCCCAACCCACCAACCTCTACGGCCCCGGCGACAATTATGA
>JANNNG010000089.1:0-16652 GCA_031398425.1 Hyphomicrobiales bacterium | reverse complement strand
TGGGGTGCCTGTCGCCCGCCGTCTTGCCCGTACCGCCAAGCGTAACACCTTGCATGATCGAGACATTGTCCTCGATGACGCAAGTTTCGCCGATGACGATATCATGGCCGTGATCGACCATGATGCCCTTGCCGATGCTGGCGGCGGGATGAATGTCCATCGAGGCGATCATCGACGACCGGCTCTGCAGATAATAGGCGAAATCCTTCCGCCCCAGATGCCACAAGCGGTGCGCCATGCGGTGCGCCTGCACCGATTGATAGCCTTTGAAATACAGCAGCGGATCGATGTAGCGGTGGCAGGCGGGGTCGCGGTCGAAGGTGGCCACCATGTCAGCGCGCGCAGCATGACCAATATCAGGGTCCTGTTCCAGCGCATCCTGAAAGGCTTTCACGACCGTATCGGAGCCAAGGTCTGCATTGCCCAGACGTTGTGCCAGACGGTGGATCAAGGCGGTTTCGAAACTGTCATGGGCGAGAATGGATGAGAAAATGAAGCCACCCAGTGCTGGTTCTGCTCGCGTGATGGCGTCGGCCTCCAAACGGATGCGATCCCACACGGCGTCGATTTTCTCGATGGTTCTGACTTGAACTTGCATTGGTTTACTCCGAGACAATACCGCCGTTTAGCACATTGGCTGTCATATGGGGAGAGTGCATCAGATTATAAGGTTCAGGCTTCCCCCAGAAAGGCCAGAACCACCTTTTTGTATTCGGCGTCCCCCACCGCGTTCATGTGGTTGCGGCCGGGCAGCACCACTCCCTTGGCGCCGGGAATCATGTCCACCAATGGTGCGACAGGCCCTGAAATATCGTCAAGTTCTCCAGCCACCACCAACACAGGACATGCGATGGTGGCAAGAGTCCCAGGTAGTATTTTCACGCGGTCCGAGCGCATGCAGGCCGCAAGGGCCTTGAGATCGCTCTTGGTGTTCTCGGCGAAAATCCGGAAGCTCCGCGCTGCGGGATCGCTCACATCGCGCACATTTGCCGCCAGCAATCCAGCAGCAATCGCATCGCCACTCTGTACACCGCCAATGACCATGCGCTCGGCCAATCCCGCAAACACCACGCGCAAAACCCGCGCCGGGCGTTGCAGCGTCAGAAAGGCAGCAATGCGGGCTCCCATCGAATAGCCCATAACCGCCACCTGCCCGATACCGAGATGATCGAGCAAACGACCCGCATCGTCTGCCATCATAGGTGCAGAGTATGCTGCCGGGTCGTAGAGCTTTTGGCTTTCACCATGGCCGCGATTGTCGAGGGTGATCACGCGGTAGCCTCCATCAAGCAATGTCTTAATCCAGCCGGTTGCCTGCCAGTTGACCCGCCCATTGGAGGCAAAGCCGTGGATCAGCAAGACAGGTTTACCTCTACCCTCATCGGAATAGGCAATTTCCACACCCGCTGAACTGAATTTTTGCATGCCGACCGGGATATGCTATTGCCACTTGCGAAACACAAGCTGATTGAGAGGACTGCACAACATGGCCAGCGGTGCCACGCCACATTTTCAGAACAGCATGGGCAAGACTTCGATTGAAGTGGGAGCAAAGGAATTCATGTGCATCGGTGCCAAACCACCCTTTGATCATCCCCATGTGTTTCTTGATATGGGCACAGCGTCCGAGATCATTTGTCCCTATTGTTCGACGCTCTACAAGCATTCGAGCAGCCTCGCCCATGGTCATGCCCTCCCCGCTGAAGCTGAATGGCACGACGCGGCCTGAGTTCTGATACGCTGACGCTGGACGAAGCGCGGCGCATCGCCCTTCACGCGCAAGGCTTTCAGGGGCAGCCGCGCGATACAAAAGCCAGTTGGTCAAGGATCGCCAAGACTGTTGACGCGCTGCATCTTCTGCAAATCGACAGTGTCAACGTGCTCGTGCGCTCGCATTATCTGCCGCTTTTTGCGCGCCTCGGCGCTTACGATATGGCCGCCCTCGACAAACGCAGTTTTGAAAACAAGTACCGCCATTTCTTTGAATGCTGGGCCCATGAAGCAAGCCTGATGCCGCTGGCACTTCACCCACTGATGCGCTGGCGCATGGCGCGAGCCCGCGCAGGCGATGGTCAATACAAAGGCATGGATGATTTTGGGCGTGAGAACCAGGCCTATCTCAGGTCCACATTGCGCTTCATCGCGAAGAACGGACCCACACGGGTGCGCGATATTCCCGGGGGTGGAAAATCCGCAGGCGGCTGGTGGGGCTGGAGCAAGGGCAAGCTGGCGCTTGAAACACTCTTTGACCAGGGTCTGGTGACAACTGCAACACGACAGGGCTTTGAACGCATCTACGATCTGCCCGAGCGCGTCATCCCGACTTCAATTCTGAGCCTGCCGACACCTGGCGATGCCGACGCCATCCGCCAACTCGTCGCAAAATCCGGCGAAGCCCTCGGTATCGCCACGGACCTGGACTTGCGGGACTATTTCCGGCTGCCGGTTGCCGATTTCAGGACAGCATTGTCGGACGTGGTCGAAGCAGGCATTCTGCGCCCCGTTGCCGTAGAAGGCTGGAAACAACAAGCTTATCTCCACCGTGCCGCCCCCCTGCCCCGTAAAGCCGGAGCCACCGCCCTGCTCTCACCTTTTGATCCGCTAGTCTGGAACCGCCCGAGGGCGGAGCGCCTGTTCAAATTCCACTACAGAATCGAGCTTTATACCCCTGAAGCAAAACGCAAATTCGGATACTATGTGCTGCCGTTCCTGCACGGGGACAAGATTGCGGGACGGCTGTGTCTGAAGGCGGACCGGGAGACGTCGACACTGCGCGTGAACACAGCGCATCGTGAGGTGGGTGTGGAGGTGAAGGTGGTGGGCGAAGCGCTGCAGGTTGAATTGGCTTTGATGGCGAAGTGGCTGGGGCTGGAAAAAGTCGCGGTTGCGAAGGTCGGAAATTTGGCGAGAGACCTCAAGCGCTGAAACACCCCACGACGGATTTCCGAACTGAAACCGTCCTATCCAAAACAGGAGGACGCGAATGCAAATCGACATCCAACGCCATCACGCGAGAACCATGCGGAAGAACATGACAGGTACGGAACGAAAACTATGGTCGTGTCTGCGAGGTCGAGCACTCTCAGGATATCGCTTCAACCGACAGGTGGAGATTGGTCCCTACATTGTCGATTTTCTTTGCCGTGAGACGAAAGTGATTATCGAAGTTGACGGAGTAACGCACGGCGAAGCGCACGACGTGATGGCCGACAATTTGCGAACAGAATACCTGGAGTCGCGAGGTTTCGTGGTATTCCGAGCATGGAACAACGAAGTCTACAACAACCTCGATGGCGTGCTTGACGCCCTGTTGCATCTACTCCAAGACCGCACCCGCTGAAACACCCCCTCCCCCCTTTCGGGGTACTCCCCCGGCGAAGACGCCGAGGGAGAAAGATAATCTTTTCTCCCTCGGCCTTTTGGGGCCGGGGGAGTACGGCGAAGCCGGGCGGGGGTCTCACCACAAGCGCGGTCTATCCCAACCTCCGCAACGCCTCACCCACCTTCGCCTTCCGCGCCTCCAACTCCACCTTCAACTCGCGCGACTCCTCCAGCACTTCGGGTGGTGCCTTCGCGACAAAACCCGGATTGTTCAACCGTCCATCAATGCCGCCCATATCCTTGGCGATTTTCTCAAGTTCCTTGTTGAGTCGGCCTTTCTCGGCTGCGAAGTCGATGACGCCCTCCAGCGGCAGGGCAATGGTCGCTTCGTCAAGCACCATTTGCGCCGATGACTTCGGCACCTGGTCTTCAAATGTCAGGGAAGACAATCGTGCCAGCCGCATGATCTCTGCCTCCCATGCATTGGCGCGGCGGCGAGATTCCTTTGATGCACCCACCAGCATGCAGGGGATTTTCGCTCCCGCGTTGACGTTCATTTCAGCGCGGACGGATCGCACTTCTGAAATCAGGCGGATGACCCAGTTGATTTCAGTGTCAGCAGCATTGTCGCCCAGACTTTTGTATGAAGGCCACTCCCCAGCAATCAACATGCCCTCGCGCTTGGCCGTTTTCTCCCACAGTTCTTCCGTGATGAAGGGCATGAACGGATGCAGCAGCATGAAAATCTGATCCAGCAACCAGGCAGCGGTGGCACGGGTTTCGGCTTTTGCCGTTTCGTCTTCGCCCGTCAAAATCGGCTTGATCAGTTCCACGTACCAGTCGCAGAAAATGCCCCAGGCAAATTGATAGAGTGCGGCGGCAGCTTCATTGAATTTGTAATCCTCCAAAGCCTTCGTCACCACATCACGCGTGCGCGCCGTCTCGCCTGCAATCCAGCGGTTGACAGTGACACGTGCTGCGACGGGGTCATAATTCTCATCTCGCGCAACACCATTCATTTCGGCAAAGCGTGTGGCGTTCCAGAGTTTGGTGGCGAAGTTACGATAGCCTTCCACGCGCGTTTTCGAGAAGCGCACATCGCGTCCCTGGCTGGCTTGCGCGGCCAAGGTAAAGCGCAGTGCATCCGCACCATAGGCGTCGATCATCTCCAGGGGGTCAATGCCGTTGCCCTTGACCTTGGACATTTTCTGTCCCTTTTCATCCAGCACCAGGCCATGAATATAAACCGTGTGAAACGGCACCTCATGCATGAAGTGAATGCCCGTCATCAACATGCGGGCCACCCAGTGGAAAATGATGTCGAAGCCCGTGACGAGAACATCGGTTTTATAATGACGCTTCAACTCTGGTGTTTCATCTGGCCAGCCTAGCGTGGAGAATGGCCAGAGTGCGGATGAGAACCATGTGTCGAGCACATCTGCATCGCGTGTGATTTCAACGGCCTTGCCATAATGAGCCGTAGACTGCGCCCGGGCACCCTGCTCCGTCTCCGCCACGAAGTGTTTGCCATCAGGCCCATACCACGCCGGTATCTGATGACCCCACCACAATTGCCGCGAAATACACCAAGGTTGAATATTGCGCATCCATTGGAAATAGGTGCGGTCCCACATGGCGGGCACGAATTTCGTATCGCCTTTTTCAACAGCCGCAATCGCAGGCTTCGCCAATTCCGCCGCATTGACATACCACTGCTCCGTCAGCATCGGTTCGATGACAACGCCAGAGCGTTCACCAAACGGCTGCGCAATCACCTTGTCCACCTTGCCGCGATAGAAGCCGAGGTCTTCGATTTCCCTGAGCACCAGTTCACGCGCCTTGTAACGATCAAGCCCATCATAATGCTGAGGCACATTGTTTTCAGGGGTTGCCACCATCCGCGCGCGTCTGTCCATCAGCACGATCAGCGGAATGTTGTTGCGCTTGGCCACGTGAAAATCATTCTCATCATGGGCACCGGTGATCTTGACAGCACCCGTACCGAATTCCGGATCGGGATATTCATCGGCAATGATCGGGATCAAGCGTTCCGCAATCGGCAACCGCACCAGTTTGCCAATCAAGTTCTTGTAGCGCTCATCCGATGGATGCACGGCCACGGCACCATCGCCCAACATGGTTTCAGGCCGTGTGGTGGAAATCACGATTTCACTCAGTCCATCAACCGGCCCATCAATCAGCGGATAGGCAAAGGACCACATGGCTCCTTTCACTTCACGCGTTTCTACCTCAAGATCGGAGATCGCGGTTTCAAACACCGGGTCCCAATTCACCAGCCGCTGATCTTTGTAAATGAGGCCATCCTTGTAGAGCTGCACAAACACCTTGACGACGGCCTTCGACAGGCCCTCGTCCATGGTAAAGCGTTCGCGCGACCAGTCACAGGACGCGCCAAGTCGTTTCAACTGCGTGCTGATGGTGCCGCCCGATGCTTCCTTCCACTCCCACACGCGTTTGAGAAACGCCTCGCGGCCCATGGTCTTCCGGTCGGTCTGATTTTCAGATTTGAGCAGGCGCTCTACCACCATCTGCGTGGCAATGCCGGCATGGTCGGTGCCCGGCTGCCACAACACATCGCGCCCGCGCATGCGCTCGAAGCGCACGAGAATATCCTGAATGGTGTTATTGAGCGCATGGCCCATATGCAGCGAACCCGTCACATTGGGCGGCGGGATCACGATGGTATAGGGTTCAGCCTTTTTGTTGCGGCCCGGTTTGAAATAGCCACCCTCCTCCCACGCCTTGTATAGGCGGGCTTCAATTTCGGCAGGAGAGAATTTGGTGTCGAGCATGGTGGGCCACAAATTGTTGGAAAGTGGCTGCGGTATAGAGGGGGATCAAAGCGGAATCAAATTCCCTCTCCGTCATCGCTGACGCGATGCCACCTCTCCCGCAAGCGGGCGAGGAGGAGTTTCTTTTCCTCGCCCGCTTGCGGGAGAGGTTTCGAGCGCAGCAAGACGGAGAGGGACTACCTCCCCCGCCGTGCCACCCTCTCAATCTCCTCGCGTACCAATTCCTCAACGATCGTCGGCAGATTCGCGTCCAGCCATTTCGTCAGCATGCCGCGCAGCATGTCTCGTGTCATGTCTTCCAGGTTCTGGTTGCCCGTGGCGCGGGCCAACAATGCATCGCTCAATTGGCGGAATGCCGTTTCAGCATGAGCTTCCGTTTGCGGAGAAATCAACGCCGGTTGATGGGGTTGCTGCTCATAGCCATAGTCATGCGCATAGGGGTCGGAGTTCGGCGCATAGGGGTCAGACTCTGCGTCATCGTGAACGGGATCAGGCTCGGCCCAGCGCGGCGGAACAAAGCGCAGATCGTCTTGCATCTCGCGCGTCGCATAACTGGGCCGCAAGTCTGAATTGCGCAGCGATGGACCAGACAGGATGCCGGAAAAATCACCTCTTGCTGGCATCACTGTGGCGGACCTTGCGCGATCATCCTGTTCCATGGCAGCCATTTTCTGCCTGATGCGGCTACGCAGATCGGGTATCTCCGGCTTGGGAGAGCTTTGCTTGACGAAGGGTGCCACTGCGGGTTCGGTGTCGGTTCCCATGCTGATGCGCATTTCGCGAAGTGCACCCCGCATCAATGTTCCACGTGAGCGACCCGTTGTGCCACCGCTCAAATTCTGCATATCGGAATCAACCGATTTCCGCACATTTGAAAGAATATCTTCGACCTTCACGTCAATGCCCATCGGTGCCGCCTGCCTGACCCTTCATAGTGAAAGCCGCATCAGCTGTCACGGGGCATGTTACGATCGCAAGACCTATTCTTCACCCGGAATACGCGAACCAAACCACTTGTCCTTGACGGCATCGTAATTGTCCCTGGGGTCGTAATAGTACCCGCCCAGCCCCAAGTGTCGCGCCGTCAACTTGCCCATGGCTTGCAGCAGCTGATAGGATGAGATCACCTGCGCGTACTCGGCGTTGACCAGACCTAACCTTGCCGTCAGCACTTCCTGTTGGGCGTTCAACACGTCAATGGTGGTGCGGGAACCCACCTGATATTCCTGGTTGATGCCATCGAGTGCCAGTGCCGCTGCGGCAACTTGCGATTTCGCCGAAGCAATCGACTGGCCGGAAGACACAAGTGTGTACCATGCAGATGTCACCTGTTCGCGCACCGCCCGAGTGGCTTCAATGATCTGCACCTGGCGCTGGCTGGACGTCTGCTTGTTCTGGCGGATATTCGCGTATTCCCGCCCACCTTGGTAAATCGGAATGGACAGCACACCGGCAATCGTCGCAGAGTCGGAAAAGTCCATGCCATTCTGGAGTTGCCGCGTGCGTGATGCCGTCGCTCTGACACTCAATTCGGGGTACAAATCGCCCTTGGCCACTTCGACGTCGTGCAAGGTCGCATCAAACACCCAGGCAGCAGCGAGAATGCGCGGATTGATCTCCTGTGCCTTGGCAAGTGCGCTCTGCAGGCTGCGCGGGATTTTACCCAGCCTTGAATACTTCAACTTGCCGGGCTTTTTTCCGACCACCGCCTCATAGGACGCAATTGACCCCTCGAGATTGGCCCTTGCTGTTGCCACATCCCCCTGTGCGCCGCTTACGCGGGCACGCGCCTGTGAAACATCTGTGCGCGTCACTTCACCAGCCTCGAACCGCGCGCTTGCGGCGTTGGCCTGCTTTTGCAGATTGGAGACGTTTTGCTGGCGAATAGACAGAATTTGCCGGTCGCGCACCACAGCGAGATAGGTTGCAGCAACGTTGAACAGCACAGTCTGTTCGGTGGACAACAATTGCTGGCGGCCCGCTTCCACGTTGGCTTTTGCTGACGCGATTCCTTCCACCGTTTTGAAGCCACGAAAAATCGGTTGCGACAATTGGATGTTGACATTCAACGAAGCGCTTTTGTCACGCGGCGTCTTGCTTGTGTTTGTCCATTGCTGTGTCACCGATTCTTCAGCGTTGATGGTTGGCCGCCAGCCTGATTTCGCAGCGGGCACCAGCTCATCCGTCGCGCGTTGACGGGCACGATCAGCTTCCAGTGTCGGATTGTTGCGATAGGCCCGTCGCATGGCGTCCGCCAAGCTTTCAGCATGAGCACCCACCCCGGAAAAAGCCACCATCAGCGCGAAACCCGTGAGGGCCGCTGCCTTGAAAAGTTCACGAAACGCCACGCAATGCCTCTGTTTTTAAACGCCTGCCTTGAAAGTGCGCATGATCTCTGCGGACTATTGCGCCTTCTCCTCTACCCTATATCAATCCGATATGGTCTGCCAACCCCTAAAGCCGCTGCCCCTTCGAGTTTTCCAAACTGTTACGACAGAAACACAGTGTCATTGCGTCGCTGCTGACACAAAAAATGTCCTGTTCAGCAAAGCTGAGAAGCAAGGTTGTAAGCCGAAGGCCATTCAGCTATACGCCCCCCGCAGCACCGAGGCCTCGTGGCGGAATGGTTACGCAGAGGACTGCAAATCCTTGAATGGGGGTTCGATTCCCTCCGAGGCCTCCAAACTTTTCAGTTCATGACAAACCCAATTTGGCAGCAAGTTGTGGAAACCGGCGCTTCAAGAAACCAACAAGCTTGACCGTTGCCACCCGGCGGAATCGGCGTACCGGTGGAAAGTCAATCGACAGAATCATCAGCCCCAGTGGCAGCATCCAGACGCCAAGGATCGGCAGAAAACTGAAAATGCCTCCGACAATGCAGAGCAGCCCCAAGCCCACACGCAGAAAGATATTGGCGGGAACGGGCATGCGCTTTCCCAGAATCTTGATTGACTTCACGGTTTCTGGAGCTCCCTTTGGCGCTGACGCTGTCATATGGTGGGAACTGAGCAAAAACCAAGTGATTTCGGCGCAATTGCAGCTTTTGGCCGAATAAAGCATAAAAGCTCTTTACCTCGGAAAACCCCTTGGGCTATAGAGCGGCCAATTCCCTGATAGCTCAGTTGGTAGAGCATTCGACTGTTAATCGAAATGTCGTTGGTTCGAGTCCAACTCGGGGAGCCAAAACTCACTGTTATATGATTTGCAGCTCTCGCCCGCCTGGCAAGCGGCGTTTTTCGCGCGCATCCCAAAGGCCGCGCTCTGAAGGGCAGCGATCACATCGCGCTGGTCGCAACCCGCATGGCAGCGCATGAGCACCTCAGGTCCCGCTGATATCGGGGGACGAGGTCGCGCCATAAGGCCGGCTTGCAATTTGTCCTTAAGAAAGCTAAGATTTAAACGCGTTTGAGACAAAGGAGATGTGCAATGACCCTCTCAGATTGGCGCCTCGAAGGCGAGTGGATGAAGAATTGTAATTGCGCATTTGGCTGCCCATGCGACTTCAACGCTAGGCCGACGAACGGAATGTGCGAGGGGTTGCTCGGCATGCGTATCACCCAAGGCCACGTCAAGGGGGTGAAATTAGACGGCCTCAGCTTTTTCGTGACTGTTCGTTTTCCTGGCCCCCTCCATGAGGGCAACGGTCAAATTCAGCCTATCATCGATGAGCGGGCAAACCCGGAGCAAAGAGATGCTTTGTTTACAATCATGTCAGGCAAGCACTCGGCAGAAGGCACTCTGTTCCATATCGTCAGCTTGATTGTGACGAAGATGCACGATCCAATTTTCGCGCCCATATCGTTTGATTTCAATAAGGATGCTCGGACGGCGCGGCTAAGCATACCGGGCGTTCTCGAGACGGACGTAGAGCCGATCAAGAACCCGGTGACAGGAGCGCCTCACCGCATTCGGGTGGTAATGCCGGAAGGCTTTGAACATATTGAAGGTGAGGTCGCATCCTCGAACATTAAAAGCATGGGCGCGATCAAGTTCCAAACCAAGGGTGGCCATAGCACGCTGGCCAATGTCGTGCAGACGCCTGAAGGCGTGGCAGCCTGAGCGTCAAGAGGTCTGCTGCGTTGATTGGGGTTACCCTGATTGAAGGAGCTTTTCGCAGAAGCCGCGTTGTGATTGTTGGGGCAATTTCGGCGGTAGTCGTTCTGGCATGGGCGTACTTGTTCCTTGGCGCTGGCATGAGCATGCATGATATGGCCGATATGCCTATGGAGAGGCAGCCTACAGTCTGGACTCCGGCCTATTTCGCCGTTGTTCTGATTATGTGGGTGGTAATGATGGCCGCAATGATGCTCCCAAGCGCTGCTCCCATGATCTTACTGTACAATAAAATCGCGCGTAACCGTGAGCCGGAGGGAGATTATGCGCGTCGGGTAGGTCTCTTTGGACTGGGATATATTCTCGTATGGAGCGCTTTCAGTGTGATGGCTGTCGTTCTTCAGTTTGGCCTGGATCAAGCTAATCTTCTTTCACCGATGATGAACACCACCAGCATATGGCTGGCCGGTGCGGTTCTTGTCGTGGCAGGCATTTATCAATGGACCCCGCTAAAGCAGGCCTGTCTCCGACAGTGCCGTTCGCCGCTTGAAGTCCTGATAGCCGAGTGGCGCGATGGCGAAAAAGGCGCACTTTTAATGGGTTTACGGCACGGTGCCTACTGCCTCGGGTGCTGCTGGGTGCTAATGCTGCTGCTGTTTGTCGGGGGCGTCATGAACATGGTATGGATCGTCGCGATCTCCGTGTTCATCGCAATCGAGAAATTGGCCCCTGCGGGACATTGGATCGGAAAAGCGGCCGGCGTAGCTATGGCGATGTGGGGATTTGTTACAATCGGATGGTCGATGTCCTTCCTTCCAGCGTGACGGTAAAATAGATTATCAATATGGCGTCCCGATCAAAGCACATGGTTCTATAAGTGTGAATGAACGGGAGCCACTTCACTCAGCTTCTGGCTTGGCTAAACTTGCGTGTGCCCGCGACGCAAGCCACAACCGCGACGGTGACCACCAGCATCAGCGGGCTTACACGTTCATGCAGCAAGAGAGCCGCCCAGCCTAAAGCCATGAAAGGCTGAAGCAATTGTAACTGCCCAACAGCGGCAATTCCACCTTGCGCAAGCCCCCGATACCAGAATACAAAACCGATCAACATGCTGAACAGCGAGATATAGGCAAGCCCGGCCCAGGCCTGAGCACTGATGCCAACGAATGATGTCGGCCATCGCCACGCTACCAGCGCCAGCATCACAGGCAGCGAAATCACCAACGCCCAGGAAATCACCTGCCATCCTCCGAGGCAACGGGAAAGCTTTGCCCCCTCTGCGTATCCAACACCACACACCAGAATGGCTGCGAGCATGAACAGGTCACCTCGCGCCAGGCCACTGCCACTTTCATAGGCGGCAAAACCAGCAACGAAAGCGCTGCCTAGACAGGAGAACAACCAAAAGGCCAAGACCGGTTTCTCGCCTCCACGCCAAACCCCGAACAAGGCGGTGGCCAGCGGCAACAGACCGATATAGATCGTTGAATGGGCCGACGTAATGGTTTGCAAGGCATAGGCCGTAAGCAGCGGAAAACCCACAACGACGCCAAGCGCCACAATAACCAATGAAAGTATCTGACCCTGAGAGGGGCGCCTTTCACGGAATAAAAGCAGAAGCGCCATGCCCAGCAGGCCAGCAATAGCAGCACGCGCCACGGTCAGGAACAGCGGATCAAAATCAGCCACCGCCACGCGAGTCGCAGGCAGGGACAGGCTGAAAATCAAAACGCCGATAAAGCCATTGATCCAGCCACTGGTTGACGTATTCATGCGGCCTCTTAGCCCCTGCTGTTCGCACCACCACAATTTATCGCACCAGGACCGGAAAATCCTCCGATCTGGTATGATGTGCCGATTGTCCCCTTTGACCTCGCCGATGCGTTCGGTTAAAAGAACAACGTAAACCGGGAAATCAAACGATGGACATCAAGCAGGACATTATCGCGGCAATCGGCAATACGCCGTTGATCAGGCTGCGGCAGGCATCAGAACTGACCGGCTGCACCATTCTGGGCAAGGCAGAATTCATGAACCCCGGCCAGTCGGTGAAAGACCGGGCCGCCCTGTTCATCATCCGGGATGCCGTTGCTCGTGGTGAGTTGAAGCCAGGCGGCACCATCGTGGAAGGCACGGCCGGCAACACCGGCATTGGCATCACGGTGGTCGCCAATGCCATGGGCTTCAAATCGGTGATCGTCATTCCAGAGACCCAGTCGCAAGAGAAAAAAGATGCGCTTCGCCAATTGGGTGCGAGGCTTGTGGAAGTTCCCGCAGAGCCTTACAAGAACCCTAACAACTACGTGAAATATTCCGGCCGTCTTGCGAAAGCCATCTGCGGCGTGTGGGCCAACCAGTTTGACAACACAGCAAACCGCGATGCTCACCTGCACACGACGGGGCCTGAAATCTGGCAGCAGACCGATGGCAAGATTGATGGTTTTGTTTGTGCCGTAGGCTCCGGTGGCACGTTGGCTGGCGTGTCGCTGGCTTTGAAAGAGCGCAACCCGAATATCAAGATCGCCTTGGCCGATCCCATGGGCGCTGCCCTCTATAGCTACTACAAAACTGGCGAGTTGAAATCCGAAGGGTCTTCGATTACCGAAGGCATCGGCCAAGGCCGCATTACAAAGAATCTTGAAGGCATTGCTGTGGATGAAGCGTTTCAAATTCCCGACAGCGAAGCCATCCCCATTGCATTTGACTTGCTCGAACACGAAGGCCTGTGCATGGGCGCTTCCACAGGTGTCAATGTGGCGGGTGCCATACGATTGGCCAGCCAGATGGGACCCGGCCACATCATTGTTACCATTCTCTGCGACTACGGCACACGCTATGCCTCTAAGCTGTTTAACCCGGAATTTCTGCGCTCGAAGAATCTACCCGTTCCCGCGTGGTTGACAGATGCAACGGTGATGCCAACCGTGTATGAAGCAGTATGAGCATCAACCTCATCTCAACGGACTGGCTGGCACTGCGGCTAGATGCACCGGATATGGTGATCATTGATGCGTCGTGGCACTTGCCGACAACGAAACGCGATGCGCGATCTGAATTTGCGAGCAAGCATATTCCCGGTGCCCGGTTCTACGACCTTGACGCGGGATCAGCGTCTGACACACTCCTGCCCCACATGTTGCCTTCCGCAGAAAAGTTTTCTGCCGATATGAAGGCGCTCGGTGTGGGCGATGGCAAAACCGTCGTGGTCTATGACTCCGTCGGCTTGTTTTCAGCAGCGCGGCTGTGGTGGATGTTGCGGGTCTTTGGTTATGAGCATGTGGTCGTTCTCAATGGCGGATTGAAGAAATGGGAGGCTGAAGGCCACCCGATGTCCGCACGCACGCCCAGCGCCGCACCGCTTCGAAAATTTATTGCGAAACTTGATCGCAATAAAGTCAAGTCATTGAGTGAAGTTGCAGCGGCGCTAAAATCCAAACAGACGCAGATCGCTGATGCGCGATCACCCCAACGTTTTAGCGGCGAAGAACCGGAAACGCGGCCAGGCGTCCGCGCTGGACACATGCAGGGTGCTCACAACCTGCATTATGCTTTATTGCTGAATGTTGATGGCACGATGAAAAAAGCCAAGGCTCTGCGCGAGGCTTTTCAACAGGCCAACCTAGACCTGGACCGTCCAGTCATCACCAGTTGTGGGTCCGGCATTACTGCCGCGATCCTCATGCTTGGCCTCGCCGAATTGGGGGTAAGAGACGCAACACTTTACGATGGTTCCTGGGCTGAATGGGGTGCGAGTGAGCAGGTAGTGGTTTCGGATTGATTTGATCTGCATTATAACATATGTTGTCACTATAACGAATGTTATAAGGAGATCGCCATGAATGACATGACCGCTGTCAACAAATGTAAAGTCACCACGGTAGGTAACTCCGCTGGTATCACGTTACCAAAGGAAGTGCTTGCCAAACTGCGCATCGGCAAAGGCGATTTTTTGACGCTGGTGGAAACGCAGGATGGCTATCTGCTGACCCCCTATGACAGCAATTTTGCGAAAGCGATGGAAGCTGCCGAAGTGATCATGCGGGAAAATCGCGATGCGTTGAGGGAACTTGCAAAGTAACCATGGAGTTCATTTGGCTTACGCGAGAATTGGTGTCTGCTTTTCATATGCGACAACTTGCAGAACACGGAGGGGGTGCGGGCCTCCGTGACGCGGGGTTGCTTGATTCAGCCCTTCAGAGACCGCAGAATAAAGTGAACTACGGCGAACCTGACATTGCGGAACTGGCAGCGGCTTATGCCTATGGCATAGCCCGCAATCATCCTTTCATTGACGGTAACAAACGAACTGCACTGGTTGCTTCGTTCTCGTTTCTTTATCTGAATGGCTACAAAGTCAAATCATCGCAAGCCGAAAACGTGGCCGTTTTTTTATCCTTGGCCGCTGGGGAATTGACTGAAGAAGGACTTGCAATGTGGTTCAAACAGAAACTAGCGAAATACTGACTCACCGCACGGGTGGAGCATAAAGCACGCCGCCCTTGTCCCACTGGTTGTTCAACCCTCGTTCGATTTGCAGTTTCGACGATGCCCCGAGATTGCGGTCAAACATTTCGCCGTAGTTGCCAACGGCGGCGATGGCACGGGCGGCCCAATCAGCATCCAGGCCCAAGTCAACGCCGAACGTGCCTTCAACACCAAGCAAGCGGCGCACGGCCGCTTTTTTTGACGTGACTTTTGCGTCGGCAACATTCGGCCCGCGCAGTTCCATTTCCTCCGCATCAATCAGTGCAAACAAGGTCCAGCGGGCAATGTTGAACCATTGCTCATCGCCAGTGCGCACCGCAGGGCCAAGTGGTTCCTTTGATATCACTTCCGGCAATACGATGTTGTCGTCAGGCTTGGCCAGCTTCAAACGGATGGCATAGAGCTGTGACTGGTCTGCAGTGTAAGCGTCACACTCATTGGCTTCAAAAGCAGCAATGGCGGCGTCCGGCTTGTCGAACACCTTCGCCACAAACGCCATTTCGCGCTCCTTGAAAAAATCTTCGACGTTGGCTTGCGTCGTGGTGCCGCTGACAAAGCAGATCGCAGCTTGACTCATATTGAAAACTGAAACAACGCCGGACAATTTCTTGACCAGAAAACCCTGGCCGTCATGATACATGACACCGACGAAACGGAGCGGAAACTTGGTTTCGCGTTCCATGGTCCACGTGGTGTTGCGCGACAGCACGTCCACAGCACCGGATCTCAATTTTTCAAATCGGTCCTGCGCCGACAACGGCACATAGGTGACCTTGTTGGCATCGCCCAAGGTGGCGGCAGCCAGTGCCTTGCAAAAATCCACATCCATGCCGGCCCACATGCCATCAGCGCCTTTTTCGGCAAAACCCAGCAGCCCGGCGTTGACACCGCAATTCAATGTGCCCCGAGCCTTTACATCGTCAAGGGTCGTCGCATGGGCACCGATTGCAAGCGCAAACAGTGAAGCAGTCAGGGCTAGTAACTTACGCATGGCGAATCCAGTGGCTGATGAACATCGCAAGACCTTAACCACTCTGGTTTGCCATGCCAAGCCGCTTGGCAAGCTCATCAACAGCAGCATAGGTTTCACATGCAAGCTTCACGGGCCGTGTGATCATGATCACCGCAAGACCAAGTGCCTGCGCCGCCTCAAGCTTGGCTCGCGTGCGGTCACCGCCCGAATTTTTGGTGATGAGATGTGTGATGCCATGGTCACGCATCAGTGAGATTTCTGTTTCGAGGCTCTGCGGCGGTCGGTCGAGGATGACCTTCCATCGCGCTGGTACAGTCTCGAGCATCGGCTCGACAGTGCGCACCAAGCCACCAATATCAGGTCTGGCAAAAAATGGCGCAAGGTCTTTGCGTCCTGATGTGATGAGTACAATCGCGTTGGCGGGCAGCATTGCTGCGGCATCAGCCAGTGAAGCGACGGACAAGCCTTCGCTGTGCCATATCGGCCTTTCAAAACGCAAAAGTCGGCAAGGCACCAACCGTGCCGCTTCACAGGCGTGAGAGGACATGGTGGCTGCAAAGGGATGAGTGGCATCAACCAGCACATCAATGCTGTGGGATTGGAGATACTGAACCAGCCCATCAACCCCACCAAAACCACCCACGCGCAATTTGCCTTCAGGCAAAATCGGCGACGTGGTAACACCTGCAAGCGAAGTTGTGACGTCATGGCCTTCAGCAATCAGACGAGAAGCAATGTCACGTGCCTCACCTGTGCCGCCGAGTACAAGGATACGATAAGAGGGTGTCACCACACAGACACCCCCTCCTCCCTTCGGGGTACTCCCCCGGCCAAGAGGCTGAGGGAGAAAGCACGACTTTTCTCCCTCGCCTCGTGTTGCTGGTCCGGTTCCAGCCGGTGCCGCCAATGTTCTTGCGGTTGAACGCGTTCTGCAAGCCCACGAACACCAGCACCGGCCGATCGCGCAGCACGAAGGTGCGGTCTACGCGAAAGTCGAGGCGCCG
>JANNNG010000057.1:0-13854 GCA_031398425.1 Hyphomicrobiales bacterium | reverse complement strand
ACATTTGATGCAGTCGTTGCTTTTGGCTCTGAAGCCATTGCGAAGGCAGCCCGCACCGCAAAGGCGGAAGTACTGGTGATGGTCTCCGGCCTCGGTGCGGGTGAGAACGAATCCAGTGCCGCGGCCCGCGCCAAGGGTCAGGCGGAAATCGCAACGACGCGTGCCTTTCCCGGCGCCATGTTCGTGCGCCCCTCGGTGGTGTTCGGCCCCGATGACCGCTTTTTCAACAAGATCGCCGCCATGGCTCGGTTGTCACCCGTCGCACCCTTGATTGGTGGTGGCACCACGAAGGTGCAGCCGGTATTCGTGGGTGACGTGGCGGAAGCGATTGTCACCTTGATTGATCAGGGCCAAGCCAGCGGCAAGACCTATGAACTGGGTGGCCCCGAAGTGGCGAGCATGCGCGACATTACGCAGTTCACGCTTGATACTGCAATGCGCAAGCGCCTGCTGCTGCCGCTGCCATGGTCGGTTTCAAAACTTCTCGGCACACTGGCAAGCTTTGCGCCTGGTTCACCGTTGACAGCGGATCAAGTTGAAATGCTGAAGTCCGACAATGTGGTAAGTGCAAAAGCCATTGCAGAAAAGCGCACGTTCGAAGGTCTTGGCATCACGCCGCGCAGCTTCCGCAGCATGACGCCCAGCTACCTCTACCGCTACCGCCGGGAAGGTCAGTTTACCGCACCCAGCGGAACGCCGTAATAAATCAGGCCAAGCAGGAAGAAGCCAAGCGCCAGACGGTAAAACACGAAGGGCAGAAAGCTCATGGTGCGCAGCATGCGCATCAGGAAAGCGATGGCACCCAGAGCCACAAAGAATGTGAGCACGCCGGTCATCAACACATCGCCACCGAGTTTTTCGCCGGATGACAAAGCATCACCAATGACCAACAGTGATGCTGCACCGTTGGCGGGAATGGACAGCAGGAATGAAAACCGCGCCGCCTCAGGTCTGGTCATGCCCAGTCCCCGTGCCGCCGTCATGGTGATGCCGGAGCGACTCGTTCCCGGCGACAGTGACAAGGCCTGGGCCCCGCCGATCATCAAGGCCGTCTTCCAGTTGATATCGCGCACCGTGTTGCGCAACAGGCCGTAGGTGTCTGCAATATAGAGCAACACACCAAACACAATGGCATTGATGGCCACCAGCGTGGCACTGCGGATGTGGTCATCAAGGTGCGTGGCTTTCATGATGACCCCGACAATGACGATGGGAATGGTTCCGATCATCACATTGAGCATCAGCCTTGAATTATAGGTGACGCGCCGCTGCGCGGTGTCCATCAATCCATGAAACATGGCCAGCACATCACGCCAGAAATAGATGATGACCGCCATCAATGTGCCAACGTTGGTCACCATGTCGGTGAGCAGGCCCTGATCCTTCCAGCCAGTGAGTGCGGGAACCAGAATGAGATGGCCGGACGACGATACGGGAAGGAACTCGGTAATGCCCTGAATGAGGGCGAGGACAATAATCTGCTCAAGAAACATAGGTTTTGCGCTGCGAATCGATTGCTGTAAGAGTTGCGGGCGGTCATATATGCGCCATGTTGTCGTAACAATGGCACTGCGGATACTATTTTGTAATGAGATTAACTGTTTAGACCATGCCAAAGCTGCATCATTTTACCCTCGATCCCCATGGTCGCCGCCTCAGACTTTCATTGGCAGAATACGGAGTTGAAGCGCAATTGACGGAAGAGCGCCCCTGGCAGCCGTCGGCTCAATTGCCCAGATTAAACCCATCAGGCCTCAGCCCTGTTTATGTCGAGGATTCGGGCATCGCCATTTGCGGAGCGGAAGCCATCACCGAATATCTTGAGGAAACCGTGGGGCAACACATGCCGTTGATTCCGGGCTCTGTTGTGGCGCGCGCTGAGGTGCGGCGGCTGGTTGGTTGGTTTGATGTGAAGTTCTATACCGAAGTCACTGAACCCGTACTGACGGAAAAGGTCATCCGCCGTTTCGTCGCTTCGCCCACAGGAACGTCAGCGCCCAACATGGGCCGTGTACGTCAAGGCTTGCAGACCTTGAAAGCCCATCTCGACTATATCGGCGCCCTGGCCGAAGAACGCTCATGGCTTGCAGGCGATCATTTGTCATTGGCTGACCTGGCCGCTGCAGCCCATGTGTCCGCCATCGACTATCTGGGAGATGTTCCGTGGACGGATCATCCCGTGGCGCAGAGCTGGTATCAGCGCATCAAGTCAAGGCCATCGTTCCGTGTGCTGCTGGGTGATACGGTGCCGGGCATGGCACCTTCTGCCCACTATGCCGATCTCGATTTCTGACACGCTCAACGCCTTTGGCGAGCGCGCAAAACATGAAGGCTTGAGCCGTCCACACATTACCAACGCGCGACTTGCAATCGAAGCAGGTAACAGGCTGGAGATATTTCTCAAGGCCGGTCACCACGGCGATATGGCTTGGCTTCATGACCGTAAGCACGAGCGCAAAAGCCCGGATGCCCTGTGGCCAGAAGCCAGATCGGCCATTGTTTTTGCGCAACCCTATGGTCAAGAACTTGACCCCATGCAACGGCTTGAAAGGCGCAGCAACGGTGTGATCTCCGTCTACGCGCTGAATCGCGACTATCATGATCTGTTCAAAGGCAAGCTGAAACGCCTGGCCACGTGGTTTCATCAGTCTACGGATGAAGAGGTGAAAGTCTTTGTCGACACCGCCCCGATCATGGAAAAGCCGCTGGCGCAAGCAGCGGGTCTGGGTTGGCAGGGCAAGCACACCAATCTTGTGTCACGCGAATTGGGCTCATGGTTTTTCATCGGCACCATTCTCACAACGGCGGCGTTGCCCGTCACAGCAGCTGAAGTGGATCATTGTGGTTCCTGCACGGCGTGCCTTGAGATCTGCCCCACAAAGGCATTTCCTGCTCCGCGCCAGCTCGATGCAAGGCGCTGCATTTCCTATCTCACCATTGAACACAAGGGTGACATCCCCGAAGAGTTCCGCAAAGCCATCGGCAACCGCATTTATGGTTGCGACGATTGTCTGGCCGTCTGCCCCTGGAACAAGTTTGCCCAAGCGGCATCGGAAATAAAACTGAAGGCACGAGAAGACTTGATTTCACCGAAGCTCGCCGATTTGCTGCAGCTTGATGATGCGACCTTTCGAAGGCTGTTCTCAGGCTCTCCCGTGAAGCGCATCGGGCGCGACCGTTTCATCCGCAATTGTCTCATCGCGGCCGGAAACTCTGGCGATGTTTCGCTTGCTTACCCAGTAAAAAATCTGCTCGGCGATCATTCGGAAATCGTGCGGAACACGGCGGCCTGGGCTTTGGAGCAACTTGCATGAAGAAGCATATGCTGTTTTTCGGGTTTGGTTTTTCTGCTGAAACACTGGCACGTAGGCTGGACCCCTCAGAATGGAATATCTCCGGCACCAGCCGTTCAGCAGAGGGCGCATCCAGGCTCACGGCTCTGGGTCACACGGGGTTGCTTTTCGATGACAAGATAGCCATCCCCGAGCATGTCACGCATATCATATCCTCGGTTCCACCCGACGCTGACGGCGATCCGGTGTTGCGAAAATTTTCAGACGAGCTTGCGGCCCGTTCAACGCAGTGGACATGGGTGGCCTACCTCTCGACCACCGGTGTCTATGGTGATCACGCAGGCGGCTGGGTGGACGAAAATACCCCACTAACCCCCAACACGGATCGTGGTCACAGGCGTTTGGCAGCCGAAACCCAGTGGTCTGCCATAAGTGGTCTGCCCCTGCAGATTTTCAGATTGGCCGGCATTTATGGTCCTGGTCGCAATGCCTTGCAAAGCGTTGCGGACGGAACAGCAAGACGCGTGATCCGCGAAGGCCAGGTCTTCAGTCGTATCCATGTCGAAGACATCGCAGGCGTCCTTGCGGCGTCGATGGTGCAACCCAATCCGGGCCGGGCCTATAATGTGGCGGATGACGAACCTTGCTCGCCGCAGGATGTGATCACCTATGCAGCCCAATTGCTCGGCGTCCAGCCGCCGCCCGCCGTTGCTTTTGAGGATGCAAACCTGTCACCCATGGCGCGGAGTTTCTTTATGGATTCAAAACGGGTCTCGAACGCCAGGGTAAGGCAGGAGCTGGGCTATCAGTTTCAGTTTCCCGACTATCGTGCGGGCTTGCAGAGTTTGATATGAAAAAAGTCCCTCTCCGTCATCGCTGACGCGATGCCACCTCTCCCACAAGCGGGCGAGGAAATTAAACTTATCCTCGCCCGCTTGCGGGGAGAGGTGGCACGCGGAACGCGTGACGGAGAGGGAATTTCAGTCAAGCCCCGTCTCCATCAACCCTGAGCGCCATCTGCAATGCAGTTTCACGGATCATGCGCAAATGGCTTTGCGTTGACAGCCGATGATCGCCGCCCTTCAGCAGCGTCAGTGCAATCTCGCCGCGCAACGCCGCCATGGTCTTGACCGCATGATCCGGCGGAACATCCGTGTCTTCGGTGCCTTGCAGAATGTGAACGGGAAAAGGCAGCGCCAGACCCGCATCCAGAATGTCGTGCCGGGCGCCGTCCTCAATCAGCTCCACAGTGATCGGATAAGGCGCACCATAATCCGAAGGCTGCCGCCAAACCCCCTCACGCACCAGTGTTTCGCGGTCATCTCCAGACATCTTGGCCCACATCAGATCGCGTGTCATATTGGTTGCGGGCGCAATCAATAACAGGCCACCGATGCGGCGGAAGACTTGCGGGTCCTCGATCTGCAAGCGTTTTGCCAGCAGCAGCGCCAGCCAGCCCCCCATGGACGACCCCACGATGATGCGTTTGTTTCGGGTATGGTTCATGAACATATGGGTGGCTTGTTCCAGCCAAAGGGAAATCGTGCCGTCGATGAAAGCGCCTGAGGACTTGCCGTGCCCCGAATAGTCAAAACGCAGGCACGTGCGCCGCCTGGCACGGGCAAGGTCAGCGAGACTTTCCGCCTTGCTGCCCATCATGTCTGACATGAAGCCACCCAGCCAGAAAAAGCCGCAAGGGCCGAATTCATCGTTCGGCCCGTCTTTTAGGTAAGCCAGCCTGACATCCATCAGTTGATCGTCGAACGCCAGATTGGCCATCTTCGAATTGCCCTTCATTTTGCAAGTGTTTCTTGCTAACGACCTTGAGCCGGATTCGCAATTCATGCCATCTGGTGCCCAACAACCGGAGAGATTTGACGCTTGAGCCTACCACCCCGCCGCCCTTCGACAAACCGCAACGCCCCCCCGCCACAGCGCGAGGATGAGCACAGGATCAACAACCGCATTGAAGCGCGCGAAGTGCGGCTCATTGGAGCCGACGGCGCCAATGTCGGCGTGGTGCCCACCAGACAGGCCCTGATCATGGCGGATGAGGCCGGCCTTGATCTTGTTGAAATTTCCCCGGACGCCCAGCCCCCGGTTGCCAAGATTCTCGATTATGGCAAGTTCCGTTTCCAGGAACAGAAAAAGGCAGCTGAGGCCCGCAAGAAGCAGAAGGTCATCGAACTCAAGGAAATCAAGCTGAGGCCGATGATTGACGACCATGACTTTGACACCAAGATGAAGGCGGCCCGCCGCTTTTTCGAAGAGGGCGACAAGGTCAAGTTCACGCTGCGCTTCAGAGGCCGCGAAATGGACCATCAGGATCTGGGTTACAAACTGCTGCTGCGCGTCAAGGCCGATATGGCGGACATGGCCAAGGTGGAATTGGAACCCAAGCCTGAGGGTCGCCAGATCATCATGATCCTCGCGTCAAAACCAAAAAGCTGAGATCAGCTTCGGCCCGATGTCGCTGTCCGGACCATCGCCAACTTACTTCGTGCCCCGGCCGGATGGCCGCCAATCCGTAACGGCGGCCAGCGTGCAACGTGGTTTGTGCCGGTTGATGCGGGACCTGGGCTGCGCTGTCCTGACAGAGTTCACCCTGGCTTCAGGGCGCCGCGCCGACGTGACCGCCATCAAACCGGATGGCTCGATCTGGATCATCGAAATCAAGTCATCGCCCGAAGATTTCCATGTCGATGCCAAATGGCCGGAATACCGCGACTATTGCGATCAGCTGTCGTTTGCTGTGCCCCATACACTGGACGTGGTAATCCTGCCTGCAGATGCAGGGTTGATTGTGGCAGACCACTATGGTGCGGAGATCATTCGCGATGCGCCTTGCCACCCACTGGCGGCGGCAAGGCGCAAGGCTGTCACGCTGGCCTTTGCACGCACAGCGGCGCAACGCTTGCACGGGTTATGGGATCCGTGACGTAACAGTCCCTCTCCGTCATCGCTTTGCGATGCCACCTCTCCCGCAAGCGGGCGAGGAAAAACCTATCCTCGCCCGCTTGCGGGAGAGGTGGCACGCGGAACGTGTGACGGAGAGGAAATTACTTCGGCGCGCGCTTGGCCAGGATCCGTTGCAATGTGCGCCGATGCATGTTGAGCCGCCGCGCCGTTTCCGACACATTGCGATTGCAGAGTTCAAACACCCGCTGGATATGTTCCCAGCGTACACGATCTGCGGACATGGGGTTTTCCGGCAAGGCATTGCGGGCTTCCGCCGTTTCCGACATCAGTGCTCCATAGACTGCGTCCGCGTCGGCGGGTTTGGCGAGATAATCGATGGCACCGAGTTTCACAGCGGTTACAGCAGTTGCAATATTGCCATAGCCCGTGAGCACCACGACACGCGCCTCTGGTCGTGCGGCATGCAGCGCTTCAATGACATCAAGACCATTGCCATCGCCCAGGCGCAAATCCACAACGGCATAGCCAGGTGCCTGCGACCTCACATGGGCGATGCCTTCTGCCACTGTATCCGCCATGCGAACAGCAAAGCCTCGTGTTTCCATGGCCCTTGCCAGGCGGGTGAGGAATGGCTTGTCGTCATCGACAAGCAGAAGGGTTTTGTCTTGCGGGTGGATCATGATGTTCATACTCACATTACGCTACGGGCGGGCGCTTGGTTTAGCATCTAGGGGTTTTGCCGAGGCCTCGCCAACATCAATACTGGAGCGCTGCCATTGCAGTGTCACATCCGCCCCTTGATCAGGCGGGGGGCGGTTGGCGAGCGTCACCGTGGCACCGGAGCGTTCCAGCAGGGTCTTGGCAATGAACAATCCCAGCCCCATGCCTTCGTGGCCGCGTGCGCCCTGCTGGTCCACCGCTTCATCATAGCCGGGCCTCGTGGTCACGAAAGGGTCACCCAGCCGGTCAAAAATGAAACTGTCAAAACCCGGTCCGTCATCCATGACCTTCAACCTGATCGTTGAAGCCGTCCAGGTGGCATTGACCTCAACCCAGCTTTTGGCAAAGTCAATGGCATTTTCGAGAATGTTGGAAAGACCATAGGCAAGACCGGGGTTGCGCAACAACACGGGTTCCTGGGGTTCATTGCCGTCTGCCTGGCAGAACACCTTGATCTGCACATCAGAGCCCCGCAATGGGGCCGCCAGATCTTCCAGCAGGGACGAGATTTTCACCTGGCCGAAAATCTTGTCTTCCGAATGCTCACGTTTGGAAAGCCTTGCCAGAATTTCCCGGCAACGCGCCGCCTGGCTGATCAATAGATCAATGTCTTCGGCATGGGGCGTCACACCCGGCAGTTCCCGTTTCAATTCCCTGGCGACCAATGCGATCGTGGCAAGCGGCGTTCCCAGTTCATGGGCTGCGGCCGCAGCGAGACCATCCAGTGCTGAAAGCCGCTGTTCGCGTGCCAGCACCATTTCCGTGGCGCTGAGTGCAGCTGACATCAACTGCGCTTCCTCCGCCATGCGTCTGGCATAGACAGCGGAAAATCCCGTGCCGCACACAATGGCTATCCACATGCCACCCACATAGGTTGCGGGCAGCGCGAAATTTTCACCGGCCCGCCACGGCAGCGGCAGATGATAAAACGCAAGCAGTGTCGAAAACCCAAAAGCCATCATTCCCAGTGCCAGTGTCCAGCGCAATGACAGCGATGTGGCAGACACGGTGACGGGAACCAGAAACAGAAAGGCAAACGGATTTTCCAATCCACCCGTCAGATACAAAAGCCCCGCCAGTTGCACCACATCATAGGCCAGCAAAAGACCCGCTGCGCGCGTTGACAGGATTTGCCCAGAACGCCACCGCAGGGCCAGAAACACGTTGAGCCAGGCCGACAAGGCAATGACAGCAAGGCAGGATGCAAGCGGAAGCTGGTATTGCAGCATGAACGAAACCAGCAACACGGTGCCGGTCTGGCCAATGACGGCCAGCCAGCGCAGACGTATGAGCGTGCGCAAGCGAATGGGGGCCTGATGCTGGCCAATACCAAGAAGCCGTGGTGCGAAACTGCGGAGCGTGTCGGTCATGCTTTCCGGTGTTAATCCCCGTGACAGTGTAGCCTAAAGGTGTTTGGTATGGTCCATGTTAGAGGATGCGCACCGATCATGCAAAACACCCGCACACACTTCAGAATGTCTGTCATCTTTGGGACGATGATATTGCTGCTGGCCCTGGCCCTCGGAGCCTATGCGCTGCTGATGACAAAATCCATGACCATCGGCTCCGGCACGGCGCTGGTGGGTGGCCCCTTCACCATGGTCAATCAAAACGGTGAAACTGTTACAGAAAAGACGTTTCTCGGAAAGCCGATGCTGTTGTTCTTCGGCTTCACCTTCTGCCCGGACATTTGCCCCACAGAGTTGCAGGTGATGGCTGCGGCTCTTGACGATCTTGGCGCAACAGGGGCTGATATTCAGCCGATCTTCGTGACTGTGGACCCTGAGCGCGATAGGCCCGACGTCATGGCGGCCTATGTCGGCAATTTCGGCGAGCGCCTCATTGGCCTGACGGGAAGTCCCGCGCAAGTGGCCGAAATGGCACAGGTCTATAAGATTTTTTATGCAAAAGTGGAAAACAAGGCTGATCCCCAAAACTATCAGATGGATCATTCGGCCATCATTTATCTCATGGGGGCGGACGGCAAGTTCTTGAAACACTTCAGTTATTCAACGGATGCCAAGGCATTCGCAACAGGGCTGAAACTGGCTTTGAATCGCACTTAGACCCAAACATCGGTCGTGAGGGGTTGTTAACCTCTTTGCTGAAGGTTAAATCGCACTGCACAACAGGGGGCTTACGGCCAATGCTCTACCAGATGTTTGAAATGCAGCACGCCGCCATGGTGCCCTTGCGCTTTGCTGCAAGGGCCGGAGCGGAGTTCTGGCTGAATGAGTCCAACCCCTTCAGCGGCACGCAGTTTGGCAAGCAGGCCAAGGCGTCGCTGCATATGTTCGAGCGCTTTACGCGACGCTATTCCAAACCTGATTTCGAAATTGACACTATCAAGACTGCTGATGGCATTGTGGACGTGGAAGAACATGTGGTGTGGCAAAAGCCGTTTTGCCGCCTGCTGCACTTCAGGAAGAAGGATGTGCCGCCGGGCCGCAAGCTTTTGATTGTTGCACCCATGTCGGGACATTACGCCACACTTTTGCGCAACACCGTTGAGGGCATGTTGCCGGCCCACGACGTCTATGTCACCGACTGGGCTGACGCCCGCACCGTGCCCGCCAGGGAAGGTGCTTTCGATCTTGATGACTATACCGATTATGTCATCGAGATGCTGCATGTCCTCGGCGAACGCGCTGATGTGATGGCGGTGTGCCAGCCCTCGGTTCCGGTGATGATTGCAGTGTCGCTGATGAATGCGCGAAAGGATCCACTTGTACCCTCCAGCATGATCCTGATGGGCGGTCCTGTGGACACACGCTTCAACCCCACCGCTGTCAACAAACTGGCTCAGGACAAAGGCGAAAGTTGGTTTCGCAACAACATGATCTCCGATGTGCCAGCCCCCCATGCGGGCGCAGGCCGCAAGGTCTATCCAGGCTTTCTGCAACTCGCGGGCTTTATTTCCATGAACACCAACCGTCACGTGACGGCCCATCGCGACCTTTACTGGCATCTTGTGGAAGGTGACGTTCCCTCCGCTGACAAGCTGCAGGATTTCTACGATGAATATCTCTCGGTCATGGACCTTGACGCGGAATTCTATCTGCAAACCATCGAACGCGTGTTCATCAACCAGCGGCTGGCCAAGGGGACCTATTACTATCGCGGTGAACACGTGACCCCCGAAGCCATTACTGAAACCGCCCTCCTGACCATCGAAGGTGAGCGCGACGACATCACGGGCCCCGGTCAGACACAGGCCGCCCACAGACTGTGTTCGAGCCTGCCTTCGGAGATGAAAACCGATCACGTGCAAAAGGGTGTTGGTCATTATGGTGTGTTTTCGGGAAAGCGTTTCTTGAGCGACGTGGTGCCGGTGATCAACAGCTTCACCCAGACCCACGCCAAGACCTGATCCATGCTGCCGTTGCGGCAGATGCTGTTTGGCAAATCCGCCCCGGCACCACCAAAGCCGTTTGCCCCCATCACTCTTGATCTGGAAGGCACGCCTGTCGTCATCCACCTGAAGCACCATGCCACGGCGCGGCGCATGGTCTTGCGGTTGAATCGCGACGGTGAAAGCTTTGCACTCACCATGCCAAAACGGCAAAGTCAGATGTCAGCGCAGCGTTTTGTCGAAGCATCGAAAATCTGGATGCAGAACACGCTCGCCCATCGCGGCAGAAGACAAAATGATCTGTCTACGGACAAAGTCATGTTGCGCGGTCTGGAGGTGCAGATCGTCCGCACCGGAAAATCCCGCGGCCTTGTGCAGCTTGACCACGAAGCCCGAACGATTTCTGTTTCCGGCGTTGACACCCATTGGCAACGCCGCCTTGTTGAATGGCTGAAGCGCGAAGCCGCAACTGACCTGCGCAAGGCTTCTTCAAATTATGCTGCGAAAATGAGTTGCAACTTCTCCAAACTCGCGGTGCGCGATCAGAAAAGCCGCTGGGGCTCCTGCACGGCGGATGGGGCGTTGTCCTATTCATGGCGGCTGATTCTGGCCCCGCCTCATGTGCTTGACTATGTGGCAGCCCACGAGGTGGCACATCTTAAGGAAATGAACCACGGTCCCCGCTTCTGGCGTCTGGTGTTGACGCATTGCCCCCACACGCGAACAGCGCAGAAATGGCTGAAAGTCCACGGCCACACGCTGCATCATGGCGTGTAAGCTGACGTCCCCACGCGCAAAAATTTACTCAAGATAAACCACATCGCGCCCGTGTACCGCGCGATAGAGTGCCGCTGGCCGGTGGGCACCCGCGATGCGCTCGTAGCCGGTTTCAATGACCACATTCTGTGCCGCAACCTGCTTGCGGAAATTGCGTTTGTCGAGGGCGCGGCCCGACAGGATTTCGTGCACCTGTTGCAGTTCGGCCAGAGTGAATTCATCAGGCATCAATTGCAAGGCCAGGGAAGAATACTTGATCTTCGTGGTGAGACGGTTGCCGGCCATGTCCAGAATCTTGTCATGGTCGAAGGCCAGTTTTGGCAGGCGTGACACTGCTATCCATTGCGAGTCGGCTGCATCACGCGCAGCCGTCGCCTTGTGCGATCCCGCCCGCATCAGTGCGAGATAGGCCACGGAAAGCACCCGCCCCCGCGCATCACGGTCGACGTCGCCAAAACTGTAGAGCTGCTCGAGGTAAAGATCGGACAGGCCGGTCTCTTCTTCGAGTTCCCGTCTGGCACAGCTTTCCAACCCTTCATTGGGCCGCACGAAACCACCGGGCAAAGCCCAGGCGCCTTCGAAAGGAGCACTGCCCCGTTTGACCAGGAGAACCATAAGCTCCTGATTGAGAATGGAAAAAACCACGATGTCAGTGGCAACAGCGAAGTCCGCGCTAAAAATCATGCAATGCTCCTGCTTCGTGTATTGAAAGAACGAACTAATAAGTGTATATTATACACTATCAAGATCAACCGTCAAAGAAGAACCGCGATCATGGTCCGTGTGGCGATCGCATAGGGCCAGGGAGGCCCCCCATCGCTGTACAGGAGCAAGGACACGTCTTCGGGGTGTGTTGAAGGCGATGGGTTCAAATGAAATTCAGCGCGCCGCAGTTACATCACAGCGCCGATATACCAGGGCACATATTCGTTCTCGCCGTAGCCCAGTTCTTCGGACTTGGTTTTCTGGCCCGACGCAGTTTTCAACATCAAATCGAAAATCTGCTGGCCCTTGTCCGCCAGCGACACACCTTCAATCACATCGCCGCAATTGATGTCCATGTCCTCAATCATCTGGTGGTAGATCGGCGTATTGGTGGCAAGCTTGATGGAAGGGCAGGGCTTGTTGCCATAGGCTGATCCACGACCCGTGGTAAAGCACATGAGGTTGGCCCCACCCGCAACCTGGCCCGTCGCCCCAACGGGATCGTAACCCGGTGTGTCCATGAACACGAAGCCCTTGGCGGTTACAGGATCAGCGTAATTGTAGACTGCCTGCAAGGTGGTAGTGCCGCCCTTCGCAGCAGCGCCAAGAGATTTTTCGAGAATGGTCGTGAGGCCACCAAGTTTGTTGCCGGGCGAGGGGTTGTTGTTCATTTCCATGTTGTTGCGGCGGGTGTAATCCTCCCACCACTTGATGATGCCCACCAGTTTTTCACCCACCTCACGCGTTGCCGCACGCCGCGTGAGCAGATGCTCTGCACCATAAATCTCCGGCGTCTCGGACAGGATGCCAGTCCCTCCCTGGCGCACCAGAATATCAACCGCTGCCCCCAGTGCCGGGTTGGCAGTGATGCCGGAATAACCGTCGGAGCCACCGCATTGCAGCGCCACGATCAGATCGGAGGCAAGGCATGTCTCGCGCTTGACGTCATTCACATGCTTCAGCATCTCGCGCACGGCAGCCACACCAGCTTCCACGGTTTTCCGCGTGCCACCGGTTTCCTGAATGGTCATGGTGCGGAAGGTGTCGCCTTCCTCAACCTTGTAAGCTTCCTTGAAGCGGGGAATCTGAAAGCCCTCGCAGCCCAGACCCACCATCATGACGCCACCCATGTTGGGATTGGTGGCATAACCCCAGGCGGTGCGCTTGAAGGTGTCGAAAATGACGCCGCGATAGTCGATGACGCAGCCATTATCCTGCCGGAGCGCCACCACGCCATCAATCGTGGGATAATCATCCAGCACGCCGGGTTTCGACATTTCCCTGGCAATCAATGTCGCCACGGTGGCCGAGCAATTCACCGAGGTCATGATGCCGATGTAGTTGCGCGTGCCCACCTTGCCGTTCTTGCGGCGATAGCCCTGAAAGGTGGCGCGCTCCGCCTCAGGCAACACCGGTTCCGCCTTGGCCGCTTGAGCATAGGCATAGTCGTGGGCCAATTCACCCATGACCACATTATGCTCATGCACCCAGTCACCCGCCGCAATATCGTCTTTTGCAAAGCCGATGATCTGGCCAAACTTTCGGATTGGCGTTGCCGCAGCAATCACCGTGGATGCCATCTTGTGGCCCCGCATGATCCGGGCTCGGGTCTCCACGCCTTCAAGCGTGGTTTCACCCTTTTCAACAATGCGCGTGGAGACCAGCACATTGTCGGCGCCATTCAAGCGGATCATGGAGGGTTTTGAAACGAGATCGAGGCCCATGGTGCATTCATCTTGCAAACTGATATAACAGTTCATTAGACTTGATCACCGGACAACACAACAGCAATGCGTGCACCCAACCCATGAAGAACGACGCTCACAGCGACGTTTTATTGGATTAAAGAGATGTAAACACATCAAATATTGATTTACGGCAACATCAACCAATGATGTAAATTCATCTTTACACCATTAAAAACATCAGTCATGAACGCATGATGGCGGGGCCGTTCCCGCCGGGGAGATCGCTCATGAATGCTGTCAATGATCTGCTGGATCCCGTCATCCGCGCACAACTCGCCATTCTCGGCTTGCGCTGGGCCCATTGCATTTCCTGGAATGCTGTCGATGCTGTGCTTTACCA
>JANNNG010000053.1:0-31005 GCA_031398425.1 Hyphomicrobiales bacterium | reverse complement strand
TCACTCATAGGAGATTTTCATGGTTTCTCCAGCCAGTTGCAGGACTATGTGCAGACTTTGAACAGCGCTACGGCCTCACTCTCCATAGAACAATCAAAGTTTGGCGGGGAAGTGAAGGGCATGGAGTCAAACCTCATGGCCCTGCTGCGCCAGAGCACGGAACAGTTGACGCAAGCCAACCATGAAGTGGGAACGACGATTTCGCGCCTCAGCACTTCGTCGGCCACAGACATCCGCAATGCCGCGGGCGAACTCTCCCACACTGTGACCACGGTGGGCGACAACATCACCTACCACCTCAAGGCCACCACCAACGAAATTGCTGGCCTCATTGAAAAGTCCGGTGTGGAAACCGCCCAGCGCATCGAAGACAGTCGTGGCGTCGTGACACAAGGGCTGGAAGGCATCGTGGGCGATTTTGTAGGCCGCGTGGGCCAGGCCCGCACCGATCTGTCGCAGTACGTGGACCTCGCCGCGACCCAGATCAACGCCAATTTCAACACCGCCACAGCGAACCTGTCGCAGCGCATTGAATCAGCAGGGAGCCAGATGTTGGCCGGGCTGGACCAGACCGGCAACCAGTTCTTTGCCCAACTCACATCTTCCGGGTCTGACTTTGCAGGTCGCATCGAACAGGCCTCGGGCGCACTGGTCGATCACCTGAATCACCAGACCAACACTGTGACCAACGCCATGGTGGTGAACACTGAAGCCTACACCCTGCGCATTGATCAAGCCGGCAACCAGATTCTTTCCGGCATTGAGCGGTCGTCACTCAATCTGTTGAATGGCCTCAATACAACAGGCGGTGACTTGAACGCCCGCTTCGAGAATGCGGCAAGCAGCCTGTTGGGCGGTCTCAATGCCACCGGCACCGACTTGACAGACCGTTTTGAAGGTGCCGCTGGCAGCCTCATGACCGGCCTCACCAGCACCAGCCGCGAATTGACGGATCGCCTCGACAGCGTGTCGTCCAACGTGCTGGGTGGCCTCCACATGACCAGCAATACCATTCTGGGCCGCATCGAGGAAAGCAGCCAGAACCTGCTGGGTGGCTTGAATGCATCGGGATCTGATGTGACAAGCCGCATCAATCAGGCGGCGTCAGGCCTGTTGACGGGCTTGAGCACCCAAGGTGCCGATGTGGTGGGCCGTATCGATCAGGCCGCAGGCTCGTTGCTGGGCAATCTTGATGCCTCAAGTGCGGGAGCTGTGGGTCGCATCGAACAGGCCAGCAACACCCTGACGGCCCAGATGAGCAAGCACGCCGAGCTTGTCGCCAGCACGGTGAATGCCACAACACAGCAATACACTGACAGCATCGAAGATTCAGCCTCGCAAATCATGGCCAACTTTGACATCACGTCGAAGAACATGCTGCACAATCTGCAAACCGGCGGCACGGAATACACCGATCGCATTGCGCAAGCTGCCAATGCCCTGTCGGCTGATCTTGGGCAATATTCCTCGACCGTTTCGAATACGATCCGCAACACGTCGGATGCCATCACCGCCACCTATGACACGGCCTACAGCCGCGCCATGGAAAAACTCCACATGGCATCGACCACTTTGGAAAATGCGGCAGAGCAGGTTGGCCAGCGCGTATCCGACGGGGCAAGCCTTGTGGTCAACCAGATGCAGTCCTCTGGCTCAGCCATCAATGATCTCTTGATCTCGACCAGCAGCACTATCGCGGCTCATGTGAAGGAAACCTCTGACATTGTCACACGTCAGATGCAGGATTCCGGTGTTGCCGTATCGCAGAACATTGAAAACTCGACGGGCTCCGTCACCGAACGCCTAATCTCCATCTCCGGCGACTTTGTCGACAAGCTGGATGCAACGCGCGATGATCTGGTGCAAATGCTGCAAGGTACGGCAGGCAGCGTCACCAGCGTCATGCAGGGCACTTCCACCCAGCTGATTGCGAAGCTGGAACAGTCCTCGTCGCATATCGCCGATCAAATGGAATCGATTGCACTGCGCATCAACGAAAACATTGACATGACCGCAGGTTCTGTCACAGGCCGCGTGGCTGATGTGACCGAGAAACTCACGCGACAACTTGATGTGTCATCAACCACGCTGGGCAATTTGCTGGATCAGACGGAAACCCGCATCGGGGCCCAGCTGGACCAGGCCACGACGGAATTGACAGGCCTGTTCAGCAGCAACACCGACCGCATGACGGAACACCTCAGCGGCACGGCGCGCGATCTCGGCGAACGCCTCGATACTGCAACAACGCATCTGGAACAGGTCACAGCCGATGTGTCGGGGCGCCTCAGCAGCACCAGCAACACCTTCGTGACGGCGCTCGACACCGCATCGAACGAAATCCAGTCGCGCCTGGGTCGGGCCCAGTCGGTGTTCGAATCCGGTATCGACCGGGTACAGGATGCCTTCTCGGAAGGCCTCGGCCAGACCACCATGCAGATCACCGGTCGCTTCGAACAGGATACCGGCCTGTTGGTCGACAGGATCGACAAGGCGGCGGAAGATTTTGTCGATGCATCGACCCAGTCCAATCGCAATCTCGGCGAGGCCCAGCGCGTATTCTCTGGCGCCATCGAAGGGGCCAACACCTTCTTTGCCGACCAGTTGGTCAACGCCACGGCAGCCTCGTCAAAATCACTTGGCGACTTGCAGGATCGTTTTGTCGGCACACTGGAGGAAGCACAGAACCTCTTCACCAACGGCATAGGCGGTTCACACAGCCGTTTTTCCAGCACATTGGGCGACATGCAGATCAAGGTCACCAGCACGCTCGACAACCTGCACGACCGTCTCACCGATGTCATCGGCGACGCCCAGGAACGCTTTGCCACGACACTCGAATCCAACAGCCTCGCCTTTGGCAATCAGGTTGAAACCGCAACGGCGTCATCCACGCGAACACTGGACGATGTCAGCAAAAAATTCTCGGGTCACATTCAGACCGCCAACACCTACTTTGCCGAACAGGTGGCAACCGCTGCCACTGAACTCGACGAAAAGCTGGACAGCATATCCACACAGCTCACGGGCAAACTGGAGGTGACGGGTACACGCATGTCTGAACGTCTCGAAGACGTGACAGCACTGGTTGATCGCTCGGTTGAAAAGTTCAACAGCGAAATGGAAAACATGATGGAGAGCCGTCGCGACGCCCTCGACACATTGGTCAGTGACGCCCAGCGCCGCGCCCAGGAAGTCGACGCCGTCATGACCAGCTACATGACCCTGATTGAGGATTCCCTTACCAGTGCGGAAAGCCGCGCCAAGGACATCAGCCGCATCGTGGCCGACCAGACCAACCAGTCCATGCTGCGTTTGGAAGACGAACTGAAACGTCTGGAAGGTTCTTCCGTAGGCCAGGTCAATCAGGCGGCCCGTGTCTTGCGCGAGCAGCATGAGCGGGCTCTTGCCAGCATGAACGAAATGCTGTCGTCCACCGCCAGCGACTTCCAGCAGACGGCGCAGGATATGCGCATTACCGCCCAGCAGGTCGTCAAGGACATTGACTCAGCGCGCGGCGAATTGAAACGCGCTGTCATCGATCTTCCCGAAGAAACACGCAACAATGCCGATGCAATGCGGAAAGTTGTGGCCGACCAGATTTCAGCGCTGAATGCCTTGTCAGAAGTCGTCCGCCGCCAGTCCGGCAGCATGGACTTCTCCGGTCCGGGATACATCGCACCGCGAGGGTCCACGCCGGGAAAACCTGAGGGCGCCTCGTTCTCCGCTCCCGCCGGAACGATCAGCGCCCCGAAACCAGCTCCGGAGCGGACCAACGGTGTTGAAGGCACCATGGCCCAGATTGCCGCCAGCGTGAAAGCGCTGTCGGGGAGTGCAACTGCAAAGCCAACGCCGCGCCGCCGCGAAGAAATGGCTGACCCGATGCCCGCCAATGTGGCCAAGGAGATCGCCGCCTACACCGTGAAGCTGCATGCTGCTTCGCGAGAAGTGGTGGAAGCTCTCGACGACAGCCTGCCCCGTGATCTTGAAAAGCGCTATGTGGCCGGAGACAAGGGTGTCTACACCCAGCGCCTGAGCGACTCTCGTGGCAAACGTGCGGTGGCCAACATTGCCAGCCGCTATCGCGAAGAGCGTTTGCTGAAATCCCGCATCACCTCCTACATCCGCTTGTTCGAGAAACTGCTGGATACATTGACCGAGGTTCAAGGCGGCACCAACACGGTGGATGCCGTGCTCGCCTCGCAGTCCGGCCAGGTCTACATGATGCTGGGTGAGGCCTCCGGGCGGTTGGCTGAGAGCTGATCGGCAGCGATATAGATGACCCCATCACTATGTCCGTAATGCAGTTTTCATGTGCCCATGAAACTTGGCCGATTGCCGGCACCTTCACCATTGCGCGCGGCAGCAAGACCGTGGCCGATGTTGTAGTGGTCACACTCGCCCGCAATGGTCACATCGGGCGTGGCGAATGTGTTCCCTATGGCCGATACAATGAAACCGTGCCGCAGGTTTTGAATGCATTGGAACAGGCCAAGCCCACCATTGAAGCGCCCGATTCACTGGAACAGATTGCCGCCCTCGCCTTGCCCCACGCCGCCCGCAACGCACTGGACTGCGCCATGTGGGATCTGCTCTGCAAAGTGTCCGGCCGGGCCGCCTGGGAACATGCCGGACTGAGCGAACCGCAACCCTTGACGACCGCCTACACCTTGAGTCTTGATACCGCCGAGGCCATGGCAGCAGCAGCCAGGGCCGCAACGGGCCGCACATTGCTGAAACTGAAACTGGGGCGGCCAGGCGATGAGAACCGCCTTGCTGCAATTCGCGCTGCGGTACCAAAAGCCCGGCTGATTGTGGATGCCAACGAGGGCTGGTTGCCAGATGTTCTGCCAGCCATGTTGGCGGCTTGCACAAAATATGGCGTGGAACTGGTGGAACAGCCTCTGCCTTCTGAAGACGATGAAGTGTTGCGCGGTCTGCCCCGCACCACGATGATCTGCGCGGATGAATCAGCCCATGGCGTTGAGAGCCTCCGCAGGCTGCGTGGCAAGTATGATGCCGTCAACATCAAGCTCGACAAGACCGGAGGGCTGACGCAAGCCCTTGAGATGGCAAGAGCCGCAAGAGCTGACGGCTTCAAGGTCATGGTTGGCTGCATGCTCGCCACATCACTGGCCATGGCACCTGCCTTTCTGGTGGCGCAGCTGGCTGACTATGTTGATCTGGATGGACCGCTGCTTTTGTCCAGAGACCGCGACAACAGTGTCGCCTATATCGGCAGCTTCATGCAGCCCCCGCCGCGCGCACTCTGGGGTTAAAGCGCATCAAGACCACAGCCATGACAAGCGCTGTCAGCGACACCAGCGCCATGCCGTAGTAGGCCTGCCCGCCCCAGGTACCATAAAGCCAGCCCGACGCCCAGGCCGTGGTCGACATCAACACGCCGCCAGACAGGGCTGAGTAAACGCCCTGCGCCCGGTTGCGAAAATTGACGGGCACCATCAAGCGGATGAAATGCATGGCCCCCAGATGCGCCGATGCGAAGGACAGGGCGTGCAGCATCTGCGCCAGCATCAACATTCCGTAATTCGTGAACGTGGCCATCATGGTCCAGCGCAGCACTCCACCAGCAAGACCGATCATCAACAATCGAGACGGGCCGAGCGCCTCCAGCAGCCGGTTGGAAAAGCCGAACAGCAAGACCTCCGCTGTCACAGCCACCACCCAGAGAAGGCCGATATCAAATGAATTGAACCCCAGCGACGTCCAGTGCAGGGAACTTGAGGTGTAAAGCATGGCGTGACTGGCCTGACCAAGCCCCGCCACCAGCATCAGCAACGGAAAACTCGAACCAAAAAACAAGTCCCGTGCACGGCCCAACATGTCTTCGCCGACTTCCTGAGGTTTCGATTGTGCAGGCTCATCCGGCAGTAACAGGCTGGCGAGAAATGCCAAGCCTTGTGCCAGCGCCAAGAGCCAGGCCGTTGAAAGTGGATCAAGCTGTGTCAGCAAGGCGCCCGAAACCAGGCTGCCTGTGAGAAAACTTAACGACGCCCATAGCCGCAAGCGGCCATAATCCAGCCGATGGTGGGCAGCACCATCAACGCTGAAGCCTTCGGTCAAGGCAAACACAGGTGCAAACATGAAGCCCGCAATCAGCGCCATGGTGGTGATGGGGCCAAACCCGTTACTGATGGCAAGCAACAGATAGGCCGCAAAAGCAAACCCGGCGCAGAGTTGAATGACCAGTTTGCGGTTGCCAAAATGATCCGCCATCCAGGCAAACAGCGGCGCACCCAGAACCCTGACCGCCATCATGCCCGCCACGACGAGAGCGATACTGGCATTGTCAAGGCCCTTCGCCTTCAACCAGAGGGGCAAAAACGGTAATTGCACGCCTGACCCGATCATCATCAGGGCATAGGCCATGGAAATGCGAAATCCGAACACGCGCGCCGTCATAACGCGCGGTCTAAACCAAAGATAAACCAGTTTGTATGAATATGCGTGCAGGCAAGCCATGCGTGTTTTGGCGGGCCGGGGTAAGTGTGTGGGAGTTTGCGTTGATGTCCGACCTTGAGGCCGCTGAAACCCGGCTGTCGTTCGATGATATTCTTGAAGCGGTGCAGGATTCAAAGCGCGGGCGCTGGTTCCTGCAGGAATTCGAAGCCCGCCTGCAAAAGCGTGACACACAAATCATTTTGAAAGCCATATCCCGGCTTGAAGCCCGTATGGAAGATTTGGGGCCACAGGCGTCAAATCCCGAAGACTTGAACAAGGTCCGGGCTGCCATTGTCACCGCGCGAAATGACCTCATTAAACTTGGTCTCGGCAAAGACGCCCTGTCGAAAGAAGGTCGCCTGTTTGCGGAGATGGCGGAAATGGCAAAGAAGGCGATGCCCGCGACAGTTAATGGCAGCGCCGGGATTGTGCGTTCGCTACAACTGGTTGCAGAGATTGAAAGCACGATTGCACCTGCCAATCCAGATCAAGGTTCCAGATATTTCATTGCCGACGCTAATCTGTTTGAACGCCCGGCAACGGCTGCAAAGCCTGTCCTGGTTCAAGCTCCCGAAATCAAAAAGGAAGAGCCGGCCGCAACCGGTGCCAAACTGGTGATCCGCAGGGCCAACCAGACACCTGAGCCTGAAGCGACCCGTCCCCAGGAAGTACCAGCAACCCCGCTGACGCCAGACATGCCGACCATCGACAACCCCCGCATCGTCATCATCCGCCGCCGGGCGGAGGACATGGCAGACTTCGGCGAGAACGATGCGCTGGACAATGTTTCGGCAGCTTGAGCGCCTGCGCACCTGCTGCCCATGGTTTTGCCCCAATTCTGGGGCAACCAATAACGTGAAATTTTGTCGGACCTTAAGCCCACGTTTACCCAAGCAGGCGAGTCTGGCAACCAGTGTCCTTTTTGAGTGAACATCCGTGAACCCCATGCTCTCCCGACGCGCCCTGATGCTCGCAAGTCTCGGCTTGCTGTCCAGCCGCGCAGTGGCCCAGCAAACCGACTCGGTTGCGGCCTTGGCCCCGCGCATCGATTTGACGGGAAAGCTTGCCACACGCACCGGCGTCATCGTTGATCAGAACGAAGCCGCCATGGTCGCGGCAGGCTCATCTGAAGCCATGCAGGAAGCCGTGGCACTCTATGAGGAAATCGTCGCCGCAGGTGGCTGGCAAAAATTGCCGAAGGGCAAGCTGGAAAAATCGGCGAGGGGACCAACTGTCCTGGCGCTCCGCGAACGCCTGGTGCGTGAAGGCTATCTCGACATTGATGCAATGTCGGTCGACGCGCCTGAGGTATACGACGGACAAATCATCGGTGCTGTCCGCAGTTTTCAGATCAACCACGGCATTGCGCCCACTGGAAAAGTAGACAATCGCACGCGTGGTGCCATGGACATGGCCGCAGGCCAGCGCCTGTTCCAGTTGCAGCAGAACCAGATCCGTGTGGCGACCTATGCCGAGGGTCTGGGCGAGCGCAACATTCTCGTCAACATTCCCTCAACACAGTTGGAAACCGTCGAGAACGGCATCGTCTACGCCCGGCATAATGTGGTCGTTGGCAAGGTGTCGCGACCTACCCCGACGCTCGCCAGCAAGATCACAGACGTCACATTCAATCCCTATTGGAATGCACCGGCCTCCATCGTGGCCAAAGACATTCTTCCAAAGTATCTGAAGGACCCCGCCTACCTCGACCAGATGCACATCCGTGTGTTTGATGGCGTAGGCGGACCGGAGATTGACCCGACCTCAGTGGATTGGGAAGTGACGCCGGCTGACCGGTTCCACTTCCGCCAGGAACCCGGTGCGCACAACTCTCTCGCCACCGTCAAGGTGAACTTTGCCAACACGTTCATGGTCTATATGCACGACACGCCACACCGCGAACTGTTCCTGCAAAACGCCCGTTTTGAAAGTTCAGGCTGCGTGCGCGTGGATAATGTCCGCATGTTCATTGATTGGATTCTTTCCGGACAAGACGGCTTCAATGAAGCCCAGTTTGAAATGATCACGGCGTCGGAAGAAACCACGGTGATGCCCGTGCAACGGGAAGCCGATGTGCGCTTTATGTATCTGACAGCTTGGGCCACCGCTGATGGCCGCGTGAATTTCCGTCCGGACATCTACAATCTGGATGGCACGGGTTTCGTGCTGGGCCAGCCCGAAGGCGTGGAAGAGGTTTCAAGTCTGTGATAGGCTTGGCTGCAAAGGATAAATCCCATGCAGCTCAAAGGCTTCCACCACCTCACCGCCATCACCGCTGACGCTCCGAAGAATCATCACTTTTACACCAGGGTGCTGGGCCTGCGCATGGTCAAGAAAACCGTCAATCAGGACGACACCAGCGCCTATCACCTGTTCTATGCCGATGGCAAAGGCAACCCCGGCACCGACATCACGTTTTTCGATTGGCCCACAGCAGCAGAAAAACGCGGCACCAACGCCGTAGTGCGTACGGGACTCCGCATCAAGGGTGAGGATGCGTTCACATGGTGGGCCGATCACTTCAGCAAAAATAATGTGTCATTCAAGGAGCCAATAAAACGCCTCGGACGTCTGACCCTCGATTTTGAAGACTTCGAGGGTCAGAGGATGTCTCTGGTTAACGATGAAAGCGATACAGGCTTTGCCGTGTGGGAAAAATCTCCAATTCCGGCAGAGCATCAGATCCACGGCCTTGGCCCCATTACCCTGAGCGTGCCCGATCTCGCTGCAACCCATGCAGTACTGACGAACGTCATGGGCATGACCCTGCTCAAGAACGACGATTCCATTCACGCATACAAGATGGCCGCAGAAGGTCCCGTCTCGGAACTGCACGTCCGCGTCGAACCTCTGTTGCAGCCCGCAAGGCAGGGGGCGGGCGCGGTGCACCACGTGGCATTCAATATTCCGTATGCGGATTATACAAGATGGGCCGAACACCTGAAGCAGGCCCGCGTCCCCAACTCAGGCCCAGTGGACCGCTTCTGGTTCAAGAGCCTGTACTTCCGCGAACCCAACGGCATATTGTTCGAGATCGCAACAGATGCACCGGGCTTTGCCGCAGACGAGTCCATGGAAACTCTGGGTGAAACCCTGTCCCTGCCGCCCTTCCTGGAGGCAAGGCGGGCGCAGATTGAGGCGGGGTTGAAAAAACTCTGAAGTCCCTCTCCGTCAGTCGCTCACACGACTGCCACCTCTCCCGCAAGCGGGCGAGGAAAAACGTTCTTATCCTCGCCCGCTTGCAGGAGAGGTGGCATCGCGAAGCGATGACGGAGAGGGAATGCTATGGCAAATTATCCCGCATGAAAATATCAATCCTGATCCTCTCCTGCGCCTCTACCAGCGGCGAATGATCCGCCTTCGCAATCAACACCCGCACCGCCGATCGCACCTCGTGCCCCGCATCCTGGTTGATGATTGCGTCAATCGTTCCGCGGATCAATGCGCGGCGCGATCCTTCGGTGATTTCATGGGCGATGAAGACGATGTCCTTGGCGCGGCCCGAGGAGTCGAGTCCTGCAACAATGCCCTTGGTACCACCACCCACGTTGTAAATGCCGATGAGGTCCTGATGTTCTTTCAAGACCTGGGCAGTGAGAGACTCTGTCCGTCCCACATCGTCACGTGACTCACGCACGGGCAGGATTTCAAATTGTGGAAACTCGTGCGCCATCACCTGTTCAAACCCGAACTGGCGTTCGATATGGTCACGCAAGGACAATGACCCGGCAAACAGGCCGACCTTGCCTCTTTGACCTTTCAGAAACCGCCCCATCAAACCCGCTGCCGTGCGACCTGCCGATGAATTGTCGATGCCGGCAAAATGCGTGCGTTTCGACCCCGGCACGTCGGAAACCAGTGTCACTACAGTGATGCCCCGCGCCACCAATGCATTGATCGATTCCCGCACTGCCGGATGATCCAATGCCACAACGGCGACACCATCCACGTCCTCACCCAGCGCATCCAGCGTATGGGCCAGCAACTCACCATCAAACACATCGACACGCTTCACCATGATGGCCACGCGCTCGCCACTCATGCGCTGGGCAGAATCTTCCACCTCCTGCATGATGGCTTGCATGAATTCGCCAGCCGTGGTGGGCAGGATGAACCAGAAACGGTATTCTCGCCCCCGCGCCAGACGCGCCGCAATGCGATCTGGCTGGTAATTCAATTCGCGTATGGCACCTTCCACCTTTTCCACGGTTTGCGTGCGTACACCCGGACGGCGGTTCAACACCCGGTCAATGGTGGCAACGCTCACGCCCGCCCGCTGGGCCACATCCTGAATGGTGATCTTTGTCATCTTGTCACGGTTGAAGCGCAGTGCCGCCCACTTGTCAAACTGCGCGGGCCGGGGCATGTGCAGACCATGGCAACACCTTACAAGCTCGCCGCAGATATTGGCGGCACATTCACCGACATCGTTCTCGAACAGGGCGCAAAACGCTGGAGTGGCAAGCTGCTTACCACCGCACAGGCACCAGAAATCGCCGTGCTGGAAGGGGCCGCAAAACTGATCGCTGAGGCGGGCATTGCATCTGAAGACGTGAGCGTCTTCATTCACGGCACAACCCTGGCCACCAATGCATTGATTGAACGCAAAGGTGCCGTGACCGTCTTCATCACCACTGAAGGCTTTCGCGACGTGATCGAACAGGGCTACGAAAAGCGCTTCGATCATTATGATCTCAACATCAACCGGGCAACACCACTGGTGCCACGGCATCTGCGGTTGACGGTCCATGAACGTCTTGCCGTCAATGGCGACGTGCTGTTGCCGCTGGATGAAAACACCATCCCGGCTTTGGCTGAAAAGATCTTGACCGAGAAAGCAAGCGCTGTAGCAATCGGTTTCCTGCACGCCTACGCCCACGACGCCCATGAAAAGCGCGTAAGCGAGCTGTTGCGGAAGCTGCTACCGTCAAACATCACGATTTGCATGTCCAGCGAAGTGGCACCGGAGATCCGTGAGTACGAACGTTTCTCGACAACCGTGGCCAATGCCTATGTCCGGCCTTTGATGGCGGGTTATCTGCAACGTTTGCAGACAGGCCTCGCCGCCATGAAACTGAATGCGCCACTTTATCTTATGATGTCGGGTGGCGGCCTGACGACACTTGACGCCGCCTGCCGCTTCCCCATCCGCCTCGTTGAGTCAGGCCCGGCAGGTGGTGCCATTCTCGCCTCGCGCATGGCCGAGCAGTTGAAACTGAAGGACGTCGTGTCCTTTGACATGGGCGGCACCACGGCGAAAATCTGCTTGCTGAAAAACTACAAACCCGAACGCGCCCACCGCTTTGAAATCGCCCGAGCCTACAAGGACATGAAAGGCTCCGGCATTCCCGTGCGTATTCCCGTCATCGAAATGGTGGAAATTGGGGCCGGTGGCGGTTCGACTGCGCGCGTCGACAAGCTGCAACGCATCACCGTGGGGCCGGACAGTGCAGGCTCAAATCCTGGCCCGGTGTGCTATGGCCGTGGCGGCACGGAGCCAACGGTGACCGATGCCAACGTGGTGTTGGGCAAGATTGACCCAGTCCTTTTTGCAGGTGGGAAAATTCCACTTGATAGCAAAGCCGCCAAAGCCGCATTGCAAAAAAACATCGGCGACAAACTGGGTCTCAAGGACTTCTGGCCGGCCGCTGGCGTGGCCGAAATCGTCGATGAGAACATGGCCAATGCTGCGCGCGTACATGCCATTGAACTTGGTCGCGATATCACGTCCTGCACCATGATTGCCTTTGGTGGTGGTGCTCCCTTGCATGCCACCAGCCTCGCTGAAAAGACCGGTATCAGACGCATCGTTGTGCCCGTCGGCGCAGGCGTGGGCTCGGCCATAGGTTTTTTGCAGGCACCAATTTCATTTGAAGTCACCCAGAGCAGCATTCAACTGCTTGATGATTTTGATGCCGCTGCCGTGAACGCCCTGCTCAAGAAAATGACACGACATGCAACAACGGAGGTAGCTCCTGCGATTGGCAAAATTAGGCCAACATTGACCATCGTCGCGGATTGCCGCTATGTCGGCCAGGGCCATGAAATTCGTGTTGGCATACCCATCCGTATACTGACGAAAAAGGACGGACCTGCTTTGAAAGCAGCTTTCGAAAAAGCCTACAGCACCGTCTATGGCCTCAACATTCCGGGCCAACCTGCAGAGGCCATGACCTGGTCAGTCACGGTATCTGGACCCATCCCCGCAATGGCCAAGGTCGCTGTTTCAAGGCGTGGCGGCAAGCCGAAGGCCATCCGTCGATTGAAATTGTTTGACGCAAGATTGGGCAAGCAGATGTCGGCACCGGTCTATTGGCGCTTTGATCTTGCCCCCGGAACAAAACTCAATGGCCCCGCCATTATCGCTGAACATGAGACCTCGACCATCGTCGGCTCGGCATTTACGGCCCGCATTGATTCCCTTCGCAACATCATTTTGGAGCGCTGAGATGAGCAAATCCGCCCGCGATGCCATTCGCACGCAAGTCATGTGGAACCGGCTTGTTGCGGTTGTCGAAGAACAGGCGCAATCCCTTCTGCGCACGGCCTTCGGCACCATCACGCGCGAGGCCGGAGACTTGTCCGCCGGTGTCTACAACGTCGAAGGCCACATGATCGCCCAGGCCATGACGGGAACGCCGGGCCATGTAAACACAATGGCCACGGCTGTTGCACATTTCTTTGGAAAATATCCTCCGTCAATCATGAAGCCCGGAGATGTTTACATCACCAATGATCCATGGCTCGGCACCGGGCATTTGTTTGATTATGTCATGCTGACGCCAGTTTTCCTGGAATCAAAACTCGTGGCCTTTTTCGCGTCGACCTGCCACGTCATCGACGTGGGCGGTGTCGGCATGACGGCGAAGGGCAACTCTTCGTTTGAGGAAGGCACGCTGGTGCCACATCTGCCCATCCGGCGTCAGGGCAAACTCAACGAAGACTTGATCGCCGTCATCCTTGCGAATTCGCGTTACCCCGTGGAAGTTCGCGGCGATCTCATGTCGTTGATTTCAGCCAATGACACAGGTGCCAAACGCCTTGTTGACATGATGACGGAGTTCAAACTCACGTCACTCGAACCCCTCGCCAAACACATTCTCACAACATCAGAAAGAGCGGCCCGTTCTGCCATCCGCGAATTGCCTGAGGGTGAGTGGAGCTACGAGATGCCACTTGATGGCTATGAGTATCCGCTGCTGGTGAAATGCAAACTCACGATCAAAAATGACAGCGTGTTGCTGGATTACCGAGGCACATCACCGGCATCGCTCTACGGCATCAATTCGCCGCGCACCTATTCCCTCGCCTATTCGGTGTTCGCACTGAAAGCCGTCATCGCACCCCATGTGCCCAACAACATCGGGTCACTCTCGGTCTTCGACATGATTACCGAGGCAGGAAGTTGCGTCGATCCTGTCCGTCCCTCGCCCGTCACAGCACGCCATGTGCTGGGGCAGCAATTGGCCGACTGTGTGTTCGGCTGCCTGGCCCAGGCACTGCCCGGCAAAGTGCAGGCGGAAAGTGCAGGCGCCATCTGGATCCTCTCACTGTCATCCGCCCACGGACAGGTTCCAGTCGCTGAGACAAGACACGCAACACCCTTCGGCGTCATTTCAATCGGTCTGGGTGGTATCGGCGGCAGGCCAGGGCAGGATGGGCTGTCCTCCATGGCCTTCCCCTCGGGCGTGGGTTCTATCCCCGTTGAAATCACCGAAGGCCAGTGTCCCCTGTGGTTCCGGCAGAAACAATTCCTCAAAGGCTCTGGTGGCCATGGCCAATATCGCGGCGGCCTTGGCCAGCGCATTGAAATCCTGAACCGCGAAGACGCACCCTTCGCAATTTCGGCCGCCACCTTCGACCGCATCCGCCATGCCGCACAGGGTCGCGAAGGTGGCGAACCCGGCAGGGCCGGTGCAGCCTATCGAGCATCAGGATCTCATCTCAAAGACAAGGGCAATCACATCATTGCAAAAGGCGATTCGCTGATTGTGGAACTTCCCGGCGGCGGCGGTTTTGGCGATCCGGCAAAGCGATCCGAGCTGCTGACGGCCTCAGACCACAAAGCGGACCTTGCCTGAGGCGTCAGCGCTTGCAGGTATAGCGCGTGATGGATTGATTTCCCTTGATGCGGATCGAATTGATCTTGGCCAGCCGCAATCCACTTTTCCGACACTTGTTGGCGGCCTGCCGCGTCAAGGACTTGTTGGTTTTGCGGAAGTGGCAGATATAGCGCCCCCTTGGAAATGTCACATAGGCAAGCCTGCTGCCGTATTGCGCCCGGCAGGCACGGTAACCCGCCTTGCGTTGATAGGACGTGGCAACTTTGATGATAGGGCGGAAACCACTATCTGGCACGGGTGCTTGCGGCATCGTCGGCACTGCTTCAACCGGCGACACTGCAATGCCTACAGCGAGAAGAACTGCGGTGAGAATTTTGATCATGGCTTACTCCTGTTGGACACCCTGATAAATATAAAGCGTGTTTGCGACATAATGACAAGTGCCTCACGTCACCGACTTTCGGATCACATATCCGGCTTCTCCCAAAGTCTTCCCGCCTGATCATGATTTTCTCCCAATTGCCGTGCTACAGCTGCCAGCATGGCAAAAATCTCCGCAATTTCAATGATCTTCGCCCTGTTGTTCGCAAGCCTTGCAAGCGCTGACAGCACGATCAATGTTTTAATCACCGCAAGGCTGGTGCAACAGGCACAGCGCGACGTGCAGGATGCAAAAGGCTGGGCGTTCGATTTGCTTGACGTGCTGCAACTGCACGACCTGCCTCAGACACGTGAAAATGTTTGCGCAGTGATTGCGGTAATCGATCAGGAGTCAGGCTTCAAAGCCGACCCACCCGTTGCCGGCCTTGGCAAACTTTCTGAAGCCGCTCTACGCAAGAAGCTTGGCAAGATACCTGTGGGCGGCAGCATGGCCATGCAGTGGCTGGACAACAACCCGACACCGCAGGCCAGTTTCCTGGCCCGCATCCGCAATGCCAGAACCGAACGTGACCTTGACCTCGCCTATCGGTCCCTGATCAACTATGCCGGTGAAACAGCAAGCATTGATGCCGTTGTGCGTTTTGGCCTTCTGAACTCGGTGATCGAAGACAAGAACGAAATCGACACTGCAGGCTCGATGCAGGTTTCGGTAGAATTCGCCTTGGACATGGCGAGGCAGCGTCGCTGGTTGCCCATGACGCTGGATGATGTCTATGGCGTGCGCGACCAACTCTACACCCGTCACGGCGGCATGTATTATGGCGTCAAGCAACTGCTGGGCTATGACACGGGCTACAACCAGAAAATTTTCCGGTTTGCTGATTTCAACGCCGGACGCTTTGCCTCGCGCAATGCGGCGTTGCAAGAAGTCGTGGCAAAGCTGAGCGGTGAAAGCCTGGCGCTCGACGGTGATTTGCTGAGTTACAACAAGAACGGAGTGGCACTGAAGAAAGTGACTGCCTCAGAAAAAGCCGTGCGAGTGGTCAACACGAAGTTTCGTCTGGGTCTGACCGATGCCGATATTCGAAAGGATTTGCTGCGCGAAAAGCAGCCGGATTTTACAACAACGCGCAGCTTCATGGTTATGCGTGAACGCTATGCTCAGACAACAAAACGCAAGCCGACCTTCGCCCGCCTGCCAGACATCGCACTGAACAGTCCGAAGTTGTCTCGAGGCTTCAGCACAAGACGTTTCGCCGAGAGCACAAACACCCGCTATCAGGCGTGCATGAAAAAACGCTGAATTAGCGGCCACCCGCGGCGAGAATACGCACACCATTCCCCCCGGGGGCTGGTGGGAAGGCGCATCGCTTTCCGTCCTGCGGGTGGCAGCCGAATGTGCCCGGTCTCTCTGAAACCCTACACACGATAAATAATCCATCAAACGAGTATAACAGTCAATTGAAATGTGGTTTAATGTGAATAGTTGAAGTATTATGTTGTAATAAGCTGGTTTAAAGCGCTTAGATATTCATAAAAACCAAATTACCAAATGAAAAACCTCAAAGTTCGTAATCGACACGCTAAAATCATCGCAACCCTGCGTCAGCATGGCAATTTGTCGGTCTCTGAGCTTGCGGCACTTCTGGATGTTTCCGATGAAACGATACGTCGTGACGCAGTCCCGCTGGAAGAAAATGGCCAGCTTCTGAAATTGCATGGCGCACTTGCACTTCCCCACAACATGGGAGAAGCCAGTTTTGAACGGCGCATGCGGGAAAGCGCTCCTGCCAAACTTGCCATCGCCCGGGCCGCAGTGCAAATGGTCAGGGACGGCGATAGCCTGATCATTGATACGGGCACGACAACAACATTTTTTGCCCGCGAATTGCGCCAGCGTCGCAACCTGACGATCGTCACCAATTCCACCGAAAACGCCCGCACCTTGGCGGATGTGCCGGGCAACAAGGTCTATCTCGCTGGCGGCGAAATGGAAGCTGACAGTGGTGCGGTCTATGGCCAGACCGCTACTGAATTTGCCGCCCGCTTTCGCGTCAAGCACGCATTTTTGTCAATTGGCGCCATTGATGCGGCAGTTGGCCCCATGGATGCCACGGTGCTCGAAGCAGAATTTGCGGTCACCGCCTTGCGCTGCGCCACCCACCGGGTGATTTTGGCCGACGCTTCGAAGTTTGACAGCAGGGCCTTTCTCAAAGTCTGCGATTTTGCGAACATTGAAGTGATCGTCACCGAAAAGCCGCCACCACCGGAGTTTTTCGCGGCCTTGAATGCGGCTGGAACCAGACTGGTCATCGCGTCCTGAGAAACATGCCTTGCGGAATCTTCAAGCCAAACGCCGCACCCCTGTTGACCAGATGGCAGGGAATAGACCAAAGTACCCATACAATCAAAAAGGTGAATGATGCGCTTTGAATCTCCCGCAACGGTGAAAGATGCCGTTGCCCTGCTCGCCAAGGAAAAAGGCAAGGCCTTCGTGTTGGCTGGTGGCACAGATCTGCTCGTGAAAATGAAAGCTGGCATGCTGGAGCCTGACCTTGTTGTCGATATCAAGCGCATCAAGGGCATGGACGATATCAGAAAGTCGGCAAGCGGTTTCGTGATTGGGGCCGGAACGCCCTGTGTGGCCATCACCGAAAACGCGGCATTGGCCAAGGCCTGGCCTGGCGTTGTTGAAGCCGCCAATCTGATTGGCTCAAAGCAGGTGCAGGGCCGCTGCACCATGTCCGGCAATCTGTGCAATGCCTCGCCCGCCGCTGATTCAGTTCCCGCTCTCGTTGCTGCCGGTGCCAAGGTCAATATCGCAGGGCCAAAAGGCAAACGAAAACTCGCCGTGGAAGATGTGCCCGCCGGTGTGGGTCGTACCAACTTAAAAAAGGGAGAGTTTATCGAATCGATTATTCTGCCAGCAAAAAAGCCAAAATCCGGCGATTGCTACATGCGCTTTATTCCGCGCACGGAAATGGATATTGCAGTCGTGTCCTGTGGCATCAATCTGACGATTGATGGCAAGGGTGTGATCACTGCAGCCCGTGTGGCCCTGGGCGCTGTGGCACCCACCGTACTGCTGGTGAAAGAAGCGGCCAAGGCGCTCATCGGTTCAAAGCTTGATGATGCTGCCAAGGCCCGACTGATGGCAGCGGCTTCCGCTGCCTGCAAGCCGATTGATGACAAACGCGGCACCATTGAATTTCGAACTGAAGTAGCAGGCGTGCTGGCCAGGCGTGCTGCCGAAATTGCGTACAAGCGCGCAGGGGGTAAATAAGCATGGCACATCTGGTTTCAACCACCATCAATGGCGACACGGTGGAATATGCCTGTCAGCCCGATGAATCGCTGCTCGACGTGCTGCGCAATCGTGTGGGCCTCACCGGAGCCAAGGAAGGCTGTGGCACCGGTGACTGCGGCTCATGTTCGGTGATCATCGATGGCCGTCTCGTCTGCTCCTGCCTTGTCCTCGGCGTCGAAATGGAGGGCAAGTCTTTGGAAACCATCGAAGGCATGGCGGATGGGGCAAAGCTGCATCCGTTGCAACGTCACTTCATCGAAGGTGCCGCGTTGCAGTGCGGTATCTGCACCCCAGGTATTCTGATGGCGGCGCAGGCATTACTGCGCAAGAATCCTGATCCTGATGAAGAAGAAATCCGGTTTGGTCTGGCGGGCAATCTTTGCCGCTGCACCGGCTATGACAAGATCGTGCGGGCCGTTCAGTCCGCTGCCAAAGAAATGAGGAGTGCATAAAATGCCGCTCGACACATCCCTGGTTCAAAAGCAATTCAAGGTCATCGGCCAGCGCGTGACGCGCCCCGATGGTGTGGACAAGGTTACCGGCCGCGCCAAGTATGGCGCTGACGCCTTTGCACCTGGGCAACTTACAGCCCTCGTGCTGCGGTCACCACATGCCCATGCGAAGATCAAGAAAATTGATACGTCGAAAGCTGAAAAGCTTCCAGGCGTCAAAGCCGTCATCACATCTGCTGATCTGCCGGACCTGACCAACGGTGATCGCAGCATGCGCGATATTCTGGAAAATTGTCTGGCCCGCAAAAAAGTTCTGTATGATGGCCATGCCGTCGCAGCCGTTGCGGCGGTTGACGCCCACACGGCCCGCGAAGCCTTGAAGCTGATCGTGGTCGACTATCAGATCTTGCCTCACGTCACGGAAGTGGACGAGGCGTTGAAACCCAACGCGCCGCTGCTGCATGACGACATTTTCACTGACGGCATCGATCCCAAACCAACGAAAGCTTCGAACTTTTGCAAGTATGCCGAATACGGTCATGGCGATGTGGAGGCGGGTTTCAAGGACGCCGACATCATCGTCGAAAAATCCTACAAGACGGAGCAGACTCACCAGGGGTATATCGAGCCCCATTCCTGTCTCGCCAATGTCGGTCCCGATGGCACGGCGGAACTCTGGGTTTGCACCCAAGGCCCCTTCGTCTACCGCAACCAGTGCGCAACGCTTCTGGGCTTTGACGCCAACAAACTGCGCGTGACCGCCTCGGAAATCGGCGGCGGCTTCGGCGGCAAGACCCATCTCTGGGCAGAACCCCTGGCACTCGCCCTGTCACGCAAGGCCAACCGCCCGGTCAAACTCACGATGTCCCGTGAAGAGGTTTTCCGCTGCACCGGTCCCACCTCGTCGTCCTGCATTGACGTGAAGATCGGCGTCAAGAATGACGGTAAAGTCACCGCCGCCTGGGCGGAACTGCGCTATCAGAACGGTGCCTTCCCGTTTTCATGGGCTGAATTCGGCGCCATGACGGCCTGGGCCTGCTATGATTTCAAGAACGTGAAATCCGTCTCGAAAGATGTAGTGTTGAACCGCCCGAAATGCGCGGCCTATCGCGCGCCCTCGGCCCCCATTGCAGCCTTCGCCATCGAAAGCACCATGGATGAGTGCGCCAATGCCATCGGCATGGACCCCGTGGATTTCCGCATCATGAACGCCGCAAAGGAAGGCACCAAGTCTTCCTACGGCCCGGTCTACGGACCGATTGGCATCGGTCCCACCTTGCAGGCGGCAAAAAAACATCCCCATTGGAATGCACCCCTCGGCCCTAACATGGGCCGTGGCATGGCCTGCGGCTTCTGGTTCAACTTCGGTGGCCAGACCTGTGTCGATGTCAATGTAACGCCCGATGGCAATGTGACTGTCGCCGTGGGCACCATCGATGTCGGCGGTTCAAGAGCGTCACTTGCCATGGCAGTCGCGGAAGAACTCGGCGTCAAATATGAAAATGTCCGTGTGATCGTGGCCGATACGTCTTCGCTTGGTCATAATGACATGACCGATGGGTCTCGCGGCACGTTCTCATCATCGATGGCTGCCATTGATGCCACCCGCAAGGCCGTCAGTGTTTTGAAACAACGCGCCGCCAAGACCTGGGATATTCCAGTCGAGGAAGTGTCGTGGGAAGATGGCGAAGCCAAACCCGTCGGTGAAAAATATGGTAACCTCAAAACCCTGTCGCTGAAAGATCTGGCGCAAGGAGCGGCCAACACGGGCGGGCCGATTGCGGGTCACTCCGAAATTGTCGCCGATGGTGCAGGTGTGTCTTTCGCAACCCATATCTGCGATGTGGAACTCGACAAGGAAACCGGCCGCAGCCTGATCAAACGCTACACAGTGATCCAGGACGCGGGCAAGGCCATGCACCCCTCCTATGTTGAAGGCCAATACCAGGGCGGTGCCGTGCAGGGCATCGGCTGGGCCTTGAACGAGGAATACATCTACGGCGCCAATGGCCGACTACAGAATGCAGGCTTCCTTGACTACCGCATTCCCGTTTGCTCGGACCTGCCGATGATCGACACACAAATCCTGGAAATCCCCAACCCGCATCATCCCTATGGTGTGCGCGGTGTGGGCGAAACCTCGATTGTTCCGCCTCTGGGAGCGATTGGCAACGCGATTTCCCATGCCTCAGGTGTGCGCCAAACTCATGTGCCGATGTCACCACCAAGGGTATTGAAGAGTCTCAAAACCAAAAAGGGCTAAGGTGAAAATCCACCTCTGGGGTGCCCTCCGACCGTTTGCCGGGGGCGCCTCTTTTGTTCTGGTGGAGGCCCAGACCATCCGTGAATTGTTCCGTGTACTGACGGATCAATACCCCGGCATGGAACCGCACATCATGCGCGGTGTGGCTGTTTCCATCAATGGTCAGATTTTCCGTGATCAATGGGAGACCAGCCTGCCGCAAGACGCAGAGGTTTATCTTCTGCCCCGGGTGCCGGGAGGATAATCTTTTTCTGGAATGTCATCCTATTGCAATAATCCCATGCGAAGTCGCATGGTGATGAAGAGAGGGACAAAGGGGATGGCTGGAATTCTGGAGGGGCGGTTCGCAGCTTTGCTGATTGCGGTTGTCGGAACGATTGTTCTGATTGTGGCAATTCTGGTCTGGCCGCAATATACCTATTTCCTGTGGGAACCACTGGTGGTGGCGGCAGCTTTGGCCCTCGTTGGCGTGCACGACATCACACAGACCAAGCGCTCCATCCTGCGCAATTATCCCATCATCGGCCATATCCGTTTTTTCCTGGAGAAGATCCGCCCGGAAATGCGGCAGTATTTCTTTGAAGCCGATACGGATGGCAGGCCATTCCCCCGGGAAAAGCGAGCGATTGTGTATCAGCGCGCCAAGAAGCAGTTGGACAAGAAGCCCTTCGGCACACAAAGCGACGTTTATTCTGAGGGCGCGGAATGGATGCTGCATTCGATGCAGCCCATGGATGTGGCGAAGGACTTGTTTCGCGTGCAGATCGGCGGACCGGATTGCAAACAGCCTTACTCCGCGTCGGTGCTCAACATTTCCGCCATGAGTTATGGTGCCTTGTCCGCCAATGCCATTCGTTCCCTGAACGCGGGGGCAAAGAAGGGAAACTTCGCCCATGACACCGGCGAAGGATCAGTCAGCCCCTATCACAGGGAAGCCGGCGGTGATCTGATCTGGGAAATTGGCTCCGGATACTTTGGCTGCCGCAATCTCGATGGCACTTTCTCGGCGGATAAATTTGTCGCGACGGCAAAGCATGCGCAGATCAGGATGATCGAGATCAAATTGTCCCAAGGTGCCAAACCCGGCCATGGCGGTGTGCTGCCTGCAGCAAAGGTGACGCAAGAAATTGCGGCCATTCGCGGCGTTTCACTGGGCAAGGACTGCATATCCCCCGCCCGCCACTCGGCCTTTTCAACGCCCAGGGAATTGCTTGGCTTTGTGAAAACCCTGCGTGAATTGTCAGGCGGAAAACCCGTGGGCTTCAAGCTCTGCATTGGCCACACCAGTGAATTTCTGGGGTTGATAAAAGCCATGCTCGACACCGGCACCTTGCCGGATTTTATCGTTGTCGACGGCAAGGAGGGCGGCACGGGTGCTGCTCCTGCAGAGTTCATCGACAATCTGGGCATGCCGCTTCGCGATGGTCTGGCCATCGTGCATTCGGCACTGACAGGAGCGGGGCTCCGCGACCACATCAAACTGGGCTGTGCGGGCAAGATCATCACAGGGTTTGACATGGCCCGCGCCCATGCCTTGGGTGCCGATTGGTGCAATGCCGCGCGAGGCTTCATGTTTGCCGTGGGCTGCATTCAAGCGCAGACTTGTCACACCGGTCACTGCCCCACGGGTGTGGCCACGCAAGACCCGCTTAGACAACGCGCCATTGTCGTCACCGACAAGGCTGAACGCGTGGCGAGCTTCCACCGCGAAACCGTGAAGTCACTCGCGGAGTTGCTGGCGGCAGGTGGATTGAATTCGCCGGCAGAGCTGCGGCCGCATCACATTTACCGGCGGATCAGCGATGGCCGCATCATGACTTTTGCAGAACAGTTTACATTTCTGGAACCTGGGCAGTTGATCACTGGAAAACTGCCCCATGTGTTCACCGACGATTGGGAACGGGCGACAGCGGAGCGGTTTTGACTTTGTTGAACATAAATCCATCGGCCTGATTATTTGCCTCCAGTTTGCTGCAAGCCGCCCGTGCTTTTTTGTGAGCCAACAGATTGTTCCATGCATTCAGGGCTCCCATGCGCAGCAAACAGCGTCGCAGCACGTTAGACATTCACACGTCTACCATATTGAAAGTTGCGGGTTTTCTATTTATCGCACTCGCACTTCAAGCGGCCTATCACGGCGCCGCTGCCGAGACGCTCGTGTGGGACGCTCGGCCCGCCACAAGTCTGATGGGCAGCAGCACAGACACAGCCACAATCAATGCGGTGAATATCGTCACGTCGGGCACGCGTACAGGTAGTTTTGACAGTGCAGGCTTGAACCAACACGAAATCCAACCGACGAGTTCCCTGAGTGGACATACCGGATTTGTGTTCTCGATTTTCAATGGCACAGCAGACAATGAAAGCAATTCGCAAACCACCACGCTGACCTTCAGCGAGCCAGTATATAACGTAACTTTTGCCGTCGGCGATATTGACGGGGGTACCACCTACAACGATGGCACCAACTCTTTCACCGACATCATTGAATTCAGAGCCAATGGCGGCTCAGTATTTCCAAGCTCTGGAACACCAGTTGATGCGAGCAGGGTGAACTGGAACAGTGGCACAGGGCGCGCAACGGCCATCAGCAATGTCAATCTGGGTGACAACACCGGCGATATCACCGTGACCTTTGCCGGACCCGTGAACAGCCTCACCATTCGTCACATCGGTGGCGATACGGCCATGTCCAACCCGACGCAACAGGGCGTTGCCATTGACGACGTGACATTCAGGCGCTCACCCCGATTGGCCCTGAACAAAACCAGCAATGGCGATGTTGGACCATTCAACTATACCATTACCAATGGGTTCTCGGGAACCATCGCCACGAGTGTGACCACGGTCACGAGTGGCACATCTGTTACAGGAACCCAATTCAGACTGGGCTCTATAAACACAGCAACGACGGTGACGGAAACAGTACCCACGGGATGGAAAATCGGCGCGTCGGCGACATGCACTGACGCCAATGCTGTGAACTCTGGCAACCCATCAAGTTTCAGCGTCGCCATTTCTGGCGCTGCGTTCTCCATTGCCGCAGCCAATATCAGGGCTGCCGCTGAATTGACCTGTGCTCTTGTCAACAGCAAGCTACCCACTCTTCAATTGCGAAAAATCAGCACTGGCGGAACGGGCAGTTTCAACTTTTCTGGCGACAACGGCTATGGCACAGCAACGATTACCACAACGGTGCAAGGCTCGCCCACGGCAATTGCAGCGCGTACTCTTGGCGACTTTTCCACCACAACCACGATCATCGAAACAATCCCGCCCAATTACTCTGTCACGGGTGTGAACTGTTCAGGTCTGGGGTCGGGCTCGGCCACACCAAATCTGACGACCGGGACCGTGGTGTTGAACGCAGCCGCAACCGCACCTGGAAACGTGATCACCTGCACCTACAGCAACGACATGATCAATCCTGCCCTGTCCATTCTGAAATCAGCAAACACGGCCGGGCCAGTGAATGCGGGTCAAGTCATCACCTACACCTACCACATCACCAACACGGGCAATCAGCATGTTTCTGGCATCACCATTTCGGAACTCTTCAACGGCACCGGCACACCCCCTGTGCCATCAAACGAAACGCTTTTTGCCGATAACTCACCCAACGGTGATTCCACCGACAGCACGTCAAACAACGGCACCTGGTCCAACCTTGGTCCCGGCGACATCATCACCTTCACGGCTCCCTACACCGTTCAGCAGACAGACATTGAGCAGTTGCAATAGATCATCAGCAGGAAAAGACTGTGCAAAACGTAACAGCTGTGGACGATCTATTGCAAAACTTTAGCGAGTGTGAAAATGATGGCATTCAATCAGCGGTGCGGGGCCGCTGCGCACGGGGGAAATGATGGGCAGACGCAAACACGATACATCCAGATATGGTGTGACTATGAGTCGTTCTTTGGGCGTGCAGGTTATCGGTGGTTTTATGGTGGTGATGGCGGTGATTGTCATCATGTTGGCCATTCATGCCGTGAGCAATTGAGTTCGCACCGTCAGTAGGCCTGCGCCTCACTCAATTTCATCATGCCACGGATGAGCTTGAAACCTGTCCAGATCAGCAGCACGCAAAACAACGGCCAGGTGATAATGACGCCGATGCCGAAGGTGATCCAGGTGAAGGCCATCAGGCAAAGCGATGCCACGAGGTTGACCCACATCACGCGCGAAATATTGTCAAGATGACTGCCATAGATGGTGGCCGCTGCGTCAGCCTTTCGAGATGATGACAGGACAATCACCACGATAGCACCCAGGAACAACAGCGTGCCCGAAAACTCTCCGAGCGTTGCTGCGGCCAGAACAGCGGAACCCACATACAGCACCCAGCTCAAGGCCAGATAGCCTTGGGGTGAACGTTCCAGAGCCTTGCCGATGTCCATCTCAGTTCCCGTCGATCTGGTTGCCCATCAGTGCTATGGCCTGCTGATATACCTTGGCTGCATTCCAGCCTTGGATTGCTCCATAGTTGGGCTGACCCGGCGCATAGCCTTCACCCCGTTCCCACCCATGCCCCACAAGAAACCGCGCCGTGGACGTCAGTGCCGCTTCCTTGCCGTTGAGATTGCCGCCTGCCCCATAGATCAAAACATTCTTGGGCATGAATTGCGTTTGCCCCAGTTCACCGTGCATGGCACCTTTTGCGGAAGCCGCAACACGACCGGAACCCACAAGCTTCAACATGGCATAGAGCTGCTCCTGGAAAAATTCCGTGCGACGACAATCATAAGCAAGAGTTGCCGTGGCCGAGAGAACATTCTGCGATCCTGAAAAACGGCCAAATGCAGTTTCCATTCCCCAGATGGCAATCAACGGGCCGGGCGGCACGCCGTATTTCTTCTCGATCTTGGCAAACAGCGCAGCGTTGGCTGCCTTTTGGCGTTTGCCCTGCGCCACGATCGTGGAGGCACCACGGACCTGCAGGAACTTGTTGAGCGAATATTTGAAGCTCTTCTGATTGCGGTCAGCCCTGATGGTGGCTGTGGCGTAGCTGGTGTTCATCAAGGCTGAAATCGCTTTGGCATTGACGCCATTGGCTTTGGCTTCCGCAGCGAACTCGGATTTCCAGCGTTCGAATCCTGCACCAGTGTTGCCGCATTTTGCGGCAATTGCAGGTGTCACCCCTATAGAACTGACCAAAGCAAAAGCCATTGCAAGTCTAAGCATAAAAAATCTCTCCGAATTCATTGACCCCATCGCTTTCTGCCATTTTGAAAATGATTTGTCACCTGTTTGGGACAATCGCCTGGTGATCACGCGCCTTGTAATCACGATTTTGTATATTGCAGATTTGTCATTGGTCTTGGACGAGTTCAATGCTGTAATGTAACCTTGATCGGCGCAGTATTGACTTTGCCATGGGTGGACAATCTCCATGGCCAGACTGAGTTCCCACCATACTGATTTGGCAGAGGAGGCACGACATGACAAAATTTACGCTCAATGAAAAACCCGAAGATGTGTCGGTTGATGATGATACACCGCTGCTTTGGGTGATCCGCGATACCATCGGCTTGACCGGTACGAAATTTGGTTGCGGTCAGGCCCTGTGCGGGGCCTGTACCGTTTTGCTGGATGGTGTACCGACGCGCTCCTGCCAGACCCTGATTTCCGATGTGGAAGGAAAATCCGTCACCACCATTGAAGGCATATCAGGCAAAGTCGGTAAGATCGTGCAAAAAGTCTGGGTCGAGATGGATGTGCCCCAGTGTGGCTATTGCCAGTCTGGCCAAGTGATTGCAGCAACGGCACTGCTGACTGAAAACAAGAAGCCAAGTAATGACGATATCGATGCAGCACTGTCCGGCAATCTCTGTCGCTGCAACACCTATCATCGCATCCGCGGCGCTGTCCATGCAGCAGCCAAACAGCTGGAGGCCTGAACCATGGTCCCGACACATCTCCTGTCAACATCAGCCCAAGTGAAGATTCCCAGGCTCAGCCGTCGCAATTTCATGCTGGCCTCTGTCGCCGTAGGCGGCGGATTGATGATTGGCTATCGTTCCGCATCCGCAGCATCAGTGCCCGATTTCGTGACACTGCCCAAAGCCGACCAGCCCGTGCAACCCTATTTGCGCATCAACAAGGATAACACTGTCACCGTCATCTCTGCTCACATGGACATGGGGCAAGGCATCTACAGCGCACTTGCCACATTGGTGGCGGAAGAACTGGGTTGCGACTACAAGCTGATGACCGTTGAAGGAGGTGCAGGAGACGCACTTTACGGCAACTTGCGTTTTGGCGGCGCGTTCCAGATAACCGGCGGTTCGTCAGGCACGTTGTCGTCCTATGTGCGCTACCGCCAAGCCGGTGCTGCAGCCAGGGAAATGCTGGTGGCAGCCGCCGCAAAGAACTGGGGCGTGGACCAAAAGACCATTGTGGTTGCCAACAGCCGTGTCACCGCAGGCGAAAAATCCTTGAGCTTTGGCGAACTGGCCGATGCCGCTGCAACCATGCCGGTTCCTGCAAGCGTGACGTTGAAAGACGCTGCCGCCTGGACCATGATCGGCAAGCCCGAGCATCGGCGCAACGACTCCATTGAAAAAACCAACGGTAAGCAGCAGTTCACCATCGATGTGAAGTTTGATGGCCTGTTGACGGCAGTTCCCATTCACCCCCCGATGTTTGGCGCAACAGTGAAAAGCTTTGACGCCAGCAAGGCCAAGGCAATGAAGGGCGTTGTTGATGTAGTGCAGCATCCACGTGGGCTTGCAGTGGTGGGCGAAACGATGTGGGCAGCCATCAAGGCCCGCGATACGGTGACAGTGGAATGGGATGAGAGCAAAGCTGTCAAACGCAATTCCGCCGACATCATTGCCGAATACCGTGAGGCTCTGAAAAAGCCCGCCTCCGTCAATGCCCGCTTGGATGGCGATGTGGATGCGGCCTTCAAGACTGCTGACAAGGTGATTGAGGCCACATTTGAATTTCCCTACCTCGCACACGCCGCCCTTGAACCCTTGAATGCGGTGGCGCGCTTCAACGCTGATGGCACGCTGGAAGTCTGGGGTGGGCACCAGATGCCGAGCTTCCATATTGGCACTGCGGCGGCAGTGAGCGGCCTACCGGCTGAAAAGATCAAGCTTCACATCATGAAAACCGGTGGTGGATTTGGCCGTCGTGCCACCTTCGACAGCGACATCATCGTAGAAGCCGTGGCAACCGCCAAGGCGATAGGCCGTCCTGTCAAAATGCAATGGACCCGCGAGGACGACACACGCGGTGGCAAATACCGCCCCGCCTTTGTCCATGCCTTGAAGGCAGGTCTCGACAAGGACGGCAATCTGGTGGCCTGGCATAACCATCTCGTCGGCCAGAACATCATGATGGGAACGCCGTTTGCGCATCCCAAAGGTGCCGATGAATCCTCGCTCGAAGGATCAAGCGACATGCCCTATGCGGTGCCCAACGTGAAGGTGGACTTGACCAACATGGAAACGGGTGTGCCCGTGCTGTGGTGGCGCGCCGTCGGTTCAACCCATACCGCCTTTGCGGTTGAAAGCTTCATCGATGAAGTAGCGGAAGCTGCGGGCAAGGATCCGGTGGAGTTCCGACTTTCAATGTTGAAAGACAAGCCGCGCCATGCGGCTGTGCTTAAACTCGCCGCAGAAAAAGCAGGCTGGGGCACAGCACCCGCCGAGGGCCGTTTCCGTGGCATTGCCGTGGCCGAAAGCTTCAAGACCGTGGTGGCGCAAATGGCCGAGATCAGCATGAAGGACGGCCAGATCAAGGTCGAGAAAGTCGTCTGTGCCGTGGACTGCGGTGTGGCCGTGATGCCAGACCAGGTGAAAAGCCAGATTGAAGGCGGCATCGGCTTTGGCCTGGGTGCCATCCTGAAGTCGAAAATAACACTTGATGGTGGACGTGTGGTGGAGGGTAACTTCGATGGCTATGAAGTGCTCAACATGGCGGAAATGCCCGATGTCGAAGTGCACATTCTGCCATCGGAAGGTTATCCCACAGGTGTCGGCGAACCCGGCGTGCCACCCATCGGTCCGGCAGTGGCCAATGCCTACTACCAGGCAACGAAAAAGCGGGTGCGAACCCTGCCGATGAACAGTGCGGCGAATGCGTGACGTCTAGAGCGTGATCATTTTTGGTTGAAGATGTTGGGGACTGCTTGCATTTTTCTTGCAAGCTGTCCCCAAACTTCAAGTTCAGGACAGTTTGCCAAAGAGCAAACAGTCCCTCTGTTTGCCGTTGAGCCAACCAAAAATGATCACGCTCTAGACGTTGCGCCAGAACCGTCACTTCATCGTCGGCATGACAAACTCTGCACCCGAACGAATACCCGTGGGCCAGCGTGACGTAACTGTCTTCAGTTTGGTGTAAAAGCGAATGCCTTCGGGTCCATGCATGTGGTGGTCGCCGAAGAGCGACGCTTTCCAGCCGCCGAACGAATGGAACGCCATCGGCACGGGGATCGGCACATTGATTCCGACCATGCCGACTTGAATGCTCTGGGCAAATTCACGTGCTGCATCACCATCGCGGGTGAAGATCGCCGTGCCATTGCCGAATTCATGGTCATTGACCATCTTGGCGGCTTCGTCATAGGTCTTGGCGCGAACGAAAGAGAGCACGGGGCCGAAAATTTCTTCCTTGTAGATGGTCATGTCGGTGGTGACATTGTCGAAGATTGAACCGCCGAGGAAATAGCCGCCTTCGTAACCCTGCATCTTGAATCCGCGACCATCAACAAGAAGCTTTGCCCCTTCTTTCACACCAGTGTCGATGTAACCCTTGACCTTGTCGTAGTGCTGCCTGGTGACGAGCGGGCCCATTTCCGCATCTGCATCTGTGCCAGGGCCGATCTTCAGGGCACGGACTTTTGGCTCAAGCTTGGAGAGAACTTTTTCAGCTGTTCCTTCACCAACGGTCACAGCAACGGAAATCGCCATGCAACGTTCACCAGCAGAACCATATCCCGCACCCATCAGCGCATCGACAGTCTGATCAATGTCGGCATCGGGCATGATAATCATATGGTTCTTGGCACCGCCCAAGGCCTGGCAGCGCTTGCCGTTCGCAGTTGCGGTGGAATAGATGTACTTCGCGATGGGTGTGGAGCCCACAAAGCTCACCGCTGCAATGCCGGGGTGATGCAGAATGGCATCCACGGCCTCCTTGTCACCATGCACCACTTGGAACACGCCGTCAGGGACGCCAGCTTCTTTCAACCATTCAGCAATCAGCATCGACGCAGAAGGGTCTCGTTCCGAGGGTTTGAGGATGAAGCAGTTGCCCGTGGCCAGTGCTGTCGGGAACATCCACATGGGCACCATGGCCGGGAAGTTGAAAGGCGTGATACCGGCAACGACACCCAGCGGCTGCCGCGTGGACCAAGAGTCCACCTTGGTGCCAACGTTTTCGGTATATTCGCCCTTCAGCAGGGTTGGCGCAGCAGTGGCAAATTCCACCACTTCCGCACCGCGCTGAACTTCGCCTAATGCGTCGGAAAGAACTTTGCCATGCTCGGCAGTGATGCAGGCTGCCAATTCCTTGGCGCGGGAGTCGATGATGCCGAGAAACTTGTTGAGAATGCGCGACCGGCGCAGCGGCGTGGTATTGGCCCAGGCCGGGAAGGCAGCACGGGCAGCCTGCACCGCCACATCCATTTCCGCCGTTGTGGCAAGCACAATCTCGCCCGTTTGCTCGCCTGTGGCCGGGTTGAACACCGAACCCCTGCGCGTGCCCTTGCCCGCTGTTTCCTTGCCGTTGATCCAGTGATGAATGGTCTTGACCATGATGTTTTCTCCCATTTGGTGGGACGGTCTTTGCACTTTTGTTAAATGCACAGCAAGATCAAGTATTGCAGTTTTGTTGTGCAAAAATTATATTCAAGGTCCCCACCCCCCGGCCCTCCCCGCAAGAGCGGGAAGGGGTGAAGTGCAAATCACCCCTCCCCATTCTTATGGCTATCGTATTCACACATCTTTCTTGACGTTGAAGCGCGAGTCTGAATCTTTGTGTTTGCCTGATTTTGAAGGAGGCGAGCATGATGGATTGTCCGGTTGGCGGGTTTGGCGACTTGCGGCTCGAAAAAGGGGGGTGCGA
>JANNNG010000051.1:0-4083 GCA_031398425.1 Hyphomicrobiales bacterium | reverse complement strand
TCGCACCCCCCTTTTTCGAGCCGCAAGTCGCCAAACCCGCCAACCGGACAATCCATCATGCTCGCCTCCTTCAAAATCAGGCAAACACAAAGATTCAGACTCGCGCTTCAACGTCAAGAAAGATGTGTGAATACGATAGCGGCCTTCGCCGGGATGACGGGGAATGGGTAGAACTTTGCGATTTCACTTCGCTGCAATTGATTTTTCGAGAGCGATATATTCAGGGCTGTCTGCACCTTTGCGGGTCTTGATTTCCGCCAGTTCGGCCACAGCCAGATCTTTCTTGCCAGCGAGAATGTAGGCTTCACCCAGATATTCGCGGGCTTGAACATAGTCGGGATCAAGCGCCAGGGCTTTTTTGTAGACTTCGATGCCGGTTTCCAACCGACCGGCTTTGCGGTGACTGTAGCCGATGTAGTTTAACACCTTGGCATCGTCCTGCTTGCTGATGACAGCCAGAACCTCAAGTGCCCAATCGTATTCATTCTCGGTGGCCAGTAGTTTGCCCTGTTCATAGAGTTCGTCGTCTCCCATGACATTGCCAGCAAGCGTCAAACAGGCCTGTTTCCTTGCGTCGCCTTCACCCGACCATTTTGCTGCTTCGCCACGTTTGCAGCCTACAGCCTTTGCTGACTTTGCGATTGCTGCGGGTGCGGCCGCCGCAGGTTCTTCACCCGCGGCAAAGACTGGAACGGTGTAACACATCAGGGTGCCGGCAAGGCAGGCCGCAGTTGCTATACGGATCATTTAAAATCTCCTCACGTGCCCCATGGCAAAACACTAATGTGCCGACCACGAGAAAGGCAAGCGGTTATTGCGTGGCGGCGTTGCGGATGAAGCTGTCGAGGGCAAGATAAGCTTCGCTTGTGGTTCCGTCGCGCTGCTGAATTTCCACAAGTTGTTGCCTGGCAAGATGCGTGAAGCCTGCAAGCACATAGGCTTCTCCGAGATATTCACGGGCCTGAACATAGTTCGGATTGAGGGCCAACGCCTGCTGATAGTATGCAATTCCAGTTTCAAGGCGACCTGCCTTTCGATTGGCATAGCCGGTATAGTTCAGCACTTCGGCATTCTGCTGTAGGCGAATGAGGCGCAAGTGATCAAGCGCCCATTCATATTCGCCTTCATCGGCCAGCAGGCGCGCCTGTTGATAGAGTTCATTGTCAGGAAGAACTTCCATCATGAGTTTCACGCAAACGTATTTTTTCTTGATACGTTTCACTGTCTCTCCACGCTTGCATTTCAGCTTCTTCGGCGATTTCTTCTTGATTTCCGCTTTTGGCCCAGGCTCCGATTTATTTTTGGGAGCCATGTCATCGTCCATGCCCCCGCCGGGGAAAGCGAAGGTAGCGGTTGATGCGCACAGTGAAAAACCAAGTGCGAGAATTGATGCCGCGAGCCATGTCTTTGTCATATGTGATCCTGTCGGTTACTTTGGAAAGTCTTACGAACATGGCAAGTTACTGGATTGATGCGGTCAAAAACCTGATGTCACGAAACTGTGTAATGACTTTTTCGTGAATTCGCCTCGTCCCATAAAACTTCGATTGACCGCAGCTCTTCAGGTGCCGTCATTCCAGCCAAACGCAGCTCTTACGGAGTGCGAGCTGGAAGGCCGATTTTTTCAATGAATGATTGGTATCTCCAACAAAGCTGGGTTCCAAATCGCCCGCGATGGAGCGAGCGTTTGGAATGACGGACCGGGTGCGTTGAATTAACCTTTCAGCCGCGATAAAGCCAATCCAGCCGCCTGGCGATGGAGGAACGTGGCGCAACGACGAGCGTTGCATTGCGGGCGAGCCGCATAAAACCAGTGTGATGGTAGATGCGTCCGGCTTTCAGGGTTTCATCGTGGAGGCGCTGCGTTCGCGGCATGCGCTGTTTTTCTGTTTCGGCAAAGGCGTGATGCAGGTTTTGAGCGGTTGGGATAACCTCGGCCAGACAGGCTGCGTCTTCCAGCGCCATGGCTGCGCCTTGGGCGAGATAGGGCAGGGTGCCGTGGGCGGCATCACCGATCAGCATCGCTCCATTTTTTGTCCAGGTGGAAAGTGGCGGAGCATAGAGGCCTTGCCAGGGTGTAAAATGCGGGTCGGCTGCTTGCAGCAAGTCTTGCAGCGGTGTTGCGGCTCTTGCGAAATGGACGAGGGGTTTTGTACCGCGCGGCGTCAATGCGACGATGTTCAGCCGTTGTTGTCGGCCTACAGGATAATGCACCACATGGCCATGTTGATACATCCAGACATTTACACAGTGCAGATCAACCGACGCGGTTGCGGGCGGCAAAATCAGTGCGCGATGATGCGTGACGTGTGAATCACGCGCGATGGTGTCCAGAAAAAGTGATTGACGAATATTGGAATTGACACCGTCAGCTGCAATCAACGCATGGCACGACAGTGGTCCACCTGCGGCATTCAGTGTGACAACATTCGAATTGATGGTTACGTCAGAAACTTTTGCATTCAGTCGGATCTGAATATTTGCTTTGGCTTGCGCGATTTGCAGAAGTGCCGCGTGCAAATCAGCGCGGTGCGCGGTTCTGTAGCTTGTGCCGTAGCGCTGTTTGAAGTCGGCACCGAGGGGCAGGCGACGAAGCAGTTTTCCAGAGCTGCCATCGCGCATGTGAATCTCCGGTGGACTGGAGGTGATGGGTTCCACCGCATCCCAGGCACCGAGTTTCTGCAATGCCCGCACGGCATTGGGGCCGAGTTGCAGACCGGCTCCGAGTTCAGACAGGGACGAGGCTTGTTCGAGCATCAAGACGTCGCGTTTACCCAGCGCCAAAGCCGATGCAAGGCCTGCAATGCCTGCGCCTGCGATGATGATCGGATGATTGTCCATCCATCCGGTGTGCCAGATTTTGCCGGACTTTACATGTGGCTGATTGATGCTCTAAGCGCTTGCACACTCAACGAGGACCGCCATGGGCTTTATCTCTGATTCCCTGAACCGCATTCAGCCCTCTGCCACCATAGCCATTTCCAACAAGGCCATGGCCATGCAGGCCGAAGGCAAAGACGTGATTGGTCTGGCGGCGGGGGAACCTGATTTTGATACGCCGCAGAACATCAAGGATGCGGCCATTGTTGCCATTCAGAAAGGCAAGACCAAGTATACTGCGGTTGATGGCATTGCCGAACTGAAGAAGGCCATCGTTGACAAATTCGCGCGGGAAAACGGGTTGATATACAAGACGTCGCAAGTGTCGGTTGGCACGGGCGGCAAGCAGGTATTGTTCAATGCACTGATGGCCACGGTCAATCCGGGTGATGAAGTGATTGTGCCTGCCCCCTATTGGGTGAGCTACCCCGATATCGTACTGCTGGCTGGCGGTGTTCCCGTTGTGGTGCAGGGCAGGCCGGAGAATGGTTTCAAGCTTCAGGCGGCTGATCTTGAAAGAGCCATCACGCCAAAGACCAAGTGGCTGATCCTGAATTCGCCCTCGAACCCGTCTGGGGCGGCCTATAGCTTCGCTGAAATGAAAGCGTTGACGGATGTGCTTGTGAAGCAACCGCATGTCTGGGTATTGACCGACGATATGTATGAGCATCTGGTTTATGATGATTTCAAGTTCGTCACTCCGGCACAAGTCGAGCCTTCTCTTTATGAGCGGACGCTGACAATGAATGGCGTGTCGAAGTCCTATTGCATGACGGGCTGGCGCATTGGCTATGCGGCGGGGCCGGAAGTGTTGATCAAGGCCATGGCGAAGTTGCAATCCCAGTCCACATCCAACCCTTCGTCGATTGCGCAATGGGCTGCTGTGGAAGCACTGAATGGACCACAGGATTTTATTTCGAAGCATAACGACGTGTTCAAGCAGCGTCGGGACCTTGTTGTGTCAATGCTCAATCAAGCCAAGGGTTTGAAATGTGCCACGCCTGAAGGTGCGTTTTATGTTTATCCGTCTTGCGCAGGTGCCATCGGAAAGTCTGCGCCTTCGGGAAAAGTGATTGCGACGGATGAGGATTTCGTCGGTGAGTTACTTGCCGCTGAAGGTGTGGCGGCCGTGCATGGTGCGGCCTTTGGCACGTCGCCGTTCTTTCGTATCTCCTACGCCACTGCCACGACAACGCTTGAAGA
>JANNNG010000167.1:0-13028 GCA_031398425.1 Hyphomicrobiales bacterium | reverse complement strand
GGCCTGGCGCAGGCTGTGATTTCGGGTGCTATCGATTTTGCAGCGCTTGAAGAACTGGATGATGTGGCGGCCCACAAGGCGCTGGTGGCGCTGCCGGGAATTGGCCCCTGGACAGCAGATATCTATCTGCTCTCGGTTCTGCTGCGACCTGATGCCTGGCCGTGGGGTGATGTGGCCTTGCAGGTTTCGGCGCAACATTTGTTTGGCTTGCCAGAGCGGCCTGACAAATTGGCCATGCTTGCGCTGGGGCAAAGATTCGAACCTTACCGCGCCGTTGCGGCACGGCTGCTGTGGGCTCACTACCGGGGTTTGAAGAAAATGTCGCAGGCCTGAATCCTGCCCGATTCCAACCCCTTCACAGGGCCGTCACACACTATATAGTAGTGCTCATGTCCGGATCACCCGGAATGGAGACGTGACCCTTGTATCATGCGCCCATAGCGCCGGAATCCTGCCCGGCTCTCGTGCTCAACGCCGACTACCGGCCGTTGAGTTACTATCCCTTGTCTTTGTGGTCATGGCAGGATTCGTTGAAGGCCGTGTTTCTGGACCGGGTCAACATCGTGTCGGAATACGAGACTGTCGTCAGAAGTCCGACGACAGAATTTCGTTTGCCGTCCGTGGTATCACTCAAAAACTATGTGAAACCGTCGCGCACCCCTGCCTTCACGCGCTTCAATGTGTTCCTGCGCGACCGGTTTGCTTGCCAGTATTGCACCTCGCCTGACGATCTCACCTTCGATCATGTGGTTCCGCGTTCGAAAGGCGGACAGACGACGTGGGAAAACGTGGTCGCGGCGTGTTCGCCGTGCAATCTCAGGAAGGGCGGTCACCTGATGCATGAGGTCAAAATGTATCCCAGGCAGAAACCGTTCTGCCCCACGGTCAACCAGTTGCACTCCAATGGTCGACTGTTCCCGCCCAACTATCTGCACCAGAGCTGGATGGACTATCTGTATTGGGATACTGAACTCGAGCCATGAGTTTGCGCTGGTATCCTATCAGCGACAGTTTATTTTCAGCGAAAATATCGGGGTAGTGACGCATACTTCGCGAAAGTAAACTGCGTCTTCGGTCAGCCGTTCCTTTTTGACTCAACTGCAATTTCGCATTAATGATTATGCCTGTAATCAAAAATGGGCTAGTGCCATGAAAGTTTCAAAAGAGGTTGCCGCCGGCAATGCGGTTGAGGTTTTGAAGGCGGCTAGTCACGTCATGCGATCTGAAGGAATTGCAGCGGCGAGCATGGGTGCCATCGCGGCCAGGGCCGGGCTGACGCATGGCGCGATCTACCGGCATTTCAACAACAAGGATGAGCTTGCGGCATCGGCCATCATGGCTGATTTTGATAAAATCGTGATTTTGCTGCAGGACCTCCTGCTGGAAGGAGGCGGTGCTGCCAGTTATATCAAGACCTACCTCACCAGAGGTCATCGTGACCGGTTTGAGTGGGGCTGTCCCGTTGCACCCCTGGCGGCTGAAATTCAGCGTGACGCGCCGCTTGTGCAAGCCGCGTTTTGCGATGGCCTCCAGCGCAACATCGCAGCGCTGGCGACCTGTGTCAAAGCGGGTACCAAGGAAGAGCGCCGCAAAACAGCCATCGTGGTTTTGGCAACGCTTTCGGGTGCCATGGCCATGGCCCGGGCAACACGGGAGCGTGATCCCAGGCTGTCGCTGGACATTCTCAACGATGCACGTGAAGCGTTGATGGCGTTTGTTTCGCCATCACAGCAGGGGCAGTAAATCCCGCATGTCTCCGATCACCGCTGCGGCACCGATATCGCGCAGCTTGCGGGCGTGGGCCAACGGCTCAGCGTGGGTGCCTGTGAAGCCGATCGTGCGAATGCCTGCGGCAACGGCTGCCGTGACGCCGGTCATCGAGTCTTCAACGATCACGCAGTCTGCTTTGTCGATGTTCGCCAACAATGCCGCTTGCAGAAAAATATCGGGTGCGGGCTTGCCTTCCGGCACATCCTGATAACTGATGATGCGATCAAAATATCCGGCGATGCCCACCAGTTCCACTGCGAGTTCAACACGCTTCTTCGGGCTGTTGGAGCCGATGGAGATGCTGAGGCCGCGGGATTTCAAGCCTGCCAGCACTTCGGTCACGCCAGGCACGATTTTCAATTCCTGGCGATAGAGTTTTTCGATCATTGCATTTTTCACCGAGTGCAAGCCATCGGGAAACAGCGTGCCGAATTGTTCCGTCATCATGTCCAACATGGCCTGAAAAGTCGTGCCGACAAAGCGGGTGTGGGCTTCGGCTTCACTCATGTCGATGCCATGCTGCTTCAGCAGCATCACGTCGGCGCGCATGGACAGGGGCTCTGAATCAACCAGAACGCCGTCGCAGTCGAAGATCACATGTTTCAGCGTCACTGGCCCAGATGCCTCAATGCCTTGATGACGTCGACGTAAACCGCTTTCTTGAAGGGCACGACAATATCCAGCACCTCATCCATGCTGGCCCATTTCCACTGGTCGAATTCCTGCTTGTGGCCGGGCGGGGTCAGGGTGATTTCGCGGTCTTCGCCGGTGAAGCGAAGGGCCACCCATTTCTGCTTCTGGCCGCGATACCTGCCGCCCCAGCTTTTCCCGATCAATTGTTCAGGAAGATCATAGGTGAACCAGCCCTCGGCCTCCTCCAGAAATTCGGCTGATGTCACACCGGTCTCTTCCTGCAATTCGCGAAAAGCTGCGGCGCGCGGGTCTTCGCCCTCGTCGATGCCGCCCTGGGGCATCTGCCACCATTTGCCGATGCCGTCGTCATTCTGCTTTTCAAAGCGGCGGCCCACCCAAAGCTTGCCGTAGCGGTTGATCAGCATGACGCCCACGCAGGGGCGATAGGCGGTGATTTTGTCTGGATCAGTCATGGGGGGCTTATAGATCAGCCGGCCCTGGCTTTGTAAGAGGCTGTGATGGGAACGAGAATGATGCCGCGTTCGGCGGCGGCCCTAGCCCACTCTTTCACCGTAGTGATGGTCACTTCCAGCCCGGTTCCTGTGCCAATGGCAAAACCGGTGCCGGTGGCCTGTTCTTCCAGCAGGGTCAATTGGGCGATGATGGCTTGCGGGTTGAGGTCGGCGTCAATCACGACCTGGGCCCGTTTCACCGGCATCTGCAGGGCTTTTGCTGTGGTTTCCGTGGCCGACAATGCCATGGAACCATCTTCCAGAAACAGAACGCCGCGCTTGTTCAGTTCCGAAAGCATGGGCCTGATGGCCTTGGGCATGGAGAGATAGCGGGACCCCATGTAATTGACCACGCCTGCGTAGCCTGTGAAGCGGCTCATGTGCCAGCGCAGGGCATCAAGGTTTTCAGCTTCAGCGGCATCACCCGTCAGGGTTCTGGGACCGGGGTTGTTGGCCGGAAAGCCGATGGGTTCAAGCGGCACCTGCAGGAACACCTCGTGGCCTTCATTGCGGGCCCGGTTCACCTGCTCCTGCAGATTATTGCCATAGGGGGCGAAGGCGAAGGTGATGTCGGCGGGCAGGTCCTTGACGGCCTGTGCCGTCAGCTTTTCGTTGAGACCCATGCCGCCTAGCAGGATTGCAATCTTTGGCGCATCAGAGTGGATCACATTGAGGGAGGTTGAACGCTCATAGACGCGGGACGGCTTTTCGCCGGATTTGGAAATCCGCGGCAATTGCCCATGAGAGCCGATTTCCGTGACTTTCATTTGCGGGGCCGCTGTCAGGGGCCGTCTTGGGCTTACGATGATCGCGGCATCCTGCTGGTAGGTATCGGAGCGCACGGGCTGCTGAAAGGCCAATTCAGGCTCGCCCACCTGTTCCACATCGGGGGGTAGGGATTCCGCCGCTTCAGCTTCAGCGGCTGGAGCAGCGTCGGTGGAAGCCGTGTTCACCACCTCGCGGGCGGGGGGAATGGACACCACCACGATGGGTTCACCCGCAAAGGGCATGGGTTGTTTTATGGCCCAGTAGCCAGCCCCGGCAAAGCCTGCCGCAATCGCCACATAACAGCAGGTGAGCAGGCCTGGACGACCCGCCCAAAGCCTGCTGCCTAGTCCGCGCTGGCGCAGGGGCTGTTTCAGTTCATCACGGCGCATGGCAACTCAGAAGTGGTTCGATTCGTCGAGTGTCCAGCTAAGCGGCCAAGCCTTAACGCCGTGTTAACCATGGCGAATCGTTTGTTGAAGGCCCCCTCCCGGCTTCGCCGTACTCCCCCAACAAGTTGGGGGAGATATCACTGCGAGTCGAAGGGCGATGGGGGCCTTACTTTTTAGTTCGACTGCTTCTTCTCGTCCTTCTTGGCATCGGCGGGCTTCACCACGTTGGTGACGACCTTGACGCCGTGCAGAAGATCAATCGCGGCTTTCAGCTGCACGTCCTTGGTGCGGTCTTCGGGCACATAGGCCGAGGAGCCTCCGCCTTCTTCACCACCGGCTTCATTGCTGATGTGACCGCGCAGATTGGCTTCGCCTTCTGTCGAGACGTTCTTGCCTTGCAGCTCTGGCGGCAGCGGTTGTTCGATCACGATATCGGCATCAATGCCTTTGGCCTGGATGGAGCGTCCTGCCGGCGTATAATAGCGCTGGGTCGTCAGGCGGATGGCGCCCTCATTGCCCAGGGGAATGATGGTCTGCACCGAGCCCTTGCCAAAGGAACGTGTGCCGATCAGCGTGGCCCGCTTGTGGTCCTGGAGCGCACCTGCCACGATTTCCGAGGCGGATGCCGAGCCTCCATTGATCAGGATGACGACTGGCTTGCCTGCCGTGAGATCGCCCTTCTGGGAGTTATGGCGCTCCACGTCCTCTGCGTTACGACCACGGGTGGATACCACCTCACCCTTTTCGAGGAACGCGTCGGAAACAGAAACGGCTTGCAACAGCAGGCCGCCGGGATTGTTGCGCAGGTCAAGCACGTAACCCTTGATCTTGCCGCCAGATTTCTTGTCAAGCTCTGAAATGGCCTTGCTAAGGCCCACGTCTGATTGTTCGGTGAAGGATGACATGCGGATATAGCCGATGTCATCGGATTCAACATTGAACTTCACGGATTCAACCTTGATGATGTCGCGTACCACCTTGACGTCGAAGGGCTCGACACCCTTGCGCACAATCATGAGGTTGACGGGCGAGCCGATGGCACCACGCATCTTGTCCACGGCTTCATTCAGGGTGAGGCCCTGCACCTCCGTGCCATCGATCTTTGCAATGAGATCGTTGGCCTGGATGCCAGCCTTGGCGGCTGGTGTGCCATCATAGGGGGCAACGACCTTCACCAGGCCATTTTCCATGGTGACTTCAATGCCGAGCCCACCGAACTCACCGCGGGTCTTTTCATTCATGTCCTGGAAGCTCGAAGCATCCATGTAGCTGGAATGGGGATCAAGCGAGGTCAACATGCCGTTGATGGCATTCTCGATCATCTTCTTTTCATCGGGCACTTCGACATAGTCAGCGCGCACACGGTCAAACACATCGCCAAACAAGCCGAGCAACTTATAGGTATCAGCCTTGCTGGTGGCCGCACTCGCACCGCCCCAGGCCTGCATGAGTACGGCGGCCGAAACAGCTCCGGCCAGAACCAATCCTGTTGCACGTAATGTCGAATTCAACTTCATCGCTTCGCCTCTTGTCTGTTGCCGATCCACCAGGAGGTGGGATCGACGGGATTTCCGTTCTTTCTGAACTCCACGTATAGCACGGGAGTTGCGAGATTTGTGAGGCCATTTGATGTGGCCATGGGTCCTGCCTTGTCACCCATTGCTCCTACGGGTTCTCCGGCCTTGATGGATTGCCCGTGGGTGGTCAAGGTTTGCTCCAGTCCAGCGAGCAATACAAGATAGCCTTCGCCGGGATTGATGATGACCATCTGGCCGTAGCTTCGAAATTTGCCGGAAAACTCCACCTTTCCCGCAACGGGAGAGGTAACTTGCGCCTGTTTTGCCGTGGCGATCACAATTCCGTCAAGTCTCGTGCCCAAACCTGTGGCGTCGCCGAAGCGTTTGATCAATTGGCCCTGTGCAGGGTAGTTGATCTGGCCTCTGGATTTGGAGAATGCAATTTTCGGAAGGGCGGCTTGTTCCAGGGCAAGTCGTTCCGCCTCGGCACGGGCTTTTTCCTCAGCGCTGCGTTTGGCTTCTGCAATCGCCTTGTCTTCGGCAAGGGAGGCGAGAAGCTGTTTCAGGCTGGTGGCCCTCGCTGCGAGGCTTTCACTGCGTTTGCGTTCAGCATCCAGCGCCTCTTGCGAAGCCAGGGCGAGGGCTTTTTTCTCTGCGATCAGCGTATTGATGTCGTTGCGCGAAGCATTGAGCGCCACAAGGGTTTCGTCATGCTGTTTTGCCTCCACGGCAAATTTTTCGCGGAGTGTTGTCAAGTCGGTGAGTTGGTCGTGAAGTTGCTGTGCGGCACGGCGCAGCTCCGGCACGATAGTGCCAAACAGCATGGCACCGCGCAGTGCTCCCAAAACATCATCAGGGGCCACCACAAGGGCAGGAGGCGGGTTTTGTGCCAGTCTTTGCAGTCCGGCCAGAATTTCCGAGATCACGTCCTGTTTTCCAGCAAGGTCAAGGTTGATGGCAGCGATTTCGGTCTTCAGTTTGGCCTGACGCTTCTCAATGACAGCGAGTTGGCGCTCTTGAATGGATACAGTCTCAGCCAAGGCAACGAGACGGCCGGACAGCTGTTCTTCTTCGTGCAGGGCGGCCTTGGCTTCTGCCAGCAACTCTGCCTGGCGGGCGGCGGAAAGTGCTTGATCCTGCTCAATGGCGGTCAGGTCGTCAGGTGTTGCCACTTCGGCCAAGCCAGCGGGAGCCTGCGCCAAGAGGGCGATCAGGCTGAGCGCACCCAGACTTCGAAGCAGATTCATCGGCAATAAAATGGCCCGCACAGGTGTTGAAATTGGGGCCAATCAGAGAAAAGTGAATCAGACCCGATGATAGGGATGATTGACGATAATGGTGACTGCCCGGTAAATTTGTTCGAGCAGCATGACGCGCAGGAGACGGTGGGGAAAGGTCATGGGGCCGAAGCTCAGGGTCTTGAAGGCTTGTGCGCGGGTTTCGACTGCATGTCCATCGGGACCGCCGATCAGAAAGTGAAGCTGCCTGGTGCCCGCCTCTGCATGCTGTTGCAGGAATTCTGCAAAGTCGGCGCTGGCCAGTGGCCTTCCACGTTCATCAAGGACAACGGCCAGACCACCGGAAGGTACGGCGGACCACAGGCGTTTGGCTTCTTCCGTTTTGCGTAAATCAGCTGTGGCTGCTTTTGACTCAGCCCAGTCTTGCAACTGAAATCCAGTCAGGCCTGCGCTGCGGCCCAGCCCGGTGATGCGTCGTTCATAGTCTGCCGCCAGTTCTTTCTCGGGTCCTGATTTCAAAAGGCCGATGGCGGCGATGCCGATTTTCATTCCGGCACGTTGGCAGCCCAGAGTTTTTCGAGGTTGTAGAAGCTTCTGACTTCCGGACGAAACACATGCACGATCACGTCGCCCGCATCGACCAGCACCCAGTCACACTGGGGCACACCTTCGATGCGGATGTTCTTGAGGCCGTGCTTTGACAATTCTTCTACCACCTGATCGGCGATGGCGTTGACGTGACGTCCGGAACGGCCCGTAGCCACCACCATGGTGTCGGCAATCGTCGACTTTTCACTGAGATCCATGGCGATCACATCTTCCGCCTTGGCATCATCGAGTTGCATGAGAACGGCTGACACCAGGGGCGGCCATTGGGGCGCTGCCGGTGTGATTTTCTTGACTGGACTTGCTACAGCTTTGGCCGCGCGTTTGGCTTTGCGTTCGGCCGTTTTGGTTTGTGTCCGGGGCGCAACCAATGTCTTGACGGGTGCAGCAACGACCACAGGCTTCTTCGACTTCACGATTTTGCGCGGCGTTGCTTTTGCGACAACGCTCTTCTTCGCGGCGGATTTCTTCACGGTGGATTTTTTGACGGGTGTTTTCTTGATGCCGGTCTTTTTTGCCGGTGTCTTTTTGGCAGTGACCTTTTTTGCCGGTGTTCTTTTTACTGGTATCCGGGACTTCACTTTCACAGCGGGTCTGGTTTTCTTTGCGGTTTTTTTTGCGGTCTTCTTGACGGGCTTTTTCAGGGTCGTTGTCCTTCGATGAGGTTTGAAGTGCTTTTAGGCGTTGAATGACAGGGCATCAAGGCGTGGTTTTGCGGCGCTTCCTGATGGCGGTTGAACTTTCCTTGCGCAACGGCATGGTGATGAAGGTCCAGGCAGGGGTCTTGGCGTTCACCACTGCGGATGCAGGCGAGATGCGTCTTGCTGCAAATCGCGTTGCGGCAAGTCCGCGCAACGCCTTGATCGAATAGCCGGGTCTGGCCAGCACGGCGAGGGGCATCATCTCAACGATCGCGAGCCAGTGATGCCAGCGGTGCAAGGAGGCAAGGCTATCGGCCCCCATGATCCAGACAAATTTGGTGTTGCCGCTCATGGCCTTGAGACGCCTGAGGGCTTCCTCGGTGTAGCGCGTGTGCATCTGCTGCTCGACATCGGTGATGATGAAGCGCGGATGCCTGGCAATGCGGCGTGTGTAGGCGAGTCGCTTGCCAAATTCATCAATGATTGCGGGGTCTTTCAGCGGATTCTGGGGCGAGACGAGCCACCACACCCAATCCAACTTCAACCGCTTCATGGCATAGAGAGCAACCATGTAGTGGCCTTGGTGTGCCGGGTTGAATGAGCCGCCGAAGAGACCAATGCGCTGGCCCTGACCCTGGGGCGGCAAACGCAGCATTAGGGTCTGATCTGCCCGGTGCCGCGCACCTGGTATTTGAAAGTGGTCAATTGTTCCACGCCCACGGGCCCCCTTGCGTGCAGCTTTCCCGTGGCAATGCCGATTTCGGCGCCAAAGCCAAATTCGCCGCCATCGGCAAATTGCGTCGAGGCATTGTGCAGCACGATGGCGGAATCAACAGCCTTGAGGAAGGTTTCCGCAGTTGCCGCGTTGGCGGTGATGATGGCATCAGTATGTTGCGAGCCGTAGGTGGCAATGTGGTTCATGGCTTCCTGCACGCCGTCCACCACTTTCATGGCGACGATGGCGTCAAGATATTCTGTATGCCAGTCTTGTTCCGATGCAGGCTTGACATGCGTATCATGCCTTCGGGTTTCCGCATCGCCTCGGATTTCGCAGCCCGCATCCATCAGTGTACGGATCAACAAAGGCAGTGCAGTGTCTGCCACAGGTCTGTCAACGAGAATGGTTTCGGCGGAACCGCACACACCGGTGCGGCGCATCTTGGCATTGAGCACAATGCTGTTGGCCATCGCCAAATCTGCATCGCGGTCAACGAACACATGACAAATGCCTTCGAGATGACTGAACACGGGAACGCGGGCATCGGCTTGCACGCGGGCGACGAGACTCTTGCCGCCACGGGGTACGATCAGGTCGATGCAGCCGTTCAATCCTGAGAGCATGTCGCCCACCGCTGCACGGTCCGCTGTGGGCACCATCTGGATACAGTGCGGATCAAGGCCAGCTTCGGTCAATCCGCGTGACAGGCAATTGGCAATCGCTGTTGAAGACTGAAAGCTGTCGGTGCCGCCGCGCAGGATGGCGGCATTGCCGGATTTGAGGCACAGTGCACCAGCATCCGCCGTCACATTGGGGCGGCTTTCGAAGATGATGCCGATGACGCCAATAGGGACAGCAATACGGGAGATTTCCATGCCATTGGGACGGGTCCATTGCGCATGGACCTTACCCACGGGGTCGGGCAATGCCGCGATGTCTTCAAGGCCCTGGGCCATGGCTTCGATACGCTGAGGGGTCAGGGTCAAGCGATCCAGAAAGGACGCCTTCAAATCCTTGTGGCGGGCCGCTTCGAGATCGCGCGAGTTGGCAGCGAAGATAATTCTGGCATCGCTGCGAATGGCCTTGGCCATGGCGTGGAGCGCTGCATTGCGCCTTGATGCCGGTGACAAGGCAAGGCCCTGCGCGGCCACTCTGGCCTGCTGCCCCACATCTTGCATCACCTGCAACATCACTTCTCTCCCGTCATCATCACGAGGTCATCGCGGTGAATGATTTCGTCGCGGCCTGCGGCTCCCAACACCTTCATGATGTCGGCAGACTTCAGCCCCTTGATTTTCTGCGCATCGCCTGAATCATAGGCCACCATGCCGCGTGCCACTTCCTTGCCGTCTTGTGACACAATGCTCACCGTATCGCCACGGCCAAACAGGCCGACGATGTCTTTCACACCGGCCGGCAGCAAGCTCTTGCCTTTGAGCAATGCTCCCTTGGCACCCTCGTCGATCACCAGTCGTCCGACGGGCTGCAGGCTGCCAGCGATCCAGCGCTTTCGCGATTGCAGGGGCGAGGCCGAGGCCGTGAACCAGGTCACACGTTCGCCATCCAGTATGCGTTTCAGGGGGTGCTGATTGTGGCCCGAAGCAATGACCATGTTGCAGCCCGCACCGAGTGCGATCTTGGCTGCTTCGATCTTGGTGATCATGCCACCCGAACCCACACCGCTCACTGGCTTTCCCGCCATGGCTTCGATTTCGGGTGTGATGTCTTTGACTTCGGAAATGAATTCGGCACCTTTTTGGTGAGGTGGCGCGGAATAGAGTCCGTCGATATCAGATAGCAAGACAAGATAATCCGCCGACATCATGGAGGCCACGCGGGCAGCAAGACGATCATTGTCACCGTAGCGGATTTCGGAGGTTGCCACCGTGTCGTTCTCGTTGATGACGGGAATCGCACCTTGCGTCAGCAAAGTGGTCAAGGTTGCCCTGGCATTCAGATGGCGTCGGCGCACTTCCGTATCGTTCAAGGTGACCAAGACCTGGGCCGCCACGATATCACGCGCCTTCAAGGCTTCCGCCCAGGCTTGTGCCAAGGCAATCTGCCCCACGGCGGCGGCTGCCTGGCTTTGCGGCAGTTCGAGCTTGCCCTTGGCAAAGCCGAGCTTGAAGCGCCCGAGGGCGATGGCCCCCGATGAGACGAGGATGATATCAGCACCCTTGAGCTTGAGGTGTGCCAAATCTTCGACCAGCGATGTCAGCCACTGCTGTTTCACGGTTCCGGATTTTTGTTCGACGAGAAGCGCAGACCCGACCTTGATGACAATGCGCTTGGCCCGTGCCAGACGATTGTTCACGGCTTCCAGGCCTCCAGGGGTTCAGCTGCCGCAAAGCCTCGGGCATTGGCCTTGGTCACAATGGTCATGATCTTGCTCATGAGCCTGGCGGTGTCTTTCGCAGTGGCTGCGGAAATCAGGGTGGGCTTGATTTTCACTTTGGTTTCGAAGCTTTTGAGCTTTTTTGCCAGCGCCTTCTCATCGATGGCATCGACCTTGTTGAACACCACGATTTCCGGTTTTGCGGCCAGCAACTCACTGTATTCCGCAAGTTCATGGCGCACCGTGCGATAGGCTGCAACAGGATCGTCTGCCGTCACATCAATCATGTGAATGAGAATGGCGCAGCGTTCGACATGGCCCAGAAAGCGCGTACCCAGGCCAGCGCCCTCGTGTGCGCCTTCGATGAGGCCTGGAATATCGGCGAGCACAAAGCTGTTTTCGTTGGCGCGCACCACGCCCAACTGCGGGTGCAATGTGGTAAAGGGATAGTCGGCGATCTTCGGCCGCGCCGCCGATACCACTGACAATAACGTGGATTTTCCGGCATTGGGCAGGCCGATGATGCCGGCATCGGCGATGAGTTTGAGCCGCAGCCAGATCCAGCGCTCTTCGCCCTCCTGGCCCTGGTTGGCATGGGCGGGGGAGCGATTGGTGGCGGATTTGAAATAATGATTGCCAAAGCCACCATTGCCGCCTCTGGCCACGCGGTAACGCTGGCCGGGTGTTGCGAGATCAGCCAGTACGGTTTCACCATTCTCGTCGACAATTTCAGTTCCCGCCGGAACTTTCAGGACAATGTCCTCAGTCGAGTTCCCGGCACGCAAACGGCCCATGCCATGGCCTGCTGTGCGCACCTTGAAATGCTGCTGGTAGCGATAGTCGATCAAGGTATTGAGGTCGTTTGCCGCTTCAACCCATACATCACCACCCGTGCCGCCATCGCCCCCATCGGGGCCGCCGAACTCGATGAACTTCTCACGACGGAACGACACGGCTCCGGCTCCGCCGTTGCCGCCGCGTACATAGATTTTTGCTTCGTCGAGAAATTTCATCGCGCGTCCATACATGATGTTGCGGTGAAGTTGAACCACTCACTTTCGGTATGCAGCAAGAGCAGGTTGCGAGGTCGATTCAGCGCGTTTGAAATATGGCTTAAGTGTGGGAATCAAGCCCTTGTTTTCGAACAGATATCATCGAAATTTACTTTCGATTGCAACACATTGTCGCCACATTCTCCCCTTTAACGGACAATCTTCCCTGACAACGGCGGTCGTTAAGGAACGGTGCGGCGAGCAATCGCGGCACTGGGATCGTGGCCTGTCTGAAAACGTAAGGATTATCACTGAAATGAAAATGAAACTTCTAGCCAGTCTTTTGGCTGCCTTTATCGCCACCACCGTATTGACCGTGTCTGCCCAGGCAGAGAGTTGCCGGGACTACGGCACCTGCAGCGTCAAGCAGAAGATGAAAAAGAAGAAATACAAGAAAGTCTCGACCTACAAAGTGAAGAAACACAGGCACAAGCATGTGCGGGTGGCGCATGCCCGCAAATATTCGGGCAAGCGTTCGAAAATCCGCGCAGCATCTTCCCGGGTTCCGCGCAATCGTGCGCCAGTCGTTGCATTGATCACGACCATGGCTCCGCAATATGGTGTTCCCACATGGTTTGCCTTGCGCATTGCCAAAATTGAATCCAATTATAATCCGCGTGCCCGCGGTGCCGCCGGTGAATATGGCGTGTATCAGTTGAAGTGTGCGACGGCGCGAGGCATCGGCTTTCGCGGCAATTGTGGTGCGCTGCTCAGTGCCTCCACCAATGTGCGTTATGGCTTGAAGCACTTGTCATTGGCCATGCGCTCCTCGCGCGGTAATCTGCGGCTTGCGGCATCAAAGCACAATGGTGGCCTTGGCCGGAAAACCATGGTTGCAGGCTATGTGCG
>JANNNG010000259.1:0-6542 GCA_031398425.1 Hyphomicrobiales bacterium | reverse complement strand
AAGGTAGAGAAGAATTTGACTTTCATTCTTTTGTCTTGAATTCCCTCTCCGTCATCGCTGACGCGATGCCACCTCTCCCGCAAGCGGGCGAGGAGGAATAGAGGACGCTTCCCATTTCAGGAGGAATAGGGAATAGGGAATAGGGAATAGAATAAGGAATAGGGGACGCTTTCCTTTTCAGGGTAGAGAGAAATTCAAACTTCATTCTTTTGTCTTGAATTCCCTCTCCGTCATCGCTGGCGCGATGCCACCTCTCGCGCAAGCGGGCGAGGAGAAAATTTGAGGCGGACGTGTGCCCTTCGATCTTCCCGCGCCCGTGTTTTATATCACGAAGAAATCCGCGGCTGTTATCGTAGGACTTCCGGTTACCGTGGCGAACCTGACTGCCACCACCCCACCCGGGCCGTCCGGGTCGTAGGATAGCGAGCTGAAGGAAGGATTGTAGATGATCCGGTCGCTGGCATCGAGAACGTCAAGGCTGACGTTCTTGAACATGGCAGAAGACAACGCCCCTGCTGCACCCAAGGCTGCCATGACGGCATTGTCCAGCTGGATAGCATCATCTGCGGCAACAAAACCTGTAATCGTATCGACGTTGGTTGCGGCGTTGAGAACCGTATCAAAACGGAATGTGTCAAGGCCAGCGCCGCCTGTCAGCGTGTCGTTGCCCAGGCCGCCGATCAGCACATCGTTGCCGGAGAGGCCCGACAGCGTGTTGGCGAGGTTGTTGCCAAACAGAATATCATTCTGCCCGTCGCGCCCTGTGCCCGTTGTGGCAGCACCAGTAAGAAACAGCCGCTCGATGCCAAGAGCTGCTGCGAAGTTCACCGAAGCATAGACATAGTCGCCAGCCCCGCCGCCTCCTGTCACTTCGTCTGTGGTGTCTAAAATGGAGTCGACGGTGTAACTGTCATTGCCGAGACCACCGCGCATCACATCATTGCCCGACTTCGCGTCGAGGGTGTTATTGCCGCCATTGCCAACAAGAATGTCATTCTGGCCGTTCAAACCCGTGGCATTGATGTTGCCACTGCCTGTCAGATAGAGGCGCTCAATACCCGACGCCGCCGTAAAGCTCACGGAGGCAAACACGTAATCCGCCGCACCGCCGCCGCTGTTCACTTCGTCCGTCGTGTCGGAAACATGATCCACATGGTAGGTGTCATTGCCAGTGCCGCCGCGCATTACATCATAGCCTGTAAGTCCGTTCATGCTGTTGTTGCCAGTATTGCCCACGAGGATATCATTCTGGGCATTGCGGCCTGTTGCATTGAGATTGCCCGCACCGAGCAAGTAAAGTCGCTCGACGTTGGCTGCAATGCTGTAGCTTACAGTCGAAAAAATGCTGTCGGTTCCACCGCCTGGCGCTTCAATGACGACGTCTGCCGCACTGTCGACGTAATAGATGTCGCCGCCAGCACCGCCATCAAGCTGATCATTGCCGCTCTCGCCATTCAATGTGTCATTACCGATGCCCCCGAACAGGAAATCAATGCCGCCGCCGCCGTTGATGCGGTCGTTGCCGTTGAAGCCCTTGATGGTGTCGGTGAAACTTGATCCTTGATAGTCGTTGTTATTCGCATCTCCATCCAGCGTGATGCCGGCAATACGGGCGTCAAAGATGCGGCTGTGAATGGCAAAGCCCAGAGCGTCTGATCCGGTGTGGCTGTTGTCCTCCCACGCCACGACGAAACGGAAATCGTCGAGCACTGTGACGACAGGGTTGGCCTGCTCGAACAGGTAGTTGTTGTTGACCGTCACTTCACTGCCTACTTTTGCACCAGCAGAACTGAAAACTTGCAATTTGACAGATCCAAAGCTGGTGTCGGGACCCGCCGTGGTATTGAGGTCGCTCCACACGACGACAAACTGGCCATTATCAAGCGCTGCAATCTGGGCATCACTCTGGTCAAAGCTGGTCGTGGTGTTGACGTTGATGGTGGCGCCGAACAAGGCCGTGGCAGGGTCGTAGATGCGCGCACGCACCGAATATCCAGAACCATCGCCCGTGCCAAGCGGATCAAAATCACTCCAGGTCAGCACGATCTTGCCGTTGGTCAATTCGGCAAAGCCCGCTTCTTGCGGGTCTCCCGCTGTTGATGTGTTGGCGACAACGGGGTTGCCTGCCGCTGTGCCGCCACTTGAATAAAAGCGGATGAAGGTTTTGGTTTGATTGCCGGTGACAGCGCTGTCTTCGCGGTCCTCCCAGACCACGGCAAAACCGCCGGTGCTCAAGGCGTGAACGGTTGATTTGGTCTGGTCGCCAACGGTTTGCGTGTTGACAACGGCTTCTCCGGTCACAGGTGCGCCCGATGCATTGAAGACGCGGCGGATGATGTTTTCGGTTGATGATGCGTTAACGTCGTCGCTGGTCCAGGTGACAACGATGTTACCACCCGTCAACACCGTGACGGACGGCTTGTCCTGGCTCGCGGGGTAGGTGGTATTGGCAATCTTTTCCGTGCCGGACTTTGAGCCATCGGCATTGAACAGCTGAAACCGGACCGCGCGATTGTCAAAGTCGGGAGCCGCCTCACTGGCATCGGTCCAGGCCAGAACAAACTTTCCATCTTCGGATGCTGCCATCGACACTTCAAACTGCGCACTGCCCGTCGTGGTATTTGCGAGCGTATCAACACCCGCATTGAACCTGTTGCCGAAAGCATCATAACGGGCAAAGCGCACAGCATCATCGAGATCAACTAAACCGTCCCCGCTGGTATCCTGCCAGGCAATGGCAAAACCACCGGATGCGAGTTTTGTTATGGAGGGCCGATATTGATTTCCGTCCGCGATGGCATTGACAATGAATTCCGACGCAAGGGCTACAGCAGGCATGACTACCATCCGTCAAACAAAAGCCCACCAAGCCGAAACATAGCAGGAAAAGGCGGTGGATGCAATAATTTCGACCGGCATTGATCCGTGGTTCCGCAGTACGGGGTGCATAATCCCGATTGCCAGAAGTCCCTACGCCGATTTTGCCATATGCCGCCGATCAATTTCATTCGCCAAGGCGCAAGCCGCGTCTCGTGGCAAGGCGCGGGCGAATGCGTAGCCTTGCACCTCTTCCACACCAAGCAGCCGCAACTGTGCAACTTCTTCCATGGTCTCGGCACCTTCTGCCACAACGCTCATGCCCAGCACATGCACCATGTCAACGATAGATTTCAACATGCCGAATTTGCGTGCCTTCTTGTCAACACCGGATACAAAGGCGCGGTCAATCTTGATCGTGTGAAACGGCAGTTTCGACAAATACCCAAGCGACGAATAGCCGGTACCAAAATCATCCAGCGCCAAGGTGACACCTTCCATGGCCAGAGTCTCCAAAACGATGACGGTCTCCGCATAGCGTTGTCCCACAAACATGCTTTCCGTCAATTCAAGGCACAACAGGCCTGGTGGCAGGCCTGAGGCGAGCAGGGCTGCACGCACCTTTTCAACAAAACCCGCAACCAGAATTTGCGCAGGTGAAATATTGATTGACATCATGCGTTCTGGCTGTCCCTGGCGAAGCCATGTGGCGGCCTGCCTGCAGCCTTCGGCCAATATCCAGTCACCGATCAGTGACATGAGGCCAATGCGCTCGGCCAACGGAACAAATATCGCAGGCGAAACTGGTCCGCGCTCAGGATGGGTCCAGCGCAACAGCGCTTCGTAGCCCGACACACGGTTCAGCCTCAAATCAAACTGCGGTTGATAATGCAGTTCAAAGGCACCCGCCTTGGCGGCCTGTCGCAACGCCTGTCCAAGAACGGTGTCTTCCTCAACACGTTCCGCAAGCTCCGGCCTGAAAAACTGCAGCGACCCGGCAGCAAGGGACTTGGCATCAGCAAGCGCCAGATCAACATGCCTCAGAATACTGTCAGCTTCGGCTGCATCGTCAACCCGACCGGCCAACAACACCGCACCGGCTGTCAAGATGACATGCAATTCAAGTTCGCCGATTTGCAAGGGCTTGACGAATGCAGATTGGATGCGGTGCAGTGCGGCATCGACGTCCTCCATTGACTGAACGTTACGCAACAGCACCACAAATTCATCGCCGCTGTAGCGGGCGAGAATGTCCTCATCTGCGATCTGTGATTTGATGGCAGCGGCAACAGTCATCAAGAGAGCATCGCCAATCGAATGGCTGAAGGCATCATTTATCGACCGAAAGCCGTGAATATTGACAAGTATGACAGAGCCTGAGAGCGTTGCCCGTCGCTGTTCGATCCAACTGTCAAGCAATCTCTGGAAATTCACGCGGTTGGCCAACCCCGTGAGTGGATCAAGATAAGCCAGCTTTTGCAGAGCGTCATCGCGCGCGCGAATATCGCGGACCAGACCATTGAATGCCTTGACCAGAATGCCCGATTCATCGGGCGTTTCATCATCGCGCAGTGTTGTGGAAAAGCTGCGAGATTGTCGAATGTCCTGAATGGCTCTGGTCAACTCGGTTAACGGTCCGATGATGCGGCGTTGCAATGGCCGCGATGCCAACACACCCAGCAGAGCCGCAAACAAAGCGATACCAAATGTCGTGAGAATTGATTTTGCGACGCCCAGCCGCAACCCCACGATATCCTGAACGACAATCAATCGTCCGCGCACTTCACCGCCTTTGATGATGTCCACTGCGACGGGCAGAACGCCCTTGAACAGCAGTGCCAGCGAACCATCATCCTGAATGAATACATCATCGCTCAGATAGGCTGCCTGACCCATGGATGCGAAAGTGCTGTTGTCGGGCAACACAATACTGGCCATCACAATATTGGGTATGCGAGAGACGGCTGACAGCGACGACATCGCCTTGGCTTTGTCACGGTCAACAACGGCTTCGCCAGATCCGGCAGCCAAGGCGTAGGCAGTCGCCTGCAACGAAGACATCCGGCTTGCGAGTTCGCGCTGCGTTTGCAGAACGGTGTGAGCCATCGCCGCGAGCAGCACCGCAAAGAATGTGACAAATGCCAAAAGCTTTGCAATGCGGCGACCAATACCCGGTTGTGTTTTCCCCACCATGTGCCTGTCCGAAAAAATGAAATCTGCGGACGATTGTTAATCCATTCTGCTGAAATATTGCTTTAACTTGACGGTTAAGAGTTTCACACGCCAGTCGTCTACAATTTAGCAAATAGTTTCAAGGTTCAGGCAGACCTTGCTGGTAGTGTGGAACATCAACGTGGTGATCAGGGACATTGATCCCTTCCTAAAAACTGTGGCGGCAGTAAAGATGACGAAAAACAGATGGCGCATTTCAGGATACTGGCGGAATGCGTCTGCCAGCACGGCCGTTGCATTTACGTTGACACTTCCTGCCCTGATGGGAGCAGCGGGGATCGCGATTGATTTCAGTATCTACAACATGAAGCAGACGAAATTGCAGGCAGCCGCCGATCAATCGGCGGTAGCGGCGGCGAAAGAACTCGCTGTGGTCAACACCAGTGAAACATCGATAGCTGAAGTGGCCGACAGCCTTGCACGCGCGATACTGACCCATGGCAACGTCACTGTTGACGCAGCAGTCGGTGCCAAAAAAGACACGGTGAAAGTGACGATTACCGAGAAATGGACTCCGTTTTTTGCTCACTTCATTGGTGCCGGTGTAACCCCGGTGGTGGCGCGCGCAACGGCGAAGCTGGCTGGTGCCGCGAACATCTGTGTGCTTGCTCTCAATTCAACCAATGCCAAAGCCATCCATATGGATAAGCGTGCCAAGCTTGAAGCCAATGGGTGCGGAGTCTATTCAAATTCGAATCATTCAGAGTCCATCAGACTTGACCAGGATTCAACAATGACAGCCGCCCTGATCTGCTCGGTCGGTGGCGCAAAATCGAGAACCAGCGCCATCAAACCCGCGGTAACAACCGACTGTGTTGTGTTGCCGGACCCGCTCTCATCCCGTAAAGCCCCAGCAGCGGGTACATGTACAGCCAACAAATTTAAATTAGATTCCGGCAGCGCCGTTCTCGATCCGGGAACCTATTGTGGCGGCATTACAATAACCGGTACGGCAACCGCGACGTTCCGCCGGGGCGATTACATCATCAGTGATGGCAATTTCGAGATTTCAGGCGATGCCGTGGTCAAATCCAACAACGCAGCCTTTTATCTGAAAGGTGAAAAAACTCAGTTGAAATTCATCGAAAACACGACAATAGAGATGACCGGTGGCTTGACAGGTGACATGGCAGGCCTTTTATTCTTTGAAGATCGTAGTGTCTCAATCGGCAGAATACATCGGCTCAACAGTGCCAACGCCAGAAAGCTGACCGGCACGATTTACTTGCCCAACGGCAAACTTCGCGTTGATCCCAATAATGCAGTGGCACAGGACTCGGCATTCACTGCAATCATCGCCAATCAGGTTGAAATGGACGAAGGTCCAACACTGGTCTTGAATTCCGACTATGGTGCCACCGACGTCCCGGCTCCAGAAGGTGTCCGATTGTCTTCACAGGTCGTGTTGACGAAATAGAACGGCCAGATGATCTGCCACAGTTTCCATCGCCGAAAGGGTGTTGCCTTTGCTTTCGGTCTGTTTAAGACGACGC
>JANNNG010000210.1:0-2897 GCA_031398425.1 Hyphomicrobiales bacterium | reverse complement strand
GCGGGCATCGAAGCCGTCATCGCATGTCTCACACGCCGCGCCGCCTTCCACAGCGAAGATGAAATGCGCCTGCGTGCCCGCACGTCGTTTCAAGTCGCAGGCGATCCTACAAGTCACCCCGTGTGGCGAGACGTGGAAGCCGCAAGACTTTGCACCGAACGCCTGCTGCGCATCGCCCGCAAACATGGCAAGCGCATCCACGTCCTGCATATCTCAACCGCTGAGGAACTGCCGCTGCTTGCTGCCAACCGCGACATTGCAACAGTGGAAGTGACCCCGCATCACCTCACACTCACCGCTGATGACTATGCCCGCCTTGGCACAAAAATCCAGATGAACCCTCCGTTGCGAGAGTCCCGCCATCGCGATGCCCTATGGCAAGCCATTGCATCCGGCCTTGTTGATGTGCTCGGTTCTGACCATGCGCCTCACACTCTGGAAGAGAAATCCAAACCCTATCCACAGTCGCCTTCCGGCATGACCGGCGTGCAGACTCTGGTGCCGATCATGCTGAATCATGTGAGTACCGGCAAACTCACACTCGAACGCTTTGTCGATCTCACCTCGCACGGTCCGCAACGTATTTTCGGCATCGCCAATAAAGGCCGTATCGTCGAGGGCTACGATGCCGACTTCACAATTGTCGACATGAAGCGCACGCAGACCATCAGCAACAACTGGATTGAAAGCCGCAGTCAGTGGACACCCTATGCTGGCGTGAAGGTGCAAGGATGGCCCGTAGGCACGATCATCCGTGGACGCAAGGTCATGTGGCAGGGAGAGATACTGGCCCCGGCGCAGGGTCAACCCATTCGGTTTCTGGAGGCATTGACCACTCCATGAAATCAAGGCCCCCATCGCCCTTCGGGCACTTCCCCAACAAGTTGGGGAAGGACTCGCGGTTAGCTCTCCCCCAACTTGTTGGGGGAGTACGGCGAAGCCGGGAGGGGGGCGTTGGTACGACACACTCAGTCTTCACAGGACATACCCCATGACCCCATTCCGCGCGCTCCTCGTCAGCAAAACCGAAGCAGGCCAGAACGCCGCAATCACGACACTCACTGAAGCCGACCTGATGGATGGCGACGTTACCATCAAGGTCGAACATTCTTCCGTCAACTACAAGGACGGCCTTGCAGTGACGGGCAAGGCGCCGATCATCCGGCGCTGGCCGCTTATTCCCGGTGTTGATCTTGCAGGTACCGTCACGGCATCGCAGAACACGAATTACAAACCCGGTGATAAAGTTGTCCTCGGTGGCTGGGGTGTGGGTGAAAGCCATCACGGCGGCTTTGCCGAAATGGCGCGGGTCAAAGGCGAATGGCTGGTGCCGTTGCCGGATGGCCTCACAACATCCGATGCCATGGCCATCGGCGTTGCGGGCTACACTGCAATGCTCTGCGTCATGGCGCTGGAAGAGCAAGGTGTCACACCAGAGCAGGGCGAAATCCTGGTGACGGGTGCAGCAGGTGGCGTTGGCTCGGTATCACTCGCATTGCTGTCAAAACTCGGCTTCAAGCCCGTGGCCTCCACTGGCCGCCCCGAAGAAGAAGCGTTCCTGAAATCACTGGGTGCCATTTCCATCATGGATCGAAAAGAGTTCAATGGCCCTGCAAAGCCGCTGGCCAAAACGCGCTGGGCTGGAGCTATCGACTCCGTTGGTTCAACAACACTCGCAAACGTTCTCTCGCAAGTCATGCCCGAAGGCACTGTCGCTGCTTGTGGATTGGCTCAAGGCATGGACTTGCCAACATCGGTGGCCCCTTTCATCTTGCGCGGCGTAAAACTGATCGGCATCAACTCCGTCACAACGCCGTTGCCCCGCCGCACTCAAGCCTGGGCGCGCCTGGTCAAGGACCTTGAAATGCGAAAACTTGCGTTGCTGACGACCCATGTAAAATTGGAAGAGGTGCCGCGCATTGCAGCGGAAATTGTGGAAGGCAAGGTGCGCGGTCGCGTGGTGGTGGATCTGTGATCATGAAAATTGTTGAAGGTGGTCTGGAGCACGCCGATGTTCTGGCCATGCTGCGCTTTCATTTCGACACCAACATGGCCGTCACTCCACCGGGTTCGGCCCACGTGTTCGACGTGTCGCGTCTCAAGCAACCCGATGTCACGTTCTGGTCCGCCTGGATCGGTGAAGTCTTGATGGGCACAGCGGCATTGAAATTGCTCGACGCCACCCATGGTGAAATCAAATCCATGCATACCCTGCAAAGTGCCAGACGTTCCGGTGTGGGCGCTGCCATGCTGAAACACATCATTGACCACGCACGGTTCAAGGGTGTGAAACGCCTCAGCCTAGAAACCGGCTCCTTCGATTTTTTCGCTCCCGCCCGCGCACTTTATGCGAGGCATGGGTTTGTGGAGTGTACGCCGTTTGGAGATTACAAGTCGGACAAGAACAGCACCTTCATGACGCGCGAGATTTGAAGTAAGACCCCACACTCACTGCTTTGTCTTCATCACCGTAAACTCGCCATTGCGAATGCGTTCTGGCAGGCGCTCACACATGACAGCCACCGGTTCTTCGCCATAACTTGCAATCATGTCTGACAGTGCCGCAAAAATCGCAGCCGTCGCAATGCAATCGGGATCAAGTCCGTCATAAACCGCTTCCTCCCAGGCTTCCAAGATATAGCGAAGCGCCACCTGTTTTTCTTCCTGCGTGGGCAGGGGGGCGTGCGCTTTGAAGTTCTGATTGTACATGGTGGTCCGGAAGTGATGGTGCTGCTGATAACCTTAACTTAGCAGAGTGCCATTGCTCGGCGAGGAAGACATTAAACGAAGGTTAACGCCGGGAAGCACATTTGCATCAAACACTTGTCAAACTGCGCGCAGCATGAACCGCTGTCTTCGTGTTTGGCGCAAGTGAAAACACATCAATGTTTTGCCAA
>JANNNG010000194.1:0-3232 GCA_031398425.1 Hyphomicrobiales bacterium | reverse complement strand
GTCGAAATTCCCGCTGGGCCTGACCCTGCAGTCGTCACATCCATGCAACGGGAGTTGAAACGCCTCGGCTGCTACGACGGAAAAGACGATGGCAAATGGGGTCGCAAGGCCGGCGCGGCAATGCAGAAATTCAACGACATTGCCGAAACAAAACTCGATTCGCTGGACCCCTCAGAAGCCAATCTTGAAGTTCTTGAATCGGCAACCGACCGCTCCTGCGTCCCGGACGTTATTGCTCCGCCCAATTCTGTTGCACCAAAAGTGAAAGTCATCTCTCGCAAACCGCCCGATACTCAACCCCGCCGCCCTGTCGTGCGCCGGGCTGTGATTGCTCCCAAAGCGGTTGTTCCAACCCCAAAGCGCGTCACGCGCCTGCCAAAACCAGAACGTGTCATCGTACCAAGAAAGCCCAAGGCAAAGCCAACAACCAAAGTCGCAGGAAGCGGCAAGAAGCGAACCTGCAAATCTGAATTCGTGGTGATTGCAGTCGTCGTCAGGTGCAAGTGAGGGCAACTACCCCTTCATCGCCTCGGGCCCGCGGGCAATCGCAGCCACACCCGTGCGCGCAACTTCCACCAAACCCAATGGCACCATCAGTGAAATGAACTGATCGACCTTGTCGGGCTTGCCCGTGAGTTCGAACACGAATGAATCCGTTGATGCATCGACGACACGCGCACGAAATGCATCAGCCAAACGCAATGCTTCGACCCGCTTGTCGCCCTTGCCTGCAACTTTCACCATGGCGAGTTCGCGCGCCAGATAATTTCCCTGTATCGTGAGATCAGCCACGGAATGGACCAGCACCATGCGCTCAAGCTGCGTCTTGATCTGAGCCAGCACGGCGTCCGTTCCAGTGGTCACAATGGTGAAGCGCGAAACATGTTTTTCATGTTCAGTTTCCGAAACCGTCAACGAGTCAATGTTATACCCGCGCCCTGCAAACAGGCCGATGATGCGGGCCAATACGCCCGGCTGGTTTTCCGCCACCACACCCAGCACATGGGTGTGTACCACGGGTTTCGTGGGATCAAGAAAATAGGCTGAGCCGGTTGGGCTGAGATGCTGTTTCATGTTTTTATCCTTACACCAGCTCTTTGCCCTTGGCGTCGATGGCCGTTCCCACTTCCTCATCGGAAACATCAGCACCCAGCAGCATTTCATTGTGCGCTTTGCCAGAGGGGATCATGGGGAAGCAGTTGGCAAGTTGCGCCACCCGGCAATCGAAAATCACCGGTCCCGGCGTGTCGATCATCTTCTGGATCATCCCATCCAGATCAGCAGGCTTGTCGCAGCGCAGCCCCACGCCGCCATAGGCCTCCGCCAACTTCACGAAATCAGGCAGAGAGTCCATGTAGCTTTCCGACAAACGATTGCCGTGCAGCAACTGTTGCCATTGCCGGACCATGCCCATGTACTGGTTGTTCATGATGAAGATTTTCACCGGCAAACGGTGTTGCAGCGCTGTTGACATTTCCTGCATGTTCATCAGCACAGACGCATCACCAGCAATGCAGATGCACAGCGCCTTGGGATGTGCTGCTTGCACTCCCATGATGGCGGGCAAACCATAACCCATGGTGCCCAAGCCCCCCGATGTCATCCAGCGGTTCGGCTGTTCGAACTTGTAGAACTGCGCCGCCCACATCTGGTGCTGGCCCACTTCGGTGGAAATATAAGTGTCGCGATCCTTCGTTAATTCATACAGACGCTGCACCGCATACTGCGGCATGATCACGTCGCGGTTCGGACGATACTTCAGGCAATCAATCGCCTTCCAATCGTCAATCTGCTTTTTCCACACGAGCAGTGCTTTCTTGTCGAGTTCAATGCTGCGTGATTTCCACAGCGAAATCATCTGCTCCAGAGCATGGGCCACATCGCCGATGACCGGCACATTCACCTTCACCGTCTTGTTGATGGAAGAGGGATCAATGTCGACATGGATTTTCCTGGAGTCTGGCGAGAATGCATCCAGCCGCCCGGTGATGCGATCATCAAAGCGTGCGCCGATGTTGATCATGACATCGCAATCATGCATGGCCATGTTGGCTTCGTAAGTGCCGTGCATGCCCAGCATGCCCAGCCACTCCTTGCCGGAAGCAGGGTAAGCGCCAAGTCCCATCAAGGTTGAAGTGATGGGAATGCCGGTCATGGCCACAAATTCGCGCAGCAGTTTTGATGCGGTTGGTCCTGAATTGATGACGCCGCCACCTGTGTACAGCAGCGGGCGCTTTGCCGTTGCGATCAAATCAATGGCTGCGCGAATGGCCGATAGATCCGGTTTCACCTTCGGCACATAGCTCTTGACCGTGACACCCTGCGGCGAAACATATTTGCCCTTGGCAAATTGCACGTCCTTCGGAATATCAACAACCACCGGCCCGGGTCTGCCCGTGCGGGCCACATAGAATGCTTCGTGGATGATGCGGGCGAGATCATTCACGTCCTTCACCAGCCAGTTCTGCTTGGTGCAGGGCCGCGTGATGCCCACGGTATCGCACTCCTGAAACGCATCCATGCCGATCAGATGCGTCGGCACCTGCCCTGTCAACACAACCATGGGAATGGAATCCATAAGTGCATCGGTGAGACCAGTCACGCAATTGGTGGCCCCCGGCCCGGAGGTTGCCAGCGCTACTCCCACCTTGCCGGTGGACCGTGCATAGCCTTCGGCCATGTGCGTCGCCCCCTGCTCGTGCCGCACCAGAATGTGTTTCACTTTTTCCTGCTGGAAAAACTCGTCGTAAATCGGCAGAACAGCTCCACCGGGATAGCCAAACACATGGACCACACCCTGGTCGGCCAGCGCCTTCAAAACAATTTCCGCACCACTCATCAATTCCTGGGCCATAACATCCTCTTTACGTCGTAAATCTCAATAGCTGAATTTTTCCAATAAAAAAGGCCCCTGAAGGGAGCCCTGTGTTTATCGCGCGGAACCGTATCCAGCAGAGTTAACCCTGCCCGGCACCACGCGATCCTACGAGTACGATAGTCTTTGTCATGACGTGGGTTGTATGTTCCGTGTGCGGAAAGGTCAAGCGTCAATAAAGCTCAAGTTCGCCTAGGGTCAAACCAAGGTCAGGGCAGAACTGCGGCGCAATTCTGTTTGTGTTGGCATGCACCACAACACTCTCATAACCTTCTGCCGTGGGGCCGAGATGAATATGCGTCTTCTGCGTTCTCGCCTCAATGACCCACAATTCTCGAATACCAAACTTGGCGTAGA
>JANNNG010000174.1:0-23620 GCA_031398425.1 Hyphomicrobiales bacterium | reverse complement strand
TTTCCGGTCTAAGCCGGAAATATCTTCCGACTAATAAGACGCAGGGAACAACACTCATAGATTAAGACTCAGATCAGTTTCAAAAAAGGGAAGTGGTTCAACAACGAAGGGGGCGAAAACACAGAGCTCGTCTCAGCAAATGAGTGTCGGAATGGTCTGACATTCAAAGCGGAGATGAGCGATGGAGAAGAGCAAACGCGTCAGGGAATTGAACGACAGTTTCAGAACCACATTCTGCGGCGGACGCGTGATGCTGACGGAAGCAGTCCAGGCACTTGCCCCGATCAATCAGGCCAAACTGCTGGAGCTGGTCAAAGCCTTCGATATCTTTGGCCATGACAATGATCCGCACGCCGAACATGACTTTGGAGCCATCGATTTGGAAGGGGAGCGGTACTTCTGGAAGATCGACTACTATGACCCATCCTGTGAGTTTGGTTCAGCTGATCCGAACGACCCCGGCCAGACTTGCCGCGTCCTCACGATCATGCACGTCAGCGAATACTGACCCGGAAACTCCGGGTCTTCTTTTTCCCAAAAATGTGAACATTGAACTTTGCGCAACAGAATCGACCATGTCGCCCTTGAGTGAACATAGCGCACGGTGACCGCCATCGTACTTGGCCATATCTGGGATGCCTCAATCGCGAGGTGACCAATGACGATTTCAGCAGTGCACTACACATCCCGTACCGACGAATGGCCAACGCCCATGTCGTTCTTCAACACACTTGATCAAGAATTCGGATTCACGCCCGACCCGTGCGCGACACGCGCCAATGCCAAGTGCAAAACCTTCTTCACCAGAGAGCAAGATGGACTGTTGCAGAACTGGGGAACGCACACCGTATTTTGCAATCCACCCTATGGCAAGCCGATGATGGCATGGGCGCAGAAATGCTTTGAGGCATCAATGGCGGGAGCCACTGTGGTGATGTTGGCCCACGCAAGAACTGACACCCGATGGTTTCATTTATGGGTTTACGGCAAAGCCACCGAAATCCGCTTTGTGAAGGGCCGTCTCAAGTTCGGGGATGCCATGGCGTCCGCGCCATTTCCATCGCTCGTGGCCATCTTCCATCCACCTGGTCATGCGCAGGGAATAATCAGATCAAGCGTCGCACAAGTTTAGATTTGCGACCCTTCGCCATAATATGGCTCAACAAAGCCGTTAAATTAGGGTCGTTTTCTTATTTGAAACTTCCAACATATTTCGCCAAGGCGCAGTTTCTAGTGCATGAGTGCTGATAGTCAAAATGACGTACCACGTCGCTACTCATCACTGCGCGTCTGAGGGGCCATTAGCCGAAAACTAAAACTTTATTGTTGGTAAGGGCGGGATGAGCTTGGCCCAGTCAAAACTCCAAGCTTGTTCTTCCAAACCCACATAAATCCAATCGTTCATATGCCCTTAGTTTAACATTCCAAACGATGCAACGCCACGCCAACCCTGAGCCTAGGGCGAGCCTAAGAATTTTTAGATTCTGCTAAGTGATTGAAAAGATGGTGCCCAGAGCCGGAATTGAACCAGCGACACGCGGATTTTCAATCCGCTGCTCTACCAACTGAGCTATCTGGGCACTCAGGCCGCGTTCTATAGGGAAGTGCCTTGGGCTTGTCCAGTCTTGTCATATGGGACGTTCATCTGCGTGGCGATTTCAATATTTCATCGCGAGTTTCCGAGACAGCATTGGCGTGGCCGTCGAAGCCTTCGTAGGTGGCGATGGTGCGGGCGTGGGACGCCAGGTCAGCATAGCCTCTTGAGGTAACGTGGATTATTGAACTGCGCTTCAGGAAATCAAACACAGAGATGGCCGATGCCGTGCGGGCCCAGCCGCTGGTGGGCAATACGTGACTTGGCCCCACGACAAAATTGCCAAGGGTTGTCGGCGCATGTTCACCCAACAAGATTTCGCCTGCGTGATGCAGTCGGCCCAGATACTGGAAGGGTTCCTTGGACAAGACTTCGATGTGCTCTGGTGCGTAGTCGTTACAAAAGGCGATGGCTTCAGCTTCATCGCGCGCCAGAACAATGCCACCCACAGGACCAGATAAAACGCTTGCCGAGAAGCCGGAGCGCTGCTCGCTCATCGCTGCCCAATAGTCCGGAATGGCGGCCAGCGCCTCTTCTGCCACACGTCTGCTCCATGTCACGAGATAGGCGGAACTGTCGGGCCCGTGTTCCGATTCGATCAGGAGATCAAGGGCAGCCAGCCTGCCGTCAGAGCTGTCGTCCGCGAGGATGATGACTTCACTGGGGCCGGCGGGTGAACCCGTATCGAGCCTATGCGACAGCTGGCGTTTTGCCTCGGCCACCCAGGGGCTGCCGGGGCCGACGACCTTGGCCACCTTCGGCACTGTTGCCGTCCCATAAGCCACAGCGGCGATGGCTTGCGCGCCTCCCGCCTTATACACATTGGATACACCGGCCATGCGGGCGGCAACCAATGTGGCATCGTCGAAGTTGCCATCGGGTCCTGGGGGGGTAACAATCTGCAAGTTCTCAACGCCTGCTACGCGGGCAGGAATGGCCAGCATCAACACCGCTGACGGAAAAGCGCCCTTGCCGCGCGGCACGTAGCATGCAGCGGATGGGATGGGTCGCACGCGATCCCCCGCAAAGGCACCGGGGCGGATTTCTTTCAGCCACATCTCCTCGGGCATCTGGTGTTGATGAAACCGGCGGATCGATTCTGCGGCAAATTCCAGCGCTTCACGCACCTTTGGATCAAGCCGCTTTTCGGCGCGGGCGAAATCAGCTGCGGTTGCTGCAATTTCGGTCGCCTTGACGGGTGCGCGATCAAAATCGCGGGCAAAGCGGGCCAGTGCCGCGTCACCTTCGGTGCGGACTGCGGCGATGATATCGCGCACTTTTGCCTCGTAGGATGAGAGATCGGCTTCTGTCCTTTGGAGCAGACGCTGGCGTTGCTCCGCACTCAGTCTGGACAGTTCATGAAAATTCACAGGGTTGCTCATGGGCGTTCGTGTTATCGCCCCGACCCGTGACTGGCAATGCTCTAATCTATAGGCCTGCCCTGCCGAAACGCTCATCAAAGGCATAGCCAGCAGCGCGCACGGTGCGGATGGGGTCTTTTTCCTTGCCGCGGCTCAGGGACTTGCGCAGGCGGCCAACATGCACATCGACTGTGCGTTCATCCACATCCACATCGCGACCCCAGACCGTGTCCAGCAACTGCGCACGACCATAGACGCGACCGGGATTGCGCATCAGCTGTTCCAGCAGGCGGAATTCCGTTGGCGAGAGATTGATATCCCGGCTGCCTCTGCTCACGCGTTTGGCGCGGCGGTCGAGGAGCAAGTCACCAGCCTGCAGTTGCTCGGCAACGGCATCGGGGTTGACGCGGCGGAGGATGGTTTTGATGCGGGCCAGCAATTCCGGAATGGAAAACGGTTTGACCAGATAGTCATCAGCACCAGTGGCAAGTCCGCGCACGCGTTCTGTTTCCTCACTGCGGGCCGTCAACATGATGATGGGGATGTCACGCGTCTCCGGCCGCGCCCGCACCAGACGACACACTTCGATGCCTGATATGCCTGGCAGCATCCAATCGAGAATGATGAGGTCAGGGCGTTCTTCGCCCACAAGAAAAGGCACATCCTCGCCCTGTGCGGAAACGCGGACACGATAACCTTCGGCCTCAAGATTGTAACGCAACAGAAGCTGGATGGGTTCTTCGTCTTCGATCAGGAGGATGGATGCGCTCATTGGCCTACTCGCCCGAAGCCCGCATCATGGATGTCACGTCCTTCTTCGGACGTGCTTCCATTATGGTCTGGCCGTGAATGAGGTAGTGAATGTTTTCGGCGATGTTGGTGGTGTGGTCGCCGATGCGTTCCAGATTCTTTGCCCCGAACAGAAGATGCGTGCACAGGCTGATGTTGCGCGGGTCTTCCATCATGTAGGTCAGGAGTTCGCGGAAGATAGAATTGTAGAGCGCATCAAGATCTTCGTCCGCACGCCACACGGCCAAGCCCTTCTCGTCATCGCGCTGGGCATAGGCATCGAGGACTTGTTTCAGTTGTGCCTGAGCCATTGTCCCCATGCGGGCGAGGCCTGTTGACAGTTTGCGCGGCAAGGCTTCGGATATGGCATGGGTGCGCTTGGCCGTGTTCTTGGCCAGATCGCCAATGCGTTCAATGTCGGATGCTACGCGCAAGGCCACCATGATTTCGCGGAGGTCCAGTGCCATGGGTTGGCGTTTGGCGATGGTGAGAACGGCTTTCTCTTCGATGCGACGTTCAAGTTCATCCAGCTTGTCGTCATTACGGATGACCTGATCTGCAAGAGCGGTGTCTCGGCGCGACAAGGCCTGGATGGCACTTGCCAATTGCTCCTCGGCGATGCCGCCCATTTCCGCAAGCTGTGTCTTGAGTGTCGAAATATCGAGGTCATAGGCTTTGGCGATGTGGTCTGACATGGAGTTTCCCTTGAACCTTAGCCGAAGCGGCCGGTAATGTAGTCTTGAGTGCGCTTGTCCTGCGGCCTGGTGAACATCTCGTCGGTGTCGCCATATTCCACGAGGTTGCCCAAGTGAAAAAACGCCGTGAGTTGCGACACGCGCGCGGCCTGCTGCATGGAGTGGGTGACGATGATGATGCAGAAATTCTGCCTGAGTTCATCGATCAATTCTTCGATGCGGGCGGTGGCGATGGGATCCAGCGCCGAACATGGTTCATCCATCAGGATCACTTCGGGGTTCACTGCAATGGCACGGGCGATGCACAGACGTTGCTGCTGGCCGCCTGAAAGCCCTGTGCCGGAGTGGGTGAGGCGATCTTTCACCTCTTCGAACAGACCCGCTTTTTTCAAGCTGCTTTCGACAATGCCGTCGAGATCAGTCTTTGATCGGGCAAGGCCGTGAATGCGCGGGCCATAGGCGACGTTCTCATAGATCGACTTGGGGAAAGGATTGGGTTTCTGGAACACCATTCCGACGTGGGAGCGCAACTGCACCACGTCAACTTCAGGATCATAAATATTCTTTCCGTCCATCTTGATCTCGCCGGTGATGCGGCATGAGGGGATGGTATCGTTCATTCGATTGACGGCACGCAAAAATGTAGACTTGCCACAACCCGACGGACCAATGAAGGCTGATACCGCCTTGTCAGGAATATTGACCGAGAGATGTTTGATGGCATGTTTTTCACCATAGTAAATGTTCACATCGCGGGCCGAAATACGCATCGTACTGCCAGTGAGAACACGCGGTGCTGGTGGCGTGATGAGTGCTGATGATGTCTTGTCCATGTTCCTGTCCATTACCAACGACGCTCAAATTTGTTGCGAAGGTAGATTGCCACTCCGTTGAGCGCGAGAAGTGTTCCCACCAGCACGATGATGGCAGCGGCGGTCTTTGATTGAAACGCCAGTTCCGGCAGATCCGACCACAGAAATATCTGCACCGGCAACACGGTGGCTGCATCCGTAATGCCCTTGGGTACGTCGGCAATGAAGGCCACCATGCCGATCATCAGCAACGGTGCTGTCTCACCAAAAGTGCGGGCAAGGCCCAGAATGGCACCAGTGAGAATGCCGGGGAAAGCCAGTGGCAGCACATGTTGGAACACGGCTTGCTGGTGTGAAGCACCGACGCCGAGTGCTGCTTCTCTGATCGACGGCGGCACGGCGCGAATCGCGGCTCGCGATGCGATAATGACCGTGGGCAGCACCAGCAATGCCAGAACCAGCCCACCCACCAAAGGCGCTGAGCGCGGCAGGCCGAACACGTTCAGGAACATGGCCAGGCCCAGCAAACCGAAGATGATCGAGGGCACGGCCGCAAGATTGTTGATGTTCACTTCGATGATATCAGTCCAGCGATTTTTCGGCGCAAACTGCTCGAGGTAAATAGCTGCGGCGATGCCCAGGGGAAGCCCGAGGCCAAGTGCTATTGCAACTGTGAGCAATGAGCCAACAAGTGCGCCTTGTAAGCCTGCCAATTCAGGTTCGCGTGAGTCACCATTGGTGAAAAACCGCCACGCGAAATGCTGGCTGACTGGAACAGCTTTTTGCACGCGTTGCATCAGTTCTGCGTCGGCCTCGTCGCCAAACCCCTTGAGATAAAGGTCAGCATCGTCTGACAACAGCACTTGGGTCTGCACGGTCTTGCCAATCAACGTTGGATCAGCAACGACCCTGGCTTTCAAATCATCGGCGGCGGCCTGCGACAGAAGACCACTCAACTGCTTGCGTTCGACACGCGTGGTGATTTCCGGAAATTGCGCCCGCCATGACTCCTTGACCAGAGTGTCAAAATCACTCGTCGCGACGTTCGCAGCATCAAGCTTTGCCGGATCAAGAGCGACGCTGATGACAGCACGGTGTTCAAAAAACGCGGGCCAGCCCTTGCTGACAATATCAACCAGCAGATAGGCCAGAAAAAGTGCTGTCAGCACAAGGGCTGCCACGCCATAGAAGCGAAAGCGCTTCTCGGCTGCATAACGCTTTTTCAAACGCTGTTTATAGGCATGGTCAACTGTGTCAGTCATATTGCTGCCTGTATTTTTGCACCACACGCAGTGCGATGTAGTTCAGTGCAAGAGTGAAGAAGAAAAGGACAAGGCCCAGTGCAAAGGCTGACAGTGTCTTGGCCGAGTCGAATTCCTGGTCTCCGACCAGCAATGTCGCGATTTGCACGGTGATGGTTGAAACGGCTTCCAACGGGTTGAATGACAAGTTGGCAGCAAGGCCTGCGGCCATCACCACAATCATGGTTTCACCGACGGCACGGGAGACCGCCAGCATGATGGCTGACACGATGCCAGACAATGCAGCCGGCAGAACGACACGTTTGATGGTTTCGGATTTCGTGGCACCCATGGCGTAGGAACCATCGCGCAGAGACTGCGGCACAGCATTGATAATGTCATCAGACAGGGACGAAATCAACGGCACGATCATCATGCCCATGACCAGGCCGGCAGCGAGTGCTGATTCAGATGATACATCTAGGCCAAGCGACTGACCCCAGTTGCGAATGAAGGGGGCCATTGTCAGCGCCGCAAAGAAGCCCAACACAACTGTGGGAATGCCCGCCAGCATTTCCAGCAGTGGCTTTGCAATGTTGCGCACGCGCGGGGATGCATATTCAGCCATGTAGATGGCGGAGAACAGACCCAGCGGTGTGGCCACGATCAAGGCAATGAACGTGATCAGCAACGTACCGCCCAACAAGGGCAGAAAGCCGAACGACGGCGGAGATCCCGTAGGCGCCCAATGAGTGCCGAAAAGAAACGAAAAGATATTGATCTCGCGAAAGAAGATCAGTGATTCAAAAACCACGGACGCAAAAATCCCGATGGTTGTGAGAATGGCAACGACAGATGATGCCACAAGCAAACCCATGACAATCGTTTCAAACGCGGGGCGTGCGCGATACTTGGCAGCGATCTTGGAAATCGGCAGAACCGCAGCTCCCAAAGCTACGACGCCGGATACGAGGGCGAGCAGAAGAGAGGAGCCAGGCGTCAATATCTGCACAAGAATGAGGGTCGCGGTGCCGGCAAGCAACGCAACGAGTGCCGCCAGCATGCCGTGATAGCCCGGCAACGAATGGAACTGTCCTGCGCCCGCCGCGCGGAGGGTTAAGGCGCGTTGTGTTGCGAAAAAATACACGGCGGCAGACACTGCGAGGACTGCAAATAAAGACCAATAGATCACGTCATGCCACCTCGTACAAAAAACTGTGCAGGGGAGGGCCTGTACATCCGAGGCCCCTCCCCCGCCATCAAAATCACTTCAGGCTGTCAGCCGAAATCACTTTGAGTTCTGTGGTCGTGGCACGAACTTTTTCAAGTTCGGCTGCGGGAAGTGTAACCAGCCCCCTGGCACCGAGGTAGCCATCTTCGCCAAGCGCCTTTTCAGACACAAACTCGGCGATGAACTCCTTCATGCCGGGGATCACGTCAACATGCTGCTTCTTGGCATAGATGTAGAGCGGACGGGCCACCTTGTAGGAACCATCGGCGACATTTTCATACGTCGGCACCTTGCCTTCAACCTCTATGCCCTTCACGATCTTGGCGTTTTCTTCCAGGAACGAGAAGCCGAAGATGCCCAAGGCATCCTTGTTGGCTTGCAGTTTTTGAACAATCAAATTGTCGTTTTCACCGGCTTCCACATAGGCACCGTCTTCACGGACAGCCTTCCAGACTTTTTCAAAAGCCTTGGCGTCTGACTTCTTCAAAGCAGCAAGGCTCTCGTATTTTTCAGCACCTTTTTCAAGCACGAGCTCAGCAAAGCTGTCACGTGTGCCGGATGTTGGCGGTGGTCCCAGCACTTCGATCTTGGTTGCTGGCAGGGACGGATCAATATCGCTCCACATCTTGTTGGGATTGGCAACCAACTTGCCTTCCTTGTCAGGAATTTCCTTGGCAAGGGCCTGGAAAATCTGCTGTTTGGACAACACGAAATCCTTGGCGTCAATCGCATGGGCCAAGGTCAAGCCATCAAAGCCAACTTTGATTTCAACAATCTCAGTCACGCCATTCTTGGCGCAATCCTCAAATTCAGATTTCTTGATCGGGCGCGAGGCGTTTGTGAAATCGGGCGTGTCTTCACCGACGCCTGAACAAAACAGTTTCATGCCACCGCCAGTGCCGGTCGATTCGACAACAGGTGTCTTGCCGCCGGTCTTGCCGAAGGCTTCTGCCACTGCGGTTGTAAAAGGATAAACCGTTGAGGAACCGACGATACGAATCTGGTCGCGGGCGGCGAAGGCGGGTGTGGCAACCAAGGCCAAAAGGCTTGTTGCAAGCATAATATTTTTCATTTTCTGTCTCCGGTTTGACGAACGAGAACAGCATCTAGTGCTCGCCGGTGACTGTTATGCGACACTTATCCGACGGTTTTATGACAATCCATCTCGTTGAATATCAATCGTTTTTTGGTGTGGCAACAGAATTGTGAAACTGCTGCCGTGTCCCAGTTCAGACTTGATTAACAATTTGCCGCGATGCCGATTGAGGATGTGTTTGCAAATGGCAAGGCCCAAGCCCGTGCCGCCGCGTGTGCGGCTGTCCTTTGCGTTCACCCGGTAAAAACGCTCGGTCAGACGGGGCACGTGATAGGCCGCAATGCCGGGACCATTGTCGTTGACAGATAATTCAATGTCGCGCGCACCGATGCCACCGGTGATACGAACGTGTTTTCCTTCACCTGAATACTTGAGCGCATTTTCCACAAGATTATGGACGACCTGGGTCAACTGTTCAGCATCGCCTGTCACCAACAGCGTGTCGGGGACATCGACGGACAATGTTGATCCTGCTGCATCCGCCAAGGGTTTCAACAGGGACTGCACTTGCTTTGCAATTGAAGAGAGATCAGCCAAATTTTGCGGGGCCACGTGTTCATCAAGCTCTATGCGGCTCAGCGACAACAAATCATCGATCAGCCTGCTCATGCGATCAGCCTGGATTTTCATGACCTTCAGAAATTCATTGCGCGCCTTCTCATCGGTCCTGGCGGCACCCTGCATGGTTTCAATGAAGCCCGACAATGTCGTGAGAGGTGTGCGCAATTCGTGGCTGGCATTGGCTACAAAGTCAGACCGCATGCGTTCTACATTTTCTTCGCGCGTCACATCCTGGCATGTGGCGAGAAACAGGCGGACACCATTCTCACTGGTGCCAAGTGCCGAGATGTGCACATCAACAACCTGCTGCGTCAGACCGCGCGACACGCTGCGCGCCGTCTCCGGTTCCAAGGTGTCTGTCACCCGTTCAAAAGCAGAGATCACATCTGGGGATCGGATAACAAGGCTCAAGTTCCTGGATTTCAGCTGGTCATCCAGCAAAGCTTCCGCAAGCGGGTTGGCCGCAAGCACTTCACCTGCTTCCGTCAACACCAAGGTGGCAAAGGGGGTGGCAAATGCCAAGGCGTCAAGCTGGGAATTGGTGAAAGCAGTCCTCATCAGGCGCAATCTATGGATAATCCGTGAATTTGCAATCTGGTCCATGGACGGGGCTTTATATGATTTGTATGACAGCCTGATCACTTGATCGACTAGAGGATTTCCCATGCTTGGTGTCTGCTATTACCCCGAACACTGGCCCGAGGCCTGGTGGGCAAAAGACGCTGCGCGGATGTTTGAACTGGGTATTCGCTATGTGCGCATCGGCGAGTTTGCCTGGTCGCGGATTGAGCCCACCCGCGGGCATTTTTCCTGGGACTGGCTTGACCGGGCCATGAATGTGTTGGCTGATGCCGGCCTCAAAATTGTTCTGGGAACGCCAACAGCCACGCCACCCAAATGGCTGATGGATGAACATCCCGACATTGCGCCCGTTGACATCGACGGCAGGCCACGCGGTTTTGGTTCGCGCCGACACTATTCATTTTCATCTCAAACCTATTGGCGGGAATCCGCTCGCATCGTTGAAGCTGTGGCCAAGCGTTATGGCAAACATCAAGGCCTTGCAGGCTGGCAGACCGACAATGAATATGGCTGCCACATGACCATTCTCTCCTGGGGGGCTCAAGACCTGAAGGCCTTCAAGCAGTGGCTCCGTCAAAATTATCAGTCTACGGATCAGTTGAACGAGGCCTGGGGCAATGTATTCTGGTCCATGGAGATCACCAGTTTTGATCAGATTTCGCTGCCCAATCTCATGGTGACGGAAAGCAACCCCGCAGCAAAACTGGATTTCTGGCGCTTTCAATCATCCCAGGTGGCCGCCTATGACAAGATGCAATGCGGTATCATTCGCAAGGCCTCACCGGGCCGCTTTATCACGCATAACTTCATGGGCTTCTTCAACGAATTCGACCACTGGGACGTGGGCGACAATCTCAATCTGGCATCATGGGACTCATATCCCATCGGCTTTGCCGAACAGTTCTTGCCCACCGAGGATGAAAAAGCCCGCTGGGCAGAAACCTCGCATCCCGACATCGCACCCTATCACCACGATCTCTATCGCGCAGTTGGCAAGGGCCGCTGGTGGGTGATGGAGCAGCAGCCAGGTCCAGTGAACTGGGCGCCATGGAACCCCATTCCAAAGCCTGGCATGGTGCGCTTGTGGACATGGGAGGCGATTGCCCACGGGGCAGAGGTGGTGAGCTACTTCCGCTGGCGGCAAGCACAGTCCGCGCAGGAGCAGATGCATGCGGGCCTCAATTTGCCGGGCCAGCATGAATGGTCGCCGGGTGGACTTGAAGCGAAACAATGTGGCGAAGAGATTGCCCGCATCGGTGCACTTCCTGCAACAGGGCAAGCGCCCGTTGCCCTTGTTTATGATTATGAAGCACACTGGATCACGCATATTCAGCCGCAGGGCAAGGACTTCCGCTATCATGAGCTGGTGTTCCGCTGGTATGAAACTATTCGGCGCGGAGGCCTTGATGTGGACTTCGTGCGACCCGGCGCATCGCTTCTGGGTTACGATCTCGTGCTGGTGCCAACGATGCCGTACATCAACACCGCCGCAGAACAAGCCCTCGCCGATTGCGACGCTGTCATGCTGTTTGGCCCGCGAACGGGGTCCAAGACACGACATTTTTCCATTCCGCAAAACCTGCCTCCGGGGCCGCTTGCAGAATTGCTGGGTGTGCGTGTTGTGGAAGTGTCATCCATGCGACCGTCGTCGCAGGTAGAAGTGACAGGTCACGTTGCGGGCAAGGCCGAGAAATGGTGGGAGCACATCGAAACATCAGCCGACGTGATTGCGCAGTTTGAAACCGGCACCCCGGCACTGACCCACAAGGACAAGCGCTACTATCTTGCATGCTGGCCCGATGAAGCGTTGCTGAAAGCAGTGATCGCAATGGTGTGCGCCCATGCCGAATTGAAACGCCACGAATTGCCGCCGCACATCCGCCTGCGCAGGCGGGGCAAGTTGACATTTGCGTTCAACTACGGGCCGGAGAAGTATTTTCTGGACGGTGCCAAAAACTATGTGCTGGGAGGCGGCGTTCTCGAACCACAAGGCATTGCCGCATGGTGGGAATAGAAATACTTAGCCCACCAACTGTTTCACCAAAGCCGCAGTCATTCTTGGAAGATCATAGGGAAATCGTGCGGTGATCAGATTGCCATCGACCACGCACGGCTCATCCAGCACGGTTGCACCCGCATTTTCGATGTCCTGCATGATATTCCACACCGACGTCGCCTTCTTTCCCTTCAAAATCCCCGCATTTACCATCACCCATTGCCCATGGCAGATCGCGCAGGTGGGTTTTCCTGCTTCATAAAGTTCTCGCACGAAGGCTACAGCATGCTTGTCTGCACGCAGCGCATCGGGGTTCCAGCAACCACCCGGCAAAATGATCGCGTCGTAATCCGCCACCTTCACCTCATCGGTGTATTTGTTGATCTTGATCCAGCCCGCATTTTCCATGAGACGGATCGCCAGCACGTGGGTGGCACATTGCGGCGGAAAGCGGAGACCCAGCGTTGGGTGAAATTCGCCCACGCGAGGGCTAACAACATGCACCGTCGCCCCATGTTCGGAAAGCCAATGATGCGCTCCCAGAATTTCCACTTCCTCCACTCCATTGGCACAGCAGATGGCAATGCGCTTTCCCTTCAAAAGGTTTGGATTTGAAACAGGATCAAACAGGAAAGCGTTGAGTTCGCGGTTCAAGTCGCCATCGGCTGTGGTTAGCAATTCCGTGGAGATCGACGGCACGGGTGACGGCGTCATCAGCTGTTGCATGCGGTGGAAGGCGGCGGCCTGAATGGGCTTGTTCATATCACTGTACTCCACGCTCTCGGCGATTGACTTCATTTGCAATTTGCAAGACTGTTATAACAGTTGGGGAGACGCAAATGAAGTATGGATTTAATCTGCTGTTATGGACAGGGCATGTGACGGATGAACATCTGCCGATTTTCAAAGCGCTGAAGAAGGCGGGCTATGACGGGGTGGAACTGCCGCTGTTTGAAGGCTCGCCGGATCATTATGCGCGGCTGGGTGATCATTTGAACACGCTGGGTTTGGGCGTGACCACGGTCAGCGTATTGGGTGCGGGACACAATTCATTGTCGCCAGACAAGGACCAGCGCAAGGCTGCGGTCGAGCGTGCGAAATGGGCTGTCGATTGCACGGCAGCGCTCGGGGCCAACGTTCTCGCTGGCCCCATGCATTCGGAAATTGGCTACTTCTCTGGCAATGGTGCCACAGCACAAGAGCGAAAACACGGCCTCTCTTTTCATCGCTCCGTAGGCGACCATGCCGCCAGGAAGCACGTGCGCCTCGCCGTTGAAGCCCTCAACCGTTTCGAGTGTTACTTCCTCAACACCATGGCGCAACTGGCCGACTATCTCGACGAAGTCGATCATCCGCACATCAAGGCGATGTATGACACCTTCCATTCCAACATCGAGGAGAAAGACCCGGTGGCTGCGATCAAGACGATCAAGCGCCATATGATCCATGTGCATATCTCAGAGAATGATCGCGGCACACCTGGCAAAGGTCACGTGCCATGGGATGCGACCTACAAAGCATTGAAGGTTGCGAAATATGATGGCTGGCTCACCATCGAAGCGTTTGGTCGGGCCATTCCGGCACTCGCTGCGGCCACACGAGTATGGCGCGATTTCTTTCCGAACAAGGAAGAGGTATACAAACTCGGCCTCAAGAACATGCGGAAAGGCATGGCCAAATAAATGGCCCGCGCCTATGCCTCGATCATTCTGAAGGCACCTGTTGATACGGTGTGGGGACTCGTGCGGAATTTCAATGGCCTGCCCGTATGGGCACCAGCGGTGGCAAAATCCAAAATCGAAGACGGTCTTGATGCAGATGTGGTGGGCTGTGTACGCTCGTTTCACACTCATAACGGCGGACACATCCGCGAGCGGTTGCTGGCGCTTGATGATGCGAATTATTTTCTGACCTATAACTTTGAGAAGCCTGCCTTTCCTGTTGGGAACTATATTGCAACCCTGCGGCTCTACCCTGTGACGCAAACGGATCAGACGTTTGCCGAATGGAGCGCCACATTTGACGAAGCGCCGGGCGATGAGGGTAAGTATGAGCGCATCGTTTCGCAGGATGTGTTTGCAGCAAACTTTGCCAATCTCGCAAAAATCAAACTGCAAAAACCAGAGAAGACCGTGCGCTGGAAGGGCGGCCAACCCAACAAAGTCTGGACCTCCCGGGTGATCAAGTCATCACTCAGCGATGTGTGGCGTGTGATGCGGGATTTTGCTGGCATGGGAGCATGGCATGACGAGATTTCTGAAATGCACATGTTGAAGAAGCAGCCTTCAGACAAGGTTTCCGGCATTCGTGATTTCTATTTTGGCGATGGACATTTGAACGAAGAATTGCTGCATCTCTCTGACCTTGAACACTCCTTCAGCTATCGCATCACCAAATGTGAAATTCCGTGGCTCAACTACGTCTCGGGTCCGCGCCTGTGGCCTGTCACGGCGAGTAACACCACGTTCGGCGTGTGGACAGGGGACTGGGACGCAAGCCCCCTGGATGATCTTGTGTTGATCCCGCGCACGGAACAGAATGTCTACCAGAAAGCTTTTGCCGGCGTTGAGGCGCTGTTGAAAAAGAGGAAAACATCATGAGTGAATGGCTGAAACGACATAGTGTTGAAGGCAGGCGCATCCTCGTCACAGGCGCCACCAAGGGCATTGGCTTTGAAGCCTGCAAGGTGTTGGCTGATGCTGGCGCTGATATTGTGGCGGTCGGTCGCGACAGGGCGGGCCTTGCGGACGTCAGTGCACTGATCAAAAAAGCAGGTCGCAGGTGCATTACTGTTGAAGCCGACATGAGCACCGTCGAAGGCCCGCAACACGCCGCAGCTGAAGCGCTGAAAGCCTTCGGCACCATTGATGTACTCGTCAACAATGCAGGCGTGGCGCTGAATGAACCCTTGCTCGATATCACGTTGAAGAACTGGGACACCACGATCAACGTCAATCTCCGGGCACCCATGCTGCTGGCGCAAGCGCTGGTGCCCAACATGATCAAGCAGAAGATGGGCAAGATCATCAACGTCTCATCGCAATCGGGCATCATGGCACTGGCCGATCACGGTTCCTACGGTGCGTCAAAGGGCGGTCTCAACATGCTAACGCGCGTGATGACGATTGAATGGGCGAAGCACAATATTCAATCCAACACCGTGTGCCCCACGGTGATTTTGACGCCCATGGGTGAAATGGTTTGGGGCAAGCCTGAAATCGGTGACCCCATGAAGGCGAAGATACCGCTGGGGCGCTTTGGCAAGACCACGGAGGTTGCGGATCTGATCCTGTTCCTGTCGTCATCGGCGTCGGATTTGATTACGGGTCAGGATTTGCTGATAGATGGCGGGTTTACGGCACAATAAGAATTCCCTCTCCGTCACGGCTGCGGCGTGCCACCTCTCCCGCAAGCGGGCGAGGATATTTTTTCCTCGCCCGCTTGCGGGAGAGGTGGCAACGCGAAGCGTCGACGGAGAGGGACTTCTTCAATACGTCGCCCTGCCCCCTGAAATATCAAACACCGCACCTGTCGAGAACGAACACTCCTCACTTGCCAGCCAGCAGATGAGACTTGCATTCTCTTCCACTGTGCCAAAGCGCGCTTTCGGAATTTTTGCCAGCATGAAATCAATATGCTCCTGGGGCATCTGATCGAAGATGGGCGTGCGTACGGCGGCAGGGGTGACCGCATTCACCGTGATGTTGGTCTTCGCCAATTCCTTGCCCAATGATTTCGTGAAGCCGATCACAGCGGCTTTCGATGCCGAATATGCGGAAGCATTGGGGTTGCCTTCTTTGCCGGCAATTGATGCGATGTTGACAATGCGGCCATAGTTCTGCGCGATCATCAGGGGCACCACGGCGCGGTTGGTGAAGAAGCAGCCGTTGACGTTGACCGCCATGGTCTTCGTCCAGCCGTCGATTGGAAAACCGTTCACTGGAACGGTGGGACCTGTAATGCCCGCACTGTTGACGAGAATATCAATGCCGCCAATTTGTTTGACCGTTTCTGCCACTGCGGCTTCAACTGATGTATAATCTGATATGTCGGTTCTGACGCCACCATTCACATCCCACACGACAACCGAGCCACCTTCTGCGGCGATGCGCTTAGCCACGGCCTCACCGATGCCGGACATGCCGCCCGTTACCACAGCGCGGCGGTTTGCGAACCTCATGACTTGCGAGACCGCAGTGTGATCAAGCCAGCGAGCACAGCTGTGACGGCAGCGATGCTGAGCGTGAAGCTGTGCAGATACCAGGGCGTAGCGGCGAGTTGAACCTTGCCCGCCGTCGTATTGGGGTCCGGTGGCTTCAGGAAGAATGTTCCGTAGAGTGAAGCCGAGGCAATTGCCAACAGCAACACGATGCAGAAGATCATGGCAACGACCATCGCCACCGTTACAACAGAACGCACTGGCACACCCGGCTGCGCAAGCGGCAACAGGTTGTTGATAAGGCCTGCAAAGACGACGATGATCGCACCTATCGTAAACAGCTGCAGGCTGAATGGCTGAAAGATCATGATCAACGCGAGGATGCCGAGGCCGATGATAAAGTATTCGAGACGCAGGGCTTGTATGTTGTTCATGCTCTCACAGCCTTTCCGTCCTCACCGAAAACATGGGTCTGTGTGGCGTCAAGTTTCAAATGCAGGGTCTCACCTACCTTGACGCGCTTTTCGCGCGGCACCACAGCTCGGATTTCCCCGCCGCCTTTCAGCCTTGCATGAATGAGCGTTTCCGCACCCATGGGTTCGATCAACTCTGCCTGCGCTGTTAGCGCGTCCTTCGCAGTGATGTCTACGGCGGTGAAGGCGCGGGGGCGAATGCCGAGGGTGATTTTCGGCGACGTCAGTTTTGCTGCCGCCGGATTGACCGCAAGATTGATGGCATTGCCGCTGAGATTGATGCTGGCCATTTCGCCCTTGAAGCCATCCAGATGGGCTTCCACCAAATTCATCTGCGGCGTGCCAATGAAACTTGCCACGAAAACGTTGACGGGTTTTGCAAACACATCATGGGGAGTTCCCACCTGTTCGATCATGCCGTCGCGCATGATGGCGATGCGATCGGCCATGGTCAGCGCTTCGAGTTGGTCATGCGTCACGATCACTGTCGCCTTGGAAAGGCCGGACAAGACTTCCTTGATCTGGCCGCGCATGGAGTGGCGCAGTTCCACATCAAGGCGTGACAGCGGTTCATCAAACAGAAAACAATTTGGGTCACGCACAATGGCGCGGGCCACGGCGATGCGTTGCTTTTCACCCTCCGACACCTGACCCGGCAATCGGTCCAGCACATCGGTGAGGTGCAGGATACTTGCGACCTTCATCACGCGCTTGTCCTGCTCGTCCTTCGAGAGTTTTTCGAAGTGCAGGGGCATGGCAATATTCTGCCCAACCGTGAGTGCGGGATAGAGCGCATAGAACTGGAACACCATGGCGATGTCGCGCTTTTCAGGCGAGAGTTCGTTCATGTTGCGGCCAGCAATAACCACTTCGCCTGACGTAGCGCGTTCCAAACCTGCGATCATGCGCAGCGTCGTGGTCTTTCCGCAGCCGGACGGTCCGAGAAGACACACCACTTCGCCCGCCGCCACTTTCAGGTCAGCATCGCGCACAGCAACAAAATCGCCGAACTTCTTGGTGACCTTGCGCACATCAATGGTGGACATTTATCGCTTCACAGTGCCGAAAGTGACGCCGCGCAGCAGATGGTTCTGCAGGAAGAAGGTCACGAGGAATACGGGGATCAGGAACAGGGTTTCGATGGAAGCAAGCAAGGTCCAGTCCGTGCCGCGGCCGCCTGATGACACAGCCTGGTTCATGGCCACGGGCACCGTGCGCGTATCAACCCCCGTGAGCAGCAGCGCAAACAGGAACTCGTTCCAGGTAAGGATGATGCCGAAGACAAACGTTGCGGCAAGTCCTGCAACGACCTGCGGAAGGCAGATCTTGAAGAACACGCGGGTTTCCGATGAGCCATCGATGCGCGCTGCATCTTCCACATCGAGCGAGAGTTCATCGAAGAAGCTTTTCATCATCCAGATGGTGAAGGCAAGATTGAAGGCGGTGTAGAGCAGAATGATGCCGATGTAGGACCCGGACAGGCCCACGACACGGAACATCAGGATCACGGGGATGATGACGACGATGGCGGGCAACATGCGCGTTGTCAGGATGATGAAAAGGTAAGTGTCATTGCCCTTCAAGGGATAACGCGAAAATCCGAAGGCCGCGAGGGTGCCGATGATGAGAGCGAGCAACACTGACACAGACGCGATGATCAGCGAGTTCAGGAAGAAGCGGTCAAAGCCGGTATTCTCCGCTGCACCACCCACGGTCATGGAGCGGTTGAACACCTGGCCGAAATTTTCGAGTGTGGGTGAGAATACATACTGATCGGGGATCAAGCCAAACAACGAGGTGGGCGACAATGTCGGCGGCACCGACAGAGCGTCGGCCTGGGGTTTGATGCTGGTGAAGATGATCATCAACACTGGCAGAAAGTAGATGAAGGCGATGACGGCCACAAACACTGTATGGCCCCAGCCTGCCTCACCCACACCGGAGGCTTTGCGGAAGCCCAATCTTTCGAGAATTGCACTCATGCCGATTGGCTCCGCCGGTTCGCCAGATACAAGTATAAATTCGTCAGCACAATCACCATGAACAGCATGACATAGGAAATGGCCGCCCCTTCACTCGTCTTGTTCTGTTCATTGGCGATGCGGATCAAGTGATAGGATATCGTCAACGTGTCATTGCCGCCCTTGGTCAAGAGAATGACGAGGTCAGCGAGCTTGAAGGCTTCGATGGTGCGAAACAACAGCGCCAGCATCAACAACCCCCGGATATAGGGGAATGTGATATTCCAGAAGCGCCGCCAGCTGGATACGCGGTCAATGGCTGCGGCCTCATAGAGATATTTGGGAACGGATACCAGGCCCGCCAGCACCAGCAACATCACGAAGGGTGACCACATCCAGGCATCGGCAAACACAATACCTGCAACAGCACCAACCTTGTTGTCCATCAGGATGAATTGTTCGCCGGTGATGCCTTTCATGACATAACTCAAGATGCCGAATGTCGGATCGAAGTAATAGGTAAAGAACACACCCGAGGCGACGACGGACAGCATCATGGGAGTGAGCACCAGTATCAGCAGATATTTTCGTAACGGAAATTGCTTGGCAAACAGCATTGCCAGCAGAAATCCCACGATCATTTGCGCTGTCACGGTCAACACCACGAACATGGCGGTATTGGTGAGTGCGTCCCAGTTGGCCTGTGCAGCAAGATCATTGGTGAGAATCTTGATGTAGTTGTTGAGGCCGACAAAGCGGATGCTCTGCTGGCTGGACTGGTAGGCGAAGAACGAAAGTCCCAAGGACCAGAGCAGAGGAAAAATGTTCATGACGAAAAGCACGGCAATGGCCGGTGCCACGAGAAGGCCGCCATAATATTTCCGACGATAGGCGTTGACGGTGAAGGCTGCGGCGATGAGGGCGCAGGCGATGCCAACGATCCAGAAGGATATTTTTGCAGGCAGCATCAGCGCTGCGAGGACGGAGACGACGAGACCAACGAGAATGGCAAGTTTCCAATTGTGGGCGGAGACTGTAAAAAGTGGCGCGGGCTGGTCGATGGGTATTGCAGACATGCGATCATATTCCAGATGTGAATTCCCTCTCCGTCTCACTGCGCTCGCTACCTCTCCCGCAAGCGGGACAGGATGTCCTCGCCCGCTTGCGGGAGAGGTGGCATCGCGAAGCGATGACGGAGAGGGACTTTTTCTCGTTACTTGATCAAGCCTGCTTCCGTGAGCAGATTCTGCTGGAACTTCGCCACGTTGTCGAGCGTCGTCTTTGCATCCTGCTTGCCGGTGATGGCGAGGTCGAACTGGTCCTGTTGCTGGGTCAGCAATTCAAAGAACTGCGGCACATGCCACACGTCCTTCTGCCAATCGAGCTGTGGACCCCATGCGCGGTTCCATGGACGATAGCCGATGTACTTTGGATCCTCATACACGCTCTTAATGGCGGACTGGCCGCCGGAGGCAGCAAACTGGTGCTGAATCTCAGGCGACAGCCACCACTTCACAAAGCCGACAGCTTCCGTCAGCTGTTCAGGTGTCGTCCATGTGGTGAGCACGAAGGGCTGGCCGCCGATGTTTGACCAGCGGACCATTTTGCCGTCGGCGCCCATGGTGCCTGGCATTTGGCCGAATACCAGCTTGTCGGAAACTTTCGACGATTTCGGATCAAGTGACGCTTCACCGAGTCCGATCCAGTTGATGTTCATGGCTACCTTGCCTTCACGGAACAGTTCGTCCGATTTGAAGATGTCCATGGTGCCCGTCTTGGCCACAGGCGGCATATAATCGATGAAGCTCAGGTATTTCTCGAGCGCCTTGACAGCTTCCGGTGAATTTACAACGCCTTCGGCCTGGCCGGTAGGCTGCTTTGTTTCATCCCAGGTATTGCCGCCCATTTGCCAGATGAAGCCATTGATCTGCATCGACGAGAAGTCATAACCCTTGCCGGCTTGGAAAGCGATTCCGTAGAAATCATCTTCTGCAGGTTTTCCGGCCAGCATTTCGCCCTTGGCACGCTTGAAGAATTCACCAACGTTCTTGAAGTCGTCCCATGTCATGGCATCAAGTTCCTCGCCCGTGCAGGCGAGTTTCTTGTTGTACTTCGCCATAAAGGCTTTCTGCTCACCTTCATCACAGATGATGTCTTTGCGTGCGAAGTTCACGAGCACGTCAGGGAATTGCGGGAAACCGTAATAGTTCGGCGTCGAGTTGGGATAGGTCGAATAGGCATTCAGAGGGGCTGGATGCATGCCGTCCATTGTCGCCTTCAACTCAGGATCGGCGTCAATAAGATCATTGATCTTGCGGAAATAGCCGCCTTCCACAAAGGCGCCCAGCCATTGCGAATCCGACACAGCGAAATTGTATTTCTGTTCGCCCGATGTCAGCGAAGCATTGACGCGGGTGTAGAAGTCAGGCCAGGGAATGAAATCCACTTCCAGCTTTACAGTGTTTCCGGTCTTCGACTTGTATTGCTCATCGAACATCTTTTTCATGATGCGGGTGGGTGGCCAATCGGGCACGGCCATAGTCAGCGTCACTTCGCCAGCCAGTGCGGTGGCAGCACTTCCTGTCAGCAGCGCGCTGGCAAAGCCGGCGGCGATGGCCAGTCCTTTTACTTGTGTCATCACGGTCATTTTAGGTTTCCTCCCAGTTGTTACCGTTTTGGTTTTTAATGTCTTCAAGCACGTTCAGCGCAGGCTCATGGCCTCGCCGCTGTCGGCGCGGAAGATGTGGATTTTTGATGGGTCGATGGAGATCGACGTTGCGTCGCCGGGTTTGAGGCCCAGCGCGCGGGATTCAGGCAGCAGTAAACGCAAGGTGTTGCCGTTGGTTTCGACTGATACGATGGTCACATCGCCCAAGGGTTCAAGCATGTGCACGGTTGAGGCAATGCCGCCCTTGGTGCTGATGGTGATGTCGCTCGGCCTGATGCCCATCAGCGCTTTTTCACCGCCAGCAGATGTTGCACCGGCCATGGCCATGCGGCCCAGTGACGTGTCGATGGACTTACCATCTGACGCAATCACGGCGGCCAACATGTTCATGTGAGGCGAACCAATCTTGCCCGCCACATAGGTGTTGCGTGGGTTTTCGTAAAGTTCATCCGGCGTGCCGAGTTGCACCACCTTGCCGTCCCGCATCACGGCAATCTCGTCACCCATCGACAGGGCTTCAAGCTCATCTGGGGTGGCATAGACAATCGTCATGCCAAATTGCCGGTGCAATCTTTTCAGTTCCGCCCGCATGTCATGACGCAGCTTGGCATCAAGATTGGTCAGTGGTTCATCCAGCAGCAGGATTTTTGGACGGCGAATGAGTGATCGACCCAAGGCCACGCGTTGCTGTTCACCGCCAGAAAGCGTTGCAGGCTTGCGTTCGAGACGGTGCGTCAGTTTGAGCGACGCCGCCGTTTCATCGACGCGCTTCCTGATCTCGCCTTCCGACACTTTTTCTTCTCGCAGGGGATAGGCCAGATTTTCAAACACGGTGAGATGGGGATAGAGTGCGAAAGACTGGAACACCATGGATACACCACGCCCCGCGATGGGCGAATGCGTGACATCTTTCCCGAAAATTTCAACGCGACCATGATCGGGTGGAACGAGGCCGGCAATCATCCGCAGTGTGGTGGTCTTGCCTACGGAGCTTGGCCCGAACAGCACGAAAAAGCGCCCTTCGGCCACGGTGAAGCTCATGTCGTCCAGCGCCCGCACGCGACCATAGGACTTGGCCGCGTTGGTCAATCGCAATGCTGGAACATCACCCGAAGGCATCTCGAACACTTCCCATTTTTTTCTTGAGCCTATCGCACTGTGCAGGCGTTGCAAGACACGATTTGGAATTCCCGGTCACTTGCAAAAATTTAATCTGAGATTTCTGCCCAATCATCGGGCATTCTCCCATGCACCGCTGCGGGCAGACTTCAACACGGCATCGGTGACAAGGTCGGTGGCCAACGCGTCGCGGAAGGTGGGGCTGGCAGCTTTGCCGTTTTCCACGCCTTCGATGAAATCTGCGGCCTGATGGATGAACGAATGTTCGTATCCGATCTGCAGGCCGGGCACCCACCACTTGGCCATATAGGGGTGGTCGCCATCGCTGATATGCAAATTGCGCCAGCCACGGGTGCGTCCCTCGTCGCGGTGGTCGAAATATTGCAATCGGTGCAAGTCATGCAGATCCCAGAAGATTGAGGCTTTCTCGCCGTTGATTTCCAGGGTGTAGAGCGCCTTGTGGCCCCGGGCGTAACGTGTCGCCTCGAAGTTTGCGAGCGAGCCATTTTCAAAGCGTGCCAGGAACAGTGACGCATCATCAATGCCCACCTTCTCTGTTTTGCCGGTGATGGTGTGGTGGCGCTCCTTGATGAAAGTTTCCGTCATGCCGACGACCTTGTCGATGGAGCCGTTGAGCCACATGGCCGTGTCGATGCAGTGGGCCAGCAGATCACCCGTCACACCAGAACCTGCGACACCAACGTCAAGTCTCCACAGGCCCTGGCCACCCTGGGGGAGGTCAGCCGAGATGGTCCAGTCCTGCAGAAACTTGGCGCGGTAGTGAAAAATCTTTCCAAGCCGCCCTTCATCAATCAATTGCTTGGCCAGCGTCACAGCGGGAATGCGGCGGTAGTTGTACCACACCATATTGGCCACGCCTGCCTTCTCGACAGCAGCTGTCATCTCCGCTGATTCCCTGGCATTGCGACCAAGCGGCTTTTCACACATCACCATCTTGCCGTTTTCTGCCGCAGCAATCGCGATGTCATGATGCACATCATTGGGAGCCGCGATGTCGATGACGTCGATGTCCTTCCGCTCCACCAGTTTGCGCCAATCGGTTTCTGTCGACTCGTAGCCCCATTGGTCTGCGAACGCCTTGAGCTTGCCCGCATTGCGCGCACAGACCGCCTTCAGTACCGGCCGATGCTTCAGATCAAAAAAATGCCCGACTTGAGCAAAAGCATTGGAATGCGTGCGCCCCATGAAGCCATAGCCCACCATGCCGATGTTGAGGGGTTTCTTGGTCATCACGCCACCCAGCCGTGTTTGGCTTGCACCT
>JANNNG010000173.1:0-10528 GCA_031398425.1 Hyphomicrobiales bacterium | reverse complement strand
GGTAGTCCGCTCCCGGCCCTCATCCGTGAATAGCCGTACTCACAAACAATTGGTGCGGGCGGCGGGACTCGAACCCGCACTTCCTTGCGAAAAACGGATTTTAAGTCCGTTGCGGCTACCATTACGCCACGCCCGCCTGTAGACTTGGCACCTCATAGAGGGTTGAGGCCTTGCTTGACAAGCAGGGGTACAAGCGCTGATTTGGCAGCGGGGCATCAGACAGCGCGGATTCACGATGGAATATTTCAATTCACCGGTCCAGATCTTCGGGCATTTTGCCTATTTCATGCTGGCGCTGTCCTATGTCTTGACCAACATCTTCTGGCTTAGGGTGACAGCCGTCGTCAGCATGGTGCTGGAAATCATCTATTTCATGTATTCCGGCGGCGACCTGGCAACCGGCATCGCCTGGACCGTGCTGTTCATCGCCATCAATGCCTACCAGCTGTTCTGGCTTATCCGCGAACGGATGAGCTTGAAACTGCCGGAGAAAGAAGCGCCCCTGCTGCGCGAAGCCTTGGCCGGCCTCGACGATGCGCAGATTTCGCAATTGTTGAAGGCGGCGGAATGGAAAGACTTTCAAAACGGCGACGTTTTAACGACCCAGGATGCCCCCGTGGATGCGCTGTATTTCTTGTGCTCGGGCCGCGCCAATGTGGAGGTCAATCGCTCCCTGGTGACTTATCTTGAGAAAGGCTCTTTCATCGGTGAAATAGCCTATCTCACCGGCAACCCTGCCACCGCCACTGTCGTCATTGATGAACCCGCACGGGTGCTCAAGTTCTCCAAAATGCGCATGGCAAAGGTCATCGCCGCAGATCCGCAGATCAACGGCATCATTTATCAGTTGTTGGGCCGTGACCTGGCCATGAAAATGCGCCGCGCCAACACCCGGCGTGTATTGCAGGAAGAAGAAGACGCAATCAGGGTGTAGACTTCCCTCTCCGTCATCGCTGACGCGTGGCGGAGAGGGAAGTCATCTGAGCGCCAGCCACACCAGCAAGATCGATGTCAGGTGGTGCAGGCTCTGGTCGGTGATGATGCCCCACCAGAATGGACTGTCGGCATAGTCCCAACCCATGCGCTTCACGATGTTTTCCTTGATGAAATCGAGGTGGTAGTGAATGACGCCATCAAGCAGCGCCAGCATCACCACGAGCGCAAGCGGAATGCCCCACAGCGCCAGCACCACAAAACTTCCGCACGCATGGATCAACCCGTGCAACAGCCCCAGCGGCCTGCCATAAATGGCCTTGTCCTTGACCATGCGCAGCGTTTGCAACGGGCCGTCGCAGATCACATGCTTGACCTGCAATGCCACCAGCAACAGCAACACCGTTTGAACCGCCCCATTCATGGGGTGAGGCCCTTAGCCTTTTCCCGAAACTCTGCCAAGCCACATGGCTGCAATAACTTTTGCAATGACCCTCGCTTGGGTTAAGATCACCGACGGGGTTAGTATAAGTTGGGAGTGTTGGGCCATGTTTGGAAATTTCTGGGTCATGTCTGGCCTGCTCCTGCTGGGCTTCGTAGCGACGCCTGTCGCCTTCGCAGCAAAGATGGGCGAAGTCGTGGCAGTGGTCGGCACGCCCACGGCCACTGGTCCAGATGGCACGCGCGATCTTGCTGCCGGTAGTGACGTCTTTGAAAACGATGCCGTCAAGGTCAGCAAGGGAAACGCGCAGATCATGCTTGATGATGGAACACGTCTGGTTGTTGGCCCTGACTCGACCCTCATACTCGACAGGTTTGTCATGCGCAGCGGTGCAAAGAAGGCCGAGAAAGTATCGATTCGGGCACTGCGCGGCACCTATCGCTTTATCACCGGCCGGAGTGCCAGATCCGCCTATAAAATTACAACGTTGCAAGCCACAATCGGAATTCGCGGTACAGGTTTTGACTATTGGGTGAAAAAGAAAACCGGTGCCGTGGTGCTCAATGGTGCCGTTGTTTTGAGTGGCCTGCAAGGTGGCGCTGTCAACCTGAACGCAGGCTGTGAAATGGGTGAGGCGACCCTGACCACAGCGCGGCAGTTGTTGGGTGCGGAGAAAAACCAAACCATCAGGGAAAACTTGCCCTACCTGCAAAACCAGTCGCAACTCACCCGGCGCTTCCGGCTGGACGTCAGCACCTGCCGACTGGATGCAGCCGATGGCGCCACCCCGCCGCCTGACAATCGTTGAGAGCAGTAATGTGTGGCAAGAAAGGGACCTCTCCCGCCCTTCGGGCACCCTCCCCAAAAGGGGAGGGACTTGAGGTGAGACATCCCTTCATGGTCGACAAGGGAGGTCGCAGCCACGAGTCCCTCCCCCTTGGGGAGTGTCCGCGAAGCGGGGGAGAGGTTCCTTCGCCGCCACTGGCGAATTACCAGCGACCTCCAGTCCCTCCATGTCACCTGTAATCCTGAAGCGCGTTACACAGTTCAGTTGGGTCATCCTCTGCCTCCTCGCCCTGCTTGCTCTGCGGGTCTTGGATCCTGGCGTTTTGGCGAGTCTGCGTGGCTCGGGTTTCGACCAGTTGCAACGCCTGTATCCGCGTGTGCTCGAACAACAGGTGCCGGTGCGCATTGTCGATATCGACGAAGCCTCGCTGAAGGCGCTGGGTCAATGGCCGTGGTCACGCATGACCCTGGCAAAACTGGTGGACGAATTGTCGAAGCTCGGTGCTGCCGCTGTGGCGTTTGATATCGTCTTCCCTGAGCCTGATCGATTATCACCACGGCGCATGCTGCAGGATCCGGCGATCAGCAGCGCCATACCCGCATCCCTCGACGCCAATAGCCTGCCCGATTCAGACGCTATCTTTGCCAGCGCCATCTCAGGTCGCCCGGTGATCACGGCCTTTGCCTCCTCAAAAGGCGAAGGCAACAACACCGATCTGGTGATCAAATCCGGCTTCGCCCAAACTGGAGCACCCGCAACCGAAGCCCCTCCCTTACTCCAGCGCATCACGAAAAATCTCGCCGCGCTGGACGCTGTCGCCGCAGGTGTGGGCGGCATCAACATCGATCTTGCCGGCGAACAGGGCGTGGCCCGTCAGATTCCCCTGCTCTGGACCAACGGCACACGCTTTGCGCCATCGCTGTCCATTGAAACCCTGCGCGTGGCGCAAGGCGAAACCACCATGCTCATCAACGCAGCAGCAGACACGGAAAATGCCATCGAAACCATCCGTATTGGTGACATTGAAATCCCCACCGCTGAAAACGGCATGTTCTACGTACACTATAGGCCCAACCCCACCGATCTCTACGTCTCAGCCATTGATGTACTGACGCCCGAAAAGCAGCAGGCACTTCGTCCGCAAATCGAGGGCAACCTCGTCTATATCGGTACCTCTGCCGTGGGACTGCTCGATGTCCGCACAACAGCGCTTGGCGAAACCGTACCCGGCGTTTCCATTCACGCACAGGCCACCGAACAAATGCTGTCAGGCCGCTTTCTGACACGGCCAGAATGGGCCGTGGCACTGGAATACCTCGGCGTGCTGGCAAGCGGAATTGCCATTGCTGCCATGGGTGCAATCTATCGTCCGTGGGCGGCCTTCGCCCTGGCGGCAGGCTGTGGCGCCGCGTGGGTCGCCACCACCTTTTACGCGTTCAAGGGGCCGGGCCTGTTGTTTGACTTCACATGGCCACTCGTCTCCTTGATCCTGATTTCACTCGCCAGTGCCGCCTATCGCCTGGTCATCACCGACCGCGATGGTCGCACCATGCGGCGCATGTTCGGCCACTATGTTGCACCCTCGGTCTTGGCGGACATCGAACGCAATCCGCAGAACCTGAAACTGGGTGGCGAGGTGCGCGAGGTCACAGTTATGTTTTTGGACGTGGCCAATTTCACACCGCTCAGCGAAAAACTATCGCCAGAAGAACTGGTGCAAACCATCAACGGGCTGTGGAACGCCTGCTCCATCTCCATCCTGAAACACGAAGGCACCATCGACAAATTCATCGGAGACGCCATCATGGCGTTCTGGAACGCGCCCGTGCCTGTCGCCAACCACCAATATCTCGCTGCCAAGGCCGCACTCGGCATTCGGAAGGCCGTCGAAGCCTACAACCAGACAGAAACACTTTCTTTCCTGTTAAAGGGGAGAGGCATCGATCCCATCGCCGTGCGCGTCGGCCTCGCGAGCGGCCCAGCCTGCGTCGGCAACATGGGCTCCAGCGAACGCTTCGATTACTCCGTGCTGGGAGAAACCGTCAACACGGCAGCCCGCACAGAATCGTCCTGCAAGGTCATCGGTCACGACATTCTGATCGCAGGAAAACTCCATCCGGAAACGCAAAAACTCGCCAGCCTCAAAGCCGGCCACACCGCCATGAAAGGCAAAAGCAAACTCGAACCCATCCACGCTTTGATTGGCGACGAAACCGATCGGCAATCGCAAGCTTTCACCGAACTCAAAAAAGAACACGACCATCTTGCGGCCAAGCTTTCTGAAAAACCAAAATCGCGGGCACTTGCGTCAATTCAAGTGCTGCTGGACGAAGTTGCTCTGCGCCAGCCCGCATGTGCGAAATACCTGCGGACGATGGCAGAAAGAGCAGAGGATTTTCAGGGTTAGGGCCGGTTTTGATTGCGGCATTCAAAACCTCAGGGACTGTTTGCGAGCTTGCAAACAGTCCCTTCGCGCGAATTCAATCAAAGACTATCAAAACTCAGTTTGCCGGTGCGGGTGCCGGAGCCGGAGCAGGCGCTGGTGTCGTTTCCGGTGCCGGTGCTGGCGCCGGGGTTGCTTCAGGGGCTGGAGCTGGTGCGGGCGGTGGTTCCTGCGTCGTCGTCGTCGGGGTCACGGGCGCAGTCGGCCCTGCACTCATGTACATCCACCCCAACAGGGCAACGAGAACGACTGCGGCGACGGCGACAAGTGTTTTTGCATTGTTATCCATGGCAAAACCTTTCCTTATTCGCCGACCCTCTGCCAGCAGAACCCCCAAAAGTGATGAAAAGGTGGCGGCAGCAAACAAGCGTTGCAGCCGCGCCATGCAAATTCCGCAGAGATTGTACGGAGAAGAAAATGGTGCGCCCTACGGGAGTCGAACCCGTCTTTACAACGTGAAAGGCTGTCGTCCTAACCGATAGACGAAGGGCGCGCTGAAATGTTGGCCACCTGAGCAGCGACAACGGGCCGGGGTATAGTTGGGAAATTTTGGAATGGCAAGCAGGTTATCCGACCCGTGCCACGTCCTCTATCTGCACACTCGGCACCCGTTTCGCCCCCCACTCATCCACCACCAACCGCCCCGCAATGTGCAGCGGGAACCCGCGCTCAGACAACAGCAATTCGCCCATTTCCGTGCCCATGGCGCGGAAGGCGATGGCCTTGAGTTTGGTGCCGTCGGAAGATGCCAGTGTGCAGCGAATGTGGTCGGCACCCGCTGCGTCTGCATAAACCACGCGGTGAGCTGGAAATACAAACACGGGGCTTGGATGCGCGGACCCATAGGGGCCCGCCTGTTCCAGGAGTTCGATCAGGTCCAGGGTTGCAGCGGTGGCTGTAAGTGCACCGTCGATCAACAAGGCGTCATCTCGGGAGGCTTGCACGCTGGCTGACAAGGTCTCATTTAAGAAGTGGCGCAACGCTGCAAGGCCTTCGGTTTTCAATGTAAGGCCCGCTGCCATGGCATGGCCGCCGCCTTTGGTGATGAGGCCCTGCTCCAACGCAGAGCGCACGGCTGAGCCAAGGTCCACGCCGCTGATGGAACGGCCAGAGCCTGTGGCGAGACCTGTGTGCCTGTTGATGGCGAGCGCAAAACTTGGGATGCGATAGACTTCTTTCAATCGCGCTGCGGCAAGCCCCACCACGCCGGGGTGCCAACCTTCTGACGCCGCAACAATGACGGAGGGTTTGCGGTCTTTGCCCATGGCGGCTTCGGCCTGGGCCTTGGCATCTTCCACCACGCGCATTTCGATTACCTGACGCTGACGGTTCATATCGTCCAAGGCGCGGGCGCGATTGTGGGCTTCGCCCTTGTGCATTTCCATGAGGAGTGCCAGCGCATCATCCGCATGGCCGATGCGGCCCGCAGCATTAAGGCGGGGACCAAGCATGAAGCCCAAGGCATAAACATCCGGACGGCGTTTCAGGCCTGCCACATCGGCAAGTGCGGCAAGACCGTGATTGTCGCGCCGTGCCATGATCTTGAGACCCTGGGTGACATAGGCGCGGTTCAGGCCCTTGAGTGGCACCACATCGCAGACGGTTGCGAGAGCCACCAGTTCCAGCCATTGCAGCATGTTGGGTTCGGGGCGCTGCTCGCTGTAAAAGCTCCGTGTACGGAGTTCCTTGTTGGTGGCGGCTACCAGCATCATGACGACGCCGGCCGCACAGAGATAACCCAGACCCGAAGTGTCGTCCTGCCGGTTGGGATTGATCACGGCATGGGCCTCGGGAAGTTCAGCACCCGCCTGGTGGTGATCGACGATGATCGCTTCCAACCCCAAATCCGCCGCATGAGCCAAGGGGTCATGCGAAAGAACACCGCAATCCAGCGTCAGCAACAGCTTGGCTCCCGCTTCTGCAAGTTTGCTTACAGCCATCTGGCTGGGGCCGTAGCCTTCGGAGATACGGTCGGGGATGTGGACTTGTGCTGTGGCTCCCACGGCATTGAGAAAACGCAGCATGATGGCGGCGGAGGATACGCCATCCACATCATAGTCCGAAATGATGCCTATGGCTTCGCCTGCGATGATTGCGGTGGCCAGACGCGCCGCACCCTTCTCCATATCGCGCACAGCAGAGGGTGGCGGCATGAGGCTGCGCAGGGTAGGGTTCAGGAAGTTTTCTGCATCATCAATGCCAACACCGCGCGCTGCCATGACGCGACCAAGGATTTCGGGAAGTTCAAGGCGTTGTGAAATGGCTTCGGCAGTGCGTGTATCGATGAGACGCGACTGCCAGCACTGGTTTTTGGCGGATCGGGTGACGTCAAGGAAGGCTGTCATAAAATCCCTCTCCGTCACGCGTTTCGCGTGCCACCTCTCCCGCAAGCGGCCGAGGATATGTTTTTTTCTCCCCCGCTTGCGGGAGAGGTGGCACGCCGAAGGCGTGACGGAGAGGGAATGTCAAAGTCGCTCAATACGAATAACGCGCGGAGATCCCGCCACGTGACCATCCTTCTCGATCCGCGCCACGGCCTTGCGAATTGACGGCTCCAAGGTGTCATGCGTAATCAGCGTAAATTGCGCCGTGGAGCGTGTCGCCTCCTTGTTGGGCTTGCCGCGTTGCACGATGCTCTCAATCGAGATCTTCTCATCCGCCAGGATCTTCGCAATCGATGCCACGGCCCCCGGCCTGTCCAGCAATTGCAGCGCCACATAGAACCCGCCTTCATGGGCCTTTTGCGGTGGGGCCTTGAAGGGTTTCAGTTTCACCGCAGGAATGCCAAAGGTCGGTCGCATGTTGCCGCGTGCAATATCGACGATGTCACTCAAGACAGCAGACGCCGTGGGATGCGCACCCGCCCCTCGCCCCTCGAGCAGCAGATCGCCCACAAAGTCCCCCTTGATCGCCACAGCATTGAAAACTCCATCCGTATCCGCCATGGGCGCACCTTTGCGTACCAATGTGGGGTGCACCCGTTGTTCCACGCCTGCGTCATGTTTCACGGCTACGCCGAGCAGCTTGATCTTGTAGCCAAGCTCGCCCGCATTGCGGATATCGTCGAGCGTGATGGACTCGATTCCGTCGATGGCGATGCCGTCGATACTCACTTCCGTGCCGAAAGCCAGCGATGACAGGATCGCTAGCTTGTGCGCCGTATCAAAGCCGCCTACATCAAAGGTGGGGTCAGTTTCGGCATAACCCAGCGCCTGCGCCTCCGCCAAAACATCTGCAAAGGAGCGACCTTCATCGGCCATCTTGGTCAGAATGTAGTTGCAGGTCCCGTTCAGAATGCCGAACACCTTGCGTGGTGCATTGCCCGCTAGGCCTTCACGCAAGGTCTTGATCACGGGTATGCCACCCGCCACCGCCGCTTCGAAATTCAGTGACACACCCATGCTCTCGGCCAGTTTCGCCAGCGCCACCCCATGACGCGCCAGCAGGGCCTTGTTGGCGGTCACAACATGCTTGCCGCATTTCAGCGCCGCCTCCACCGAGTCTTTCGCAGGGCCGGAGTCACCGCCGATCAACTCAATGAACACATCAATATCAGCGGATTTCGCCAGTGCTACAGGGTCATCCTGCCACTCGAATTTTGACAGGTCATGGCCCCGGTCCTTGCCTTTCGAGCGCGCCGAAACACCCGTCACGGCCACGCCCCGCCCAGCCCGCATAGCCAACAGCGCGCCATGTGACAGCAGGATGTCGAGCACGCCTGTGCCCACCGTTCCCAATCCCGCAATGCCCAGCCGCAGTGAATTTGACATGACCCATTCCTTGATGAGGCGCTCTTATGACGACCAGCACGCGATTTGGCAACAAAGGGTGGGAGGGGTCCCTTGCTCTCCGCCAAACTCGCACTAAACTACGGCCATGAGCACGCCTACCAAACCTGCCGCCGACGCGATCGGCACGTCCCTCGCCGATCCGGCCCGGCTCACGCATAATCTCGCCCAGGTCTATGAGCGGATGACAAAGCTTGCGCAGATGATGGTGCATAGCCCGGGTGAGCAGCGGCAAGACATGGAACAGCAGACCGTGCCGATTGAACAGATCAGCCGAACACTCGGTGAGGTTTGGCAGGCACATGTGCAACAGCCCGACAAACTCTATGAGATGCAGGCCAGACTGTGGCAGCAATATTCGCTGATCTGGCAAAATTCCTGGGCGCGCGCCATGGGTCAGGAGATGCCGCCTGTTGCAAGCCCCGCCAAGAGTGACCGGCGCTTCAAGGACAAGGACTGGGTGGAGAATTCCATTTTCGACGCTCTGAAGCAGGCCTATCTGGTCACTACGCGGGCAGCACACGAGCTTGTGGAAACTGCGGATGGTGTGGACCCACATACCAAGCAAAAAGCAAAGTTTTATGTCGAGAACATCGCCAACGCTTTTTCGCCAACAAACTCGCCGCTGACCAATCCCGAAGTCATCCGCGTCACGCTCGCCACCTCAGGCGAAAACCTGCTCAAGGGGATGGATAAACTCGAACACGATTTGCAGAAAACCAAGGGACGCCTGCGCATCACGCAAGTGGATGGCGCACCCTTCAAGCTTGGGGAAAACATTGCAACGACCCCCGGCAAGGTCATCTTCCGCAATGACGTGTTCGAACTCATTCAGTATTCACCGCAAGTGGCGCGCACCTATGAAACTCCCCTGCTCATTGTGCCGCCCTGGATCAACAAGTATTACATTCTCGATCTCAACGAGAAAAAGTCCTTCGTGAAACACGCTGTCGAGAACGGCCTCACGGTGTTCATCATGTCCTGGGTCAACGCGAATGAAACGCAGGGGCGCAAGAGTTTCGGCGACTATATGCGCGACGGTTTCCTGAAAGCAGTAGACGTGGTGACCGATATCACGGGCCAACAGAAGGTGAACACCATCGGCTTCTGCATCGGCGGTTCTCTGGTTGCAACGGCACTGGCCTATATGGCCGCGAAGGGTGACAAACGGGTTCAAGCCGCCACGTTCTTCACGACGCAAGTGGATTTCAAGGATGCAGGCGATCTCCTGGTCTATGTCGATGATGAGCAAGTGAAATGGATCGAAGGCCGCATGCAGGACAAGGGCTATCTGCCCGGCAATCGGATGGCTGATGCCTTCAACCTTTTGCGCTCCAATGATCTCATCTGGAATTACGTGGTCAACAATTACATGCTGGGCAAGGACCCCGCAGCCTTCGACCTTCTGTACTGGAACAGTGACTCAACGCGCATGCCTGCTGGCGTGCATTCATTCTACCTGCGTGAATGCTACATGAACAACAAGCTGTCACAAGGGCAGATGGTATTCGACAACGTGCGCATCGATCTCGGCAAGATCAAGATCCCGGTCTACAATCTAGCCGCCAGGGAAGACCACATTGCACCCCTCGCCTCGGTGTTCAAACTGGGAAAATTCTTCAGCGGCGAGACGACACTCGTGGTCAGCGGCAGCGGACACATCGCCGGTGTCGTCAACCCGCCGGCAGCACAGAAGTATCAATACTGGACGAATGAGAAAAAGCCCGCAAAGCTGGACGACTGGCTGAAAAGTGCGAAAGAAACTCCCGGCTCCTGGTGGCCCCACTGGGTGGACTGGATCACATCGAAAAGCGGAGACAAGGTTACGGCACTTGTGCCGGGGGAAGGCAGTTACAAAGTGCTGTGTGATGCGCCTGGCGAATATGTACGGGTGAATGGGGTGGAGTGAACAGGCATGGACGCATGACCACCGCTGTCACCTTCCAGAACGTCGCTCGCCATTTTGGATCGGTCAAAGCCGTCGACGATGTCAATCTCGACATCGCGCAGGGCGAATTTTTTGCCATGTTGGGCCCTTCGGGCTCCGGCAAGACCACCTGTTTGCGCCTCATTGCGGGCTTTGAACAACCAACAGCCGGCCACATCGAAATTTTCGGTGAAACTGCGGAAGGTGT
>JANNNG010000116.1:0-4149 GCA_031398425.1 Hyphomicrobiales bacterium | reverse complement strand
GAAACCCACCGCCCGCATTTCAAATCCAAGCACGTGCCTTGCATTGACAACCCACACCAGAACAGCCGCGATCACTGCAACAACGAACCCCGCATGCAGCCGCTTGCCCTGCACCAGCTTCGGCAACTGCGCCTCGGCAATAACCTTTTTCGACTGCGGCCAGCCCATGCCCATTGGATCCTTGAGCCAGCCCTCCAGCAGCATGCTGACAAACAGCAGCACGATGAAATTGAGCAGCAACGTCGTCACCACTTCATCAACACCAAACCGCGTTTTCAAAAACGTCGGCACCGAAAGAACCAGCGCCCCACCAATCATGGCCGCAATCATCAGAACTGGGATCAAAACCGGCCCAGGCAGCGGCAGCAAACCCGTGCCCAGCATCACCGTCATCACGGCACCAGTGTAAAGCTGCGCCTCCGCCCCGATGTTCCAGAGCTTTGCTCGAAACGCAACGGCGGCAGCAAGCCCCGTGAAGATCAAGGGCGTGGCGCGGGTAAGAGTTTCAAGAACAGCAAACTGCGTGCCGAATGCCCCCTTCAACATCAGGCCGAACACCTGGAACGGCGATGCCCCTGACATCATCACCAACAAGCCGCAGACGACACACGCAAACAACAGGGCAAGCATCGGAAAAGCTACCAGATGCCAGCGCTGTTGAGTGTGCCGCGCTTCAAGCCGCATGCTGAAACCCCTGCCCGGCCATCATCAGGCCAAGCGCTTCTATGGTCACTTCCGCCCGCGCGATTGGCGTCGAGAGATGACCCTGATACATCACGCAAACACGGTCCGACAGCGCCAGCAATTCATCAAGGTCTTCCGAAATCAGCAACACGCCCGCACCACGTTGACGCGCTGCCAGCAACTGCTCATGCACATAGGCCACCGCCCCCACATCAAGCCCTCGCGTAGGTTGGTTTGCAAGCACCAACTTCGGGGAATTGGCCATGACACGGCCCAAAATCAACTTCTGCATATTGCCACCCGACAAAAGCCCCGCCCGCGCCGATGGACCTTGGCATTTCACCGCATAGGCTGTGATGATGTCTTGGGCAAAAGCCTGGGCCTTGTGCCAGTCAATGATGCCGCGCCTTGAAAAGGCACCATCGCGCAATCGCTCGGCAATCACATTTTCCATCACCGACATATCGCCCACCACACCTTCGGCATGGCGGTCTTCCGGGATGCGGGCAATGCCCTGATCCACAATCATCCGTGGACTGACTTTTTCCTGAAGCCGATCATCGAGTGTCATGGCGCCAGAGGACAGGCGTTGCGTGCCCGAGATTATATCGGCCAGCAGGCTCTGGCCATTGCCTGAAACCCCCGCCACGCCAATAATTTCCCGGCCATGCACAACAAGGTCAACAGCGCGCAACCGCAACCCGCCGCGCGCTGCATTCACGCCCTGCAACTTCAGTATGGCCGCACCTCGCGACAGAGGCTCGGCCTTTGGCTTTGCCACCTCACGCCCCACCATCAGGCTCGCAAGGTCCTCCCGCGTGGCCCCCGCCACATCACGTTCGGCTACCTTTTTGCCACCGCGCAACACGGCGACACGATTGCATGCATGCAGAATTTCACCAAGCTTGTGAGAAATAAAAATGATCGAAAGACCCTTGGCCACAAAGCGTTTCAACGTGTCGAACAAGGCTTCCGATTCCTGCGGTGTCAGAACCGCCGTCGGCTCATCCAGAATGAGAATGCGAGCATTGCGATAAAGCGCCTTCAGAATTTCAATGCGCTGCTTTTCGCCAACCGACAGCGAAGCCACAACCGCATCAGGATCAACCTTCAAACCATAGGCCTCACCCAACGCGAGAATGCGTGCCCGCGCCTTCGCTGTTGCGCTGCTGAAGCGCCAGAGCGATTCCGTGCCGAGCACAACATTGTCAAGCACTGTCAGGTTCTCAGCCAGCGTGAAATGCTGGTGCACCATGCCAATGCCCGCAGCCAGTGCAGCCTTCGGCTCACCCGGCGGCAAGACTTTTCCAAACGCTTTAATCACACCCGCGTCAGCCACATAGTGACCGAACAGAATGTTCATGAGCGTCGTCTTGCCCGCCCCGTTCTCACCCAGCAGACCCAGGATTTCGCCCCGTCCCAGTGCAAGTGAAATGTCATCATTGGCCGTTAAGTTACCAAAATGCTTGGTGATTCCGGAGAGCCACAGAACTGTGTCCCGCCCTCCGGTTTCGACGTCACTCACGATGACTTGGGTTCGTTGTCGTCAATCGCCACGGCGAATGAACCAGCCTTGATGGCCGCTTCCTTCTCCGCAACCTTGGCCTTCACCTCGGCAGAAACCTTGCCATCAAACGTGCCAAGCGGAGCCAGCGAACTGCCACCCGCCTTCATGAAGGAATACTGTCCATAGTCATCGGCCTTGAAACTACCGCCCTTGATGGCCGCAATCGCAGCATCCAGCGTCGGCTCGAAGTGCCAGAGCGCTGAAGCCACCACCGTATCGGGGTAATCCTTCTGCGTATCAATCACATTGCCCACAGCAAGAATGCCCTTGTCCTTCGCCGCATCCGACACACCAAAACGCTCCGCATACAGAAGATCAGCCCCGGCATCGATCTGCGCCAGAGCCGTTTCCTTGGCCTTGGGCGGGTCGAACCAGGAGCCAATAAAGGCCACCAGGAACTTCGCATCGGCCCGCGACTCCTTCACCCCCGCCATGAAGGCATTCATCAACCGGTTGACTTCGGGGATCGGATAGCCCCCCACCATGCCAATAGTTCCACTCTTGGTCATGGAACCCGCAATGATCCCAGAGAGATAGGACGCATCCTGAATGTAATTGTCGAACACCGCAAAGTTGGGTGCGGCAGCCGCATCCGGCTTGAACGAAGACCCAATCAGAAACGCCCGGTCCGGATAATCCTTGGCCACAGCCCGCGCCGCATCCTCCACCGCAAAGGCCTCACCCACAATCAACTGGTTCCCCGCCACGCAATACTCGCGCATCACGCGCTCATAATCCGTATTCGCCACTTTCTCCGAAAACACATACTCAATATCACCGCGTTCTTTCGCAATGGTCGCAGCCTTGTGAATGCGGCTCACCCATTGCTGCTCCACGGGAACAGTGTAGATCGCCGCCGTCTTGATCGGCCCCGCCGCCTGGCCCGCCCGCGCCAAAAACGGAAGCGCCGCAGTCGCGGACCCGAGCATCATGAGTGTGCGAGGTTTGTTTTGTTTTAGATTGTTGGACTTATGCAGTCTCCCTCTAAGGCCTGTTTCCGACAAAGACTATTGCACCCCCAAAAATCCTTGTCCACATGGTCGGGTTTTGGGAAGTGGATCGGTAAGACCATCTACATCAATCCGTCATTCCAAACGCCCGCCCTATCGCGGGCGATTTGGAAACCCGCTTTGTTCGGCATGTCGTAACGCGTAAAAGAAAAGCGGGGTTTCAGCTCGCGCTCCGCAAGAGCTACGCTTGGCTGGAATGACGACCATTGGAAAGCAACAGGCGCTTGACGTTTGATACTGAAGACGGCGAAATCGCCAATCTTGATTTGAAGAATTACCACTGATGAAAACGACGAGTATCAATGTTGGCATGAAGCCTTCGCATCCCGGCGATTTCATCCGTACAGAGATTTTAGAAGAACTCGGCCTCGCTGTGAGCAAAGCGGCAGAAGTTCTTGATGTGCGCCGTGCCACACCCTCTGATCTTGTGAACGGCAAGTCAACGGCACGCGCGACGCGTTGCTTCCTTTGCGACCGCTTTGTCCATGTCTTCGAGTGACAGAGCAGACCCGCCATGCCGCAGGGAGCCGAAGACGGAATTGACTGTCGTTTGAACGAACAAAGGAGTGGCCTTCAACAAAACGCCCTTCGGCGTGTCCTCAACGGTCAGCGGCGTTCCCGCTGCCTACCCTCGTTCATCACGGATCGACTTCGGCAGGCTCAGTAACCCATCCCTCGAAATCACTGTGGTGAAACGGTCCCGCATTGCCTCAAACCTCTGGCAGAAAACTGGTGGGCCCGGCAGGACTCGAACCTGCAACCAGACGGTTATGAGCCGACGGCTCTAACCATTGAGCTACAGGCCCACCCATAGCGCGGTCAGCGCGAAGGGCTGGCTACAGCATTTTTTGCGAGTATGCTATAGGCTTGCCGATGAAAGCCAAATCA
>JANNNG010000086.1:0-7294 GCA_031398425.1 Hyphomicrobiales bacterium | reverse complement strand
TAGTGCTCATCGCCCGTATCATAGGAACCAATCGCGGCGCGCGGCTCCATCGGGTTGGGCACCAGGCGGTTGTTGCGAATGTCGAGCTTCGTCACATGGGCGGCACTCTTGAACGCAGCTTCCGTGTTGGCCTGATCGCCAATCGACCAATTATAGACATTGTTGTTGGCCGAGACCTCGTGCACCTGGGCATTTGCCGTCATGGCCTTGCCGGCATCCACAACATGCGGCAGCACGCCATACTTTACATCGACAGCACCCGCCGCGGCCTTGGCCTGGGCCTTGGTTTCAGCCACCACAACCGCCACATGGTCACCCACGTAGCGCACCTTGCCAACGGCGAGGATGGGATGCGGCCCGGCCTTCATTGGACTGGCGTCCTTCGAGTGTATCATCCAGCCGCAGATCAAGCCGCCGATCTTGTCTTCGGCCACATCTGAACTCGTAAAGACGCCGAGCACGCCAGGCATGCTCGCCGCTTTCTTGGTGTTGATGGACTTGATGGTGGCGTGCGCATGGGGCGAACGCACGAAATAGGCGTAGGATTGATTTTTGAGATTGATATCGTCGGTATAGCGGCCCTTGCCGGTGATGAATCGCTTGTCTTCCTTGCGCTTGACCGATGCGCCAATGCCTGTTGCTGTCATGGTGAGTTCTCTCCCGAATTACATGTTTGCTGCGCCGGACTGCACGGCTTTCACGATGTTGTGATAGCCGGTGCAGCGGCAGATGTTTCCTTCAAGCTCGTGCCGGATTGTGTCTTCATCCAGCTTCTTGCCTTTGCGCTTTACGATGTCGACGGCCGACATGATCATGCCCGGCGTACAATAGCCGCACTGTAGACCATGTTCCTCGTGGAAGGCCTGCTGCATCGGGTGCAACGCACCGTTCTTGCCGTTCAAACCTTCGATGGTCGTCACGTCTGCCCCTTCGCAACCAGCGGCGAGCAATGTGCAGCTCTTCACGGCCACGCCATTCACATGCACAACACAGGTGCCGCACTGGCTGGTGTCGCAGCCCACATGGGTGCCCGTCAGACCCAGATTTACGCGGATAAAATCCACGAGCAACGTGCGGCCTTCAACCTCGCCGCCCACGGCCTTGCCATTCACTTTCATGCTTACTGTCGGCATCATTTTCCTCCCGGCCAGTCCGTTGATCCGAACTTTATGTCTTGTGGAATCCCAGATCTGGCGTGTTAGCCAAGTTGGACTTGATCATTGCGCACGCAAACGGTCAAGCAATACCAAAGGCTTGCGACACTAGCGGCAGCAAAATTCGTTGCTGCATTGCACACAAATCCGCTTTATGCGCAGCCTCGTTCAAGTTATGATGCGCCGCAAGCCGGAGGATTGATCATGCCCAACCTGTACTTCATAACCATTGCGCGGTTCTTGATCCTCTGCGTCGTCGGTCTTCTTGCTTTCGCGCCGGTGCAAGCGGCCTCGGACAAAGACGAAATCAAGTCCGTCATCGAGAACCAGTTGAACGCCTTCGCAGCGGATGATGGCAGCAAGGCCTATTCTTACGCCGCCCCCATCGTACAACGGGCCTTCCCCACGGCGGAAGTCTTCATGAACATGGTCACCAAGGGCTATCCGCCAGTCTACCGCAACACCAACCGCATCTTCGGCGATGTGTTTCAGGACGGCCTCGGCCGCCCCGCCATGCGAGTCGTCCTCACGGGCCAAGACGGCAAACGCTACGAAGCGATCTATTCCATGGAAAAACAAGCAGATGGCACCTGGAAAATCTCGGGCTGCGTGGTGCTGGTGATTCCCTCCCAGGAAGTGTGATGAAGGCCGAAAACTTTTTTTCGCCAGATTTCGCACATTTTTTTCTCAAACGATTACAACTGCTTATCTGAGATTAAGCCACAGTGTGAACAAAGCCACACAGGCGAATTCAGGTTCAGTTCAGCCGCCCGGTTCTATCCCTTGATCATCGAAAACAAGCAAACCGAAACATCAAGCAAGGAACCGACATCATGAAAACCACATTGAGCTTTACCGCACTCGCCCTCCTCGCAACCGCCCTGTTGGCCCCGATGAACGCGAACGCTGCCGACCGCCAGATCACGGTCGACAAAAAGAAATTCCAGACTTTCACCGTTGATCGCGACGAAGCACCTGCCGTTGACGTGGCAGATGCAAAGCCCGCCGATGCCCCGATCCGCGTCAGCCCCAAGGCCTTCCGCGTTGACGAAGCACCGGTTCAAGTCACCAACGAAGGCGCTGGTGCAAAGCCAAAAAAGCAAAGGCCTGCCAAGTTCAAGGTTGAAGATAGCTTCGCCGTTGAAGAAGCTTCCATCGAAACGCCGAAGCTGCAGCCGCGCAAGCAGAAGCAGCTCCGCTTCAAGGTTGAAGATCGCCCTGCCGTGATCGAAGAAGCTTCGAATGAAACCCCGGTGTTCACGCCGAAGCCAAAGAAGAACACGACCTTCAAGTTCCAGGTCAAGGATGAAGACGAGCAAGCCGCAGTTGAAACCCCCGCCTTGGAAGACACCAATGACGTGGCCGAAACTGAAACCGATGCCCCGGCCAATCTGTTGAATGAAAAAGTCAAGCTCGTGAAGAAGGTAAAGCCTGCCCCGGTTGAAACCGAGGAAGAAGCCACGACGGAAGACTCTGACGAAGGCGCCGACATTGCTGCCGACACCAGCGATGAGGAAGCCGTCGAAACACCAGTAAAGCGCAAAGCTCCCAAACTCTATTACTATGCCTCCAAGCAGAAGACCCACGAAGCTCATCAGGACTATGAATTCGAAGTTCCTGCCTACAACGAAGACATGCATCAGGACAACGACAGCTATAACTACCAGGACAGTGCCTACACCGGCTCATCCTGCAACCAGAACCTGAGCTACTGATATCGATATCAACTCGCAATCTCGGTCGGGGACGTTTCCAAAAGAATCGTCCCCGACAAGTTTTTTTTGGCGCACCAACGATCAGCAGCCAACCATAAAAAAGAAAAGCGACCCCTTCGCCTCCCTTGCTGTTATCCGCTCGTGGTTGCTGCCTCGATCAGGCTATCAAGGTGCGCTGTCCAGTCCCCAACAGCATCATCCATCAATCAGATCGAGGCGTGCAATATGCCAGTGCCGAGTATCGGCAATGGCTTGACGCGAGCGCCATCCAATCCAGCATGTCCAGGCCCGGCAACCCTTACGACAACGCCAAAGCCGAAAGCCCGACATGTCCCCTTGTTACCACGTGTCTCACTTTAGGCGTGCAGTCGAGAAGCGTGCTCCATTCCATCCCTTATTCCCGTGATTGACACAAGCCCCTAAAGGTTCAACACTCGTAGATCAAGTTGGACAAGGAGTTTTGTCATGCGTGAAGACGCCGAAAAGCTGCCGCGCCATCGCACCCTCACCACACATCCTGAACGCTTTCGCCTCGCACTGCTGCTGGCTGCGTTCAGCCTCGTTACGATTCCCGCCACGGCGCAAACGGTAGCACCCGCACCTGAGGCAGGCACAGGGCGCATGGCCAAGAGCGCTGAAACAACCACACTCGACATGGTCGCCGCCGCCAATCCGCTGGCGGCCAGGGTGGGCAAGGACATTCTCACAGCTGGCGGCAGCGCCATGGATGCGGCGATCGCCGTACAGCTGGTTCTCAACCTTGTCGAGCCGCAGAGTTCGGGTCTTGGGGGAGGTGCATTCCTCATCCATTTCGATGGCAAGGACATGACCACGCTGGAAGGCCGCGAGACGGCACCCGCCGCGTCTATTCCTGAGCGCTTCCTGTGGGCCGACGGCAAGCCGTCCGAATTCTATGCAGCCGTCGTCGGCGGGCGCGCGGTGGGCGTTCCGGGCACGCCCCGCCTGTTGCAGGCCGCGCACAAGAAGTGGGGTCGCCTGCCCTGGGCGCAACTGTTTGAACCCGCCATCGGCATTGCAGAAAATGGCTTCCAGATGTCACCCAGGCTTGCTGGCCTTATTGCCAAGGACAGGTTTTTGAGCCGCGACCCCTTGGCCAAATCAATGTATTTCAATCAAGACGGAACGCCCAAACCCGCAGGCACGATCCTCAAACAGCCCGCCATGGCGGCCACGCTGCGTCTGCTCGCGAAAGACGGCATGGACGCCTTCTACTCAGGTGCGATTGCCGAGGACGTGGTGGCCACGGTCACCACGCATCCCGGCAATCCCGGCGATATGACGCTGGATGATCTTGCGGCCTACAAAGCCATCGAGCGCCCGGCTGTCTGCGGTCCTTACCGTGGCCGGAAGATCTGCGGCATGGGGCCACCCAGTTCCGGTGCAGTCGCCGTGTTACAAACCCTGAGCGTGCTCGAAGGCCATGACCTCACAGGCATAGGCGCCGGGCCTGAAGCAGCGCACCTGATTGCAGAGGCCGAACGTCTCGCCTTTGCGGACCGCGCACAATATCTGGCCGATCCTGATTTTGTCGCCGTGCCACTGAAAGGCCTGCTCGACGCCGATTACCTGAAAGCAAGGGCCGCCCTCGTTGACCCCGCCAAGTCGATGGGAACAGCAAAAGCCGGCGAGCCACCGCCCAAAAAGGCTGAACGCCTTGCACCATCTGACGGCATTGAATTCGGCACCAGCCACATCTCCATCATCGACCGTTTTGGCAATGCCGTCTCCATGACCACCACCATCGAAGATGCTTTCGGCGCGCGGCTGATGACCAAGAGCGGCTTTCTTCTCAACAATCAGCTCACGGACTTTTCCTTTGTGCCCGTAAAGGACGGCAAGCCCGTTGCCAACCGTGTCGAGCCCGGCAAGCGTCCGCGCAGTTCGATTGCCCCCACCATCGTGCTGGATGAAAGCGGAAAACTTGAAGCTGTTGTCGGCTCGCCCGGTGGCAGTCTCATCATCCCCTTCGTGGTCAAGACGCTCGTTGCCCTGATCGACTGGAAGCTCGATCCCCAGGTGGCGGTCGACCTCCCCAATTTCGGCAGCCGCAACGGCCCCACCGAACTCGAAGCCGGCACCAAAGCCACGACTTGGCAAGGAGCCCTGGAAGCCAAAGGCCACAGCGTCAAACTCATCGAAATGACATCTGGAATCCAGGCGATTGTTGTGACGAGTGTCGGCTTTACAGGCGGCGCGGATTCACGGCGCGAAGGTGTGGCGATTGGGAATTAGGACGCATTGAGATGTGACGACATCATCTTTTATTCTTCCATCAACTGGATTGCAAAATTACGCTAAAGTCCCTCTGACTCAAGCCTTCTTCCGTTCCTTCCAACGGGAGAAGGAGGCCGATGGCCGGATGCGGGAGAAAATGCAACAGCCGAAGCCCTCAACAAGCGCCGTCCACAACATCACCGGAATTCCCGAGTACTTGGTTATCGTGACGTCACAAGTGAGTTTTGTGAGGTGTCACCGTAACCCCGTAACCTGGACGGCTTTTTTCGAGCCTACAATGCAGGTGGCTACGCTTGCGTTGATCTTGACGTGTCCACCTTGGTTGAATGGATAGTAAATGACATCGACACCCCTGCCAGCCTCGTTAGAGAGTATCTTGGGAGAAATTCAAAAGGCACTCAACGCGAAACTCTATTATCCTGCTTTGATCGCCAACTTAACGCTTCCAGAGATTTGCGTCGGGCTTGAGCTTCCTCCAGAATCAAGAACGGTAAAAAAGAACGATTATATTGGTTTTATAGACAAACACGGCGGAGGTATCATCGCGATGGGCGTCAACGGAGAACAGTGCTATCAGTTAAGGTGCGGACTCGTCCATAGAGGCGGGTCCGCCGCACATCCCGAAAACGAAATAACCCATTACATTTTTACAACTCCAGAATCTGGAAGCACCGTGCACGGCGTTCCCCTTGTTGACCAAGGAGGTGCGTTTCATGCAAAATTTCTGGATATCATAATCTTCTGTTCTTCAATGCGCGACGCAGTGAAGACTTGGCACCAAGCAGTGAAACATAATCCGAAGGTAGCTCTCAACGCAGAGAGGATTTTGTCGCTAAGGCCAGATGGTGTCTTTCCAATTGTTGTCGGACGGTCAGTTTTGGCCACTGGTGCCGCTATGAATTACCTGAATACTTATGCTGGAATAAAGCTTGGAGCCGTCGCTGAAAGTGGCCAACCGAACCGTCGACATAATGTTCGTCAGAGACGCCGATGAACCGCTGACTAAATAAATAGTTGACGCTTCCCTTTTTTTAAATTGGGGAATGGAATAGGAATAGGGGTATCGGGGGTATCGGGGGGGTATCGGGGACGCTTCCCATTATTTGGTATTGGGGTATTGGGTATTGGGGACGCTTCCCTTTATTTGCGATTTGGGGTATTGGGGGGTAATGGGGACGCTTCCCATAGGCGCTAACTTAAGCAATCAATCTCAACTTTGTCATTGCCGCACTTGTTGCGGCAATCCATCCCTCCGCGAGTGTGGAGGCCAAAAGTTTGGCAAAATATTCGACAAATCAGGCATACCGATTGCTGCACGATAGATTGCCGCAACAAGTGCGGCAATGACAATACGGAGAAAATTCGCCTTAAGTTAGCGCGTATGGGTAACGTCCCCTTTGATTCCTTTGATTCGGCGCAAACACCCCCTCCCGGCTACGCTGTACTCCCCCGGCGCCAAGAGGCCGAGCGAGAAAATGTCGCCGCCTTTCTCCCTCGGCGACTTCGCCGGGTGAGTACCCGAAGGGGGAGGGGGTGTTTCAGCGGGTCCGGCAGTCAGAAAAGGGAAGCGTCCCCTTTACTTCCCTTTACTTCAAGAGGCCGAGGGAGAAAATAGCCAAGTGCAACCGTCATTTATTTGGTTATAGCGACATTACTTTAAAGTCATCAAGCCCACTTGTTTGCGATATTTTAGCGGTTAATGTGTCACGGTATTCAGGAGACGATCAGAACATGGAACCGCCCAATTTTGAAGGTGAAGAGGTTGAGGACGATGTTGATGACGATGAGGTCGTGTACCAGATTAATACGTTCGGAGCGGATTTCACCATTGACGGTTTAGTTAAGCGATTCGACAGAGGTGACATTTTTCGTCCCGATTTTCAGCGGAACTATGTTTGGACACTTAAACAGGCGTCAAAGTTTATAGAGTCCATTTTGCTGGGATTGCCTATTCCAAGCGTATTTTTGTATCGAGAAGAAAGCACTCAAAAACATTTGATTGTCGACGGACTGCAGCGTTTGACAACCTTGCACTCTTTTTCAAAAGGCTTTTTTGCGCACAACGACAAGATTTTCCGATTGACGGATGGAAAGAAAAAATTCGAAGGAAAGACATTGTTGGAACTTGATGATGATGATCAAAGGCGATTCGAAGACAGTGTAATTCAC
>JANNNG010000065.1:0-28017 GCA_031398425.1 Hyphomicrobiales bacterium | reverse complement strand
CCTGGAGTATGAGGAAAAGGCGAAAAACCTGCTGAAAGGGGAGTTGAAGCGCCGAGGTGTGACCTATGGGCAGCTTGTAGAAAAGCTGGCGGCCATCGGAATCACAGAGACAGAGCGCAACTTGAACAATAAGATTAGTCGGGGTGGATTTAGCGCAGCTTTTCTATATCAATGCCTTGTAGCAATTGGCGTACAGTCTGTTCACTTGGAGTAGCCTTCCAAGACTGGGACACATCTTCCAAATGTCTCTTTATTTCCCACATAATCCCATAATACCTTGCGACAGCACAGCGGTGCTGATGCCACTCCAGTCTTGACCTTTCCGTTTGAAAACTGAACCCTTTTTCAAATTGTTTCCAGTTTATACTGTGTACGCTTGCTTGCTCTCTGGCGTCCAAAATCGCTTTTCTGGCATTGCTCAAATAAAGATTGACTGGAAGAATGTGGTGTCCCGAAGTTATTTGACCTATGAAATTCTCAACATGAAGAACAGGATCGTTTCGACGGATTTTCGTGTTTATAAAGTCCTCACTCAGGCACCCATCTTCAGTCGTTGGAACGGTATCAAGATCAATAGGCTCTAATGGATTCCAATTGATTTGATTTAGAAGAGCCTGTGCGTAATAGCTTTGTTTTACCGCTGCTATTGTAGGGTCATCTGAAATTAGCTTGTATTCTGCAAGTCTTACATCTTTTCGAAAAATCAAGCGCGTAAATCTTATTAGCCGATCACTTCCGAACAGGAAAAAAATATAAGAACCTGTGGCTACGGAGAGAGCTGCTATTGTTGCCCATTGTGGCGGTGCAGAAATCCAAGCGTCAACCGCCCTCACCACCCATTTGAAGCCGTCAACCATGTAGGTAAGGTCGCCCGGCAGCGTGACTATTGTTGCCCACCTCTTGAGAGACTCCCAAGCGGCAATCAACAAGAAGATCAGCAAAATGGTTCCGGCTTTGGCTATCTTTCGGAATGATGACATTCAAACAATCTGCACTAGATTGCGAGGGTTGTGGAGTCCCGAAGCGCCCCCACCTCATGACTTTCGCCCTTGGTGCGCTTGATACATAAGACCGGATAATCCAGCAGCGACAGCGAATGCAAAAGCCTGTCAAGCACGCTGATCTCCTGGAACAGAGGCACGAGAACCGTGTAGACAGGCAAAGCCTGGTCGGCCAGACGCGGCGGCTCAACATGATCGCGATGCGGAGGTGGCAAGAGACAGAGGCAACGCAGTCCTACGACAACCGCAAAGAACCCAAAAGCTGTGAGCTGCAGCAACGTCACAGACTGCAAGAATGAAAGTGAAACAGCAATCAAGGCCATGACAAGAAAAACCATGATGGCGACGGCCATTTGCGGTCGGCTCAGACGCTTGTGTGCGGACATTTTGGGTTTGAGCCGGGAAAGCCGGGAAATTGCCATTCGTTCAAGTGAAGCGCTGCAATGCCGATGGACCAGTTTGCGGTAGAGTGCGGGTGTGACACGACCGCTCACCGTCAAGCCGCGCCGCAGCGCTTCCCGTTGTGCATACGTGTCAACGACACAATAGGTGACCCGCGAAGGGTGCCAGGCATAGGCAATGATCTTGTAGCGCAGCATCAAATCGCGCTCAAAGGGAGACATTCGAGCGACTGCACTCAGCAGCCAGCGCTCTTGAATAAGCGGCCAATCTTCAAATTTTAAGTTTTGGACATCATGGTGTAAGGCTTTCGTCGCAGGCCCGCGCAATAGATCTTGCGCAACGGCAGCGAACTCGACGCCCATGATAAGTACCCCGCCCTATGACCCATATCTACAGCCCGGATTTAACTTCGTATCGCAAGTCTTGGGGGGCAACTCTCCAGAAATTGAATCTGTGGCTTTGCGTTTTACTTTTGATTGTGCAGTGCGCAGTCGCCAGCGCTGAAGGTCCCTCACAGTCCCGGTTTCCCGGATTCAGGCATGTTGATCCTGCTGCTGCTGAAACCACACAGCCGCTTCAGGGCACTTTTGTTTTGGCAGCTGACGCTGATTTTGCACCCTGGAGTTTCGTCGGCGATGATGGCGAGTTGAAAGGCATCACGGTTGAACTGTCAAACGCGGCCTGTGCCGATGCAGGCTTGGCCTGCAGTGTGGTTGCGATGGACTTCGCCAGGCTTTTGCCGGCTTTGCAGGCGGGAGAGGTCCAAGGCATCGTTTCAGGCTTGAAGCTTGATGATGGCCTGACCAGTAAATTTGCCATGACACGTCCTTTCTACCAGTCGCTTGGCCACTTTGTAATGCGCAATGGATCCCCTTTAAACGCGTCTGACGTTCGCACGCTGGCTGGCCGACGTGTGGGCTTTCGTGCGAACACGACCCATGCAAGATTTTTGGAACGTTTTTACAATCGCTCGGCACTGACACCCTTTGAGAGTGATGAAGCCGTGCTGGAAGCCCTGCGCACGGGTCAGGTTGATGCTGCTTTTGGTGATGCGGTTCGATTGTCATTCTGGCTTTCGGGCAACAGCTCGCGCGGCTGCTGTGCGTTTCTGGGCAAGGCCTATGTCGACCGCAGCACCTTCAGCCGAAGCTTGAGTTTTCTGTTGCGCCGTGATGCCAAGGACCTGCGTGCCGTATTCGACACATCACTCGACCGTCTGGAAACCTCAGGTGCCACCGCTGAAATCTTTGCCCGCTATTTGCCAACGTCAGTATGGTGAGCAATCTGCTCGGCGCGACTGCCGCGCAGTTCATCCATGGGCAAGGCACTATTGGTCAGTGTACGGATAATATCGCTGATGAGTTGCGGTCCCCGATAGACCAAAGCCGAATAGACTTGCAGCAGCGAGGCACCGGCTTCGATCTTTGCCAATGCAGTCGCACCATCCTCGATGCCGCCAACACCGATCAGCGGAATTTTGCCCCGGCTGAGCAGATAGAATTTTGCAAGCTGGCGTGTGGACAGCGCAAACAATGGCCGTCCCGAAAGCCCACCAGCTTCTGATCCGTATACGGATGAAAGTGCCGGGCGTGACAGCGTGGTGTTGGAAACGATGACGCCATCAACTGCACCGTTGCCACAGCACTCGGCAATATCTTCCATTTCACCGTCAGTCAGGTCGGGTGCGATCTTCAAAAGCATGGGCGGGCGTTTGTCTTGCGTGGCACGGGCAGCATTGAGGCGTCGCAGCAGATCCTCAAGTTGTTTTGCTGCTTGCAAGTCGCGAAGATCCGGCGTGTTGGGCGAGGAAATGTTGATGGTGATGTAGTCGGCCACGTCGCTGAAAGCCGCAATGCCTGCAACATAATCAGACGCCTTGTCCACGCTGTCCTTGTTGGCCCCGATGTTGACGCCGACGATGCCAATGCGCTTTCTGCGTTTGAGCCGCTTCAGAGTTTCCCAATGGCCTTCGTTGTTGAAACCCATGCGGTTGATCACCGCCTGGTCTTGCGTGAGGCGAAATAATCGGGGCTTGGCGTTGCCCCCCTGCGGAAGCGGCGTCACAGTTCCAACTTCGGCAAAACCGAAGCCCAGCCGCAACATGGCATTCGGCACTTCGGCATTCTTGTCAAATCCCGGCGCGAGACCCAGTGGATTGGGAAACGTCAGGCCAAAAAGGCTTTGCGACAAGCGAGGGTCGCAGGTGACGAGCGGCAGTGGCGGCATGCAGCGCAACGCACGGATGGTGAGGAGGTGGGCCTCTTCTGCGTCCCGGCCGTGCAACAGGGGCCTGGCAATCCTGAAGGCCGCCCCGAACAGATTCATGCTTTCCAGTCCTCAGGAAAGAGGTGGGCCTGGCCGTCCCACGGCAAGGGCTTGGCCCACAGGGCCATAGCCGGATTGATCCAGCCATGAACATGCGGAAACAATTCGCCGCCGCGAGAAGACTCCCACTTCAGTAATTCACCGAACTGTGCGGCATCAAACGCGACCAGCAACAGCTTGTCCTGGCCCGCAAAGTGCAGCCGTGCAGTAACTTCGACCTGTGATTCGCCTGACAGGTGGATATATCCGTCCTTGAGGTCAACTGCGGCACCTTTGAACCGGCCTGCGGCCGAGGCCGCAGTCCAGAGCTCTTTGGATATGATTTTATAGACCCAAGCCATCAGAAAACTCCTCAAAACTGCACATAGCATAAAGTTTTCACTTGACAATCTCTTCCTAGCAAGGTTTCTTGTCCTACAAAAGGGTCCAACAGCAGAGAGGTATCTACAATGTTTACCCACAAACAAGTCTGGAATGCGATTGATGTAATCGCGGAGCGCTATGGTTTCTCGGCTTCTGGTCTCGCCAAGAAGTCAGGGCTTGATCCCACATCCTTTAATCCGTCGAAGCGCAACGGCCCCGATGGTCGCCCGCGCTGGCCGACGATGGAATCGATTTCCCGTGTCTTGAATGCATCCGGCGCGCCGGTCGACGAATTCATGGAATTGCTTTCCGGCAAAAAAGGCGCACCACCAAAGATGCGCGTGCTGCCGTTGCTGGGTTTTGCCAAGGCGGGGCGCGGTGGTTTTTTTGACGACAGTGGCTTCCCCGCCGGATCGGGCTGGGATGAAGTTGATGTGCCGGGTGTGACCGATACGGCCGCCTATGCCCTCGAAATCACCGGCGACTCGATGATGCCCGTTTACCGTGAAGGCGATACCATTGTGGTCTCACCTGGCGCCACCGTCCGCAAGGGCGACCGCGTAGTGGTGCGCACGTCTGATGGCCAAGTCATGGCGAAGATCTTGCAAAAGCAGTCGGGTCGCACGGTGGAACTGGCCTCCTTCAATGCCGATCATCCCGTGAAAACGCTGGACGCGAAGAACGTGGACTGGATGGCACGCATCATCTGGGCGTCGCAGTAACAGCCGAGGTGCCTTCTGCAAACGCCTTCAAAGCCGCAACAATCGCCTGAAAGCCTTCCATCGCCACAGCACTGTGATGCCGTGCGCGCATGTAGGAATGGGCAAGACTTGGTTCGCGGCGGAGTTCGCTTGGCACTCCGGCTGAGAGCAATCTTTCGTGGAACATCACGCCATCATCATGAAGCGGATCGTGACCTGCAACGGTGATGTAGGCGGGTGGCAGGCCTTCGACGGATGATGCCATCAGGGGCACGGCTTTTTCATCGCGCCAGTGCGGTGTGTCCTCAGGTCCCAGAAATGATGTGAGATAGTAGCGCATTTCATTGCGCGTGAGACAAGGTGCATGGGCATTGCGGACGTAGGACGCGGTTTCGGTGTTGGCACCGAGCACGGGATAAAGCAGGGCGAGGCCCGTGAGTTGCGGCAGGCCGAGGTCGCGCAATGTCAAGGCAAGTGCGACAGAGATTTGCCCGCCTGCACTGTCTCCTGCAGCGATGATGTGTTCTAGGTCCTGTTCGCGCATCCAGCGCCAGACCTTGAGCGTGTCTTCAAGCTGGGCGGGGTGCCTGTGTTCGGGCGCCAGCCGATAGTCGGTAAGCACCACCATGCATCCAGTAGCCGCTGCAATTTCTGCGCAGATATCATCATGAGTTTCAGGCCCGCCCAACACCCAGCCACCGCCATGACTGTAGAGGATGCCGACTTTGACAATTGTGGTGTCGGGCTTGAAAATGCGGACAGGAACGCCATTGGCGATGCGGTCGGTGACCTCGATGTTTTCAGGGCGCGGTGCGCGGAAGGCGGCACAGACGGTGTTCCATGTGGCGCGTTGCTGTTCGAGGGGCCAGTGTTCAGAGCCGGGTGGGGTTTTTGCCGAGAGGGTTTCGTAAAAGGCCAACATGCCGGGGTCGATGGGCGAGGTAGTCATTGGAGGAATCCCCTCTCCGTCACGCGCTACGCGCGCGCCACCTCTCCCGCAAGCGGGCGAGGATAAGGTTCTTTTCCTCGCCCGCTTGCGGGAGAGGTGGCATCGCGTCAGCGATGACGGAGAGGGCTTTCACGCCTAAGCCCGTCGCCTATTCCGGTCCTGCGCTGGCTGATAGGCCATCCTTGCGTGGTATTCGCAATAGGGAGAACCATCGCGGGGGCCGTGGCCGCAGAAACAGAAATCATCATGTTGTGGATCGCCAATCGGCCATTTGCAGGTCTTGTCGGAGAGATGCAGAATGGTGATGCGTCCGTCTTTTGAGGATTCAACCAGCCGCAGTGGCTTTGGCTCCAGCAACGGCGCAAGCCGGGGATTGACATAGGGCTGGGCGAAACTCTTGAGCGCCGTGTTGCCCGCCGTGGGTGGCATCGAAGGACGTGACGGTCCACGCGGTGCCGACGGAGAGTGACCTTCTGCGGGTTTGCGTGGAGCACGCGGTGTCTGTGTGCGGGGTGTGTTGACGCGACCTGCGAGATTGAGACGATGCACCTTGCCGATGACCGCATTGCGCGTGACGCCCATACCGAGCTTGCCTGCGATCTGGCTAGCGCTGAGGCCATCGGCCCAGAGTTTTTTCAGCGTCTCAACGCGGTCTTCCGTCCATGGCATTTTCTCGTTGGCTGCTGCCGATACATCATTCACGTGGTGAATCCTTCTCTCTGCACAGGGAATGGCTCTTCCCTGAGTCAAAACCTTAACGCCTGACCTGAAACGCTACATCTCGTAGCTGATGGACCTTTCCCTACAGCGTGTAGCGGACCATCGGCAACCAATTGAGTGCGGAAAACCAGAGTTTTCCCCAGTTTCCTGCATTTCAACGTGGTTAATGAAAAGTTAAAGCGCTTCACGACTCACACGTCCATGCGCTGTTTTGACTCAGGTGTGGAAACCGCGTCATTGACCGGTGGATAAGCGCACTTTATACGACGACTGTTGCGCGCCGGTCTCACCTGACTGGCGCTTTTCACTTTTGAAAAGGGGATCAGGCCCATGATCGCGTCCGTGTTGCCAACCTATAACCGTGCACCCCTGGCTTTTATGCGCGGCGAGGGTTGTCGTGTGTTCACGGAGGAAGGTGAGGCCTATCTGGATTTTGGCGCAGGCGTTGCTGTGACATCCTGTGGCCATGCGCATCCGCATCTGGTGAAGACCTTGACAGAGCAGGCACAGAAGATCTGGCACACGGGCAATGTCTATCGCATGCCAGGCCAGGAAAAGCTGGCGGAGCAACTGATCGCGCATACCTTTGCCGACACCATGTTCTTCTGCAATTCGGGTGCCGAGGCCATGGAATGTGCCATCAAGATGGCGCGGAAATATCATTACGCCAATGGTCAGCCTGAGCGTTCCACCATCATCACATTTGAAGGTGCATTTCACGGCCGCACCCTGGCGACCATTGCAGCAGGTGGCCAGGAAAAATATCTCGAAGGCTTCGAGCCGCGCATCTCCGGCTTCCGGCAATTGCCTTTCGGCGATCACAGGGCTTTGGAAGACGCGATCTCGCCCGATGTCGGGGCAATCCTGATTGAACCTGTGCAAGGTGAAGGTGGCATTCGCCCGGTGCCCACGCAATGCCTCAAGGGCCTGCGTGAGCTGTGCGACAAGCACGGCATGCTGTTGATCCTCGATGAAATTCAGTGTGGCGTGGGTCGCACGGGTAAACTCTTCGCCCATGAATGGGCTGCGATCACGCCTGACATCATGGCGATTGCAAAGGGCATTGGTGGCGGCTTTCCGCTGGGTGCATGTCTGGCCACCGAGGAAGCGGCAAAGGGTATGACTCTCGGCACCCATGGTTCCACCTACGGTGGCAATCCGCTTGCCACTGCGGTGGGATCCGCTGTCATGGATGTGATGACCGCAGAGGGCTTCCTGGAGAAGGTGCAGCAGAATGCGTTGCTTTTGAAACAGCGTCTTGCTGGTTTGAAGGATACTTACCCAGATGTGATTGAAGATATACGCGGCGCTGGCCTCATGATGGGCTTGAAGTGCAAGGCGGCGAATACCGACCTGCAAGCTGCGGCCACAGCTGAACACTTGTTGACGCTTGTGGCGGGAGACAATGTGGTGCGTCTGCTGCCACCGCTTGTCGTAACCGCAGATGAAATTAACGAGGCTGTTGGCAAGCTCGAAAATGCTTGTAAGGCGGTCAGGGCAAAAGCGGCGTGAACAGGATGCCGAAACACTTTCTCGATCTGCATGAAATGCCAGCGGGGGACCTGCGCAATATTCTCACATCAGCGCGGATGATGAAAGAAAAGCGCCGGGGCTTTGCCATGGGCCAGCGCGATGCAGGCGCATCGCTTGCGGGCAAGGCGATTGCGCTGATCTTTGAGCGGCCTTCGACGCGCACGCGTGTATCCTTTGAAATGGCCATGAAGCAATTGGGCGGTGAGGTGCTCGTGCTCAATTCCGCTGACATGCAATTGGGCCGGGGTGAAACCATTGCCGATACGGCGCGGGTCTTGTCGCGTTACGTCGATGGCATCATGTTGCGCGCGGCCAGCCATGCGCATCTCGCGGAGCTTGCCGCCGCGGCGACTGTGCCGGTCATCAATGGCCTCACCGACCACACCCACCCCTGCCAGGTCATGGCGGATATTCTGACGCTGGAAGAGCGCAAAGGTGACGTGTCGAAACACACAGTTGCCTGGGTGGGCGATGGCAACAACGTTGCAGCGTCCTGGGTGCATGCAGTTGGCAAGCTTGGTGGCAAGTTGCGGCTGGGTTGCCCCGATGAATACCGAATGGAAAAACCAGTGCTGGACTGGGCCCGGGCCAACAGTGCGGATGTGGTTGAAGTCAACACCGCCGAAGCTGCTGTTCAGGGCAGCGACTGCGTGATCACCGATGCCTGGGTCTCGATGCATGATCAGGACGGTGAACGCCGCCACAACATCCTGAAACCGTTTCAGGTCAATGATCGGCTGATGAAGCTTGCCAACCCCGGCGCACTGTTCATGCACTGCTTGCCCGCGCACCGCAATGAAGAGGTGACGGACAGTGTCATTGATGGGCCGCAGTCGGTCGTGCTGGATGAGGCCGAGAACCGCCTGCACGTGCAAAAGGCGATTCTGCTGCATTGTCTGGGTGGGATGTGAAGAAAGGCCCCCATCGCCCTTCGGACACTTCCCCAAAAAGTTGGGGAAGGACTCGCGGTTGTTTCTCCACCAACTTGTTGGGGGAGTACCCCGAAGGGGGGGCCCTCAATACACGAGATATAACCCATGACTGACAACCTCGTTCTCCCCTTTGAAGTCAAACCGCTCGGCATTCGTGGTCGTGTGGTGCGGCTGGGTCCTGTGATTGACGACATACTCTCGCGTCATGATTATCCAGAAAATGTGTCTGCACTTCTGGCGCAAGGTGTGGCCCTTGCTGCCTTGCTGGGCTCGACCTTGAAGTTTGATGGAAAGTTCATCCTGCAAACCAAGACCGATGGTCCGGTGTCCATGTTGGTTGCGGACTTCCTCTCGCCAAATGGTGTGCGCGGCGTGGCGCGTTACCTCAAGTCTGCCGTGGAAGATGCGGGGCGATTGGCGTCCGAAACCGAGTTGATGGGGCAGGGGTATCTCGCCATGACGGTTGATCAGGGGGCCGAGACCGAGCGCTATCAGGGCATTGTTCCGCTGGGTCAGGGCACGCTGGCCGATGCGGCGCATACCTACTTTGCGCAGTCAGAACAAATCCCGACACGGCTGCATCTCTTTGCTGGCCCCATGCTCACGCGCGGCGAGAAGCAGACCCATTGGCGGGCGGGTGCGATTCTCATTCAGCATCTGCCCCGGGAAGGTGGAATTTCGCCCGTCGCTTATTCTTCAGGCGATGTGCCGGAAGGACATGACGATGTGGTTGTCGAAAACGATGACTGGGTGAAGGCGCGGTTGCTGCTCGACACGGTGGAGAGTCATGAATTGCTTGACCCAACCTTGTCATCAGAGGATTTGCTTTACCGTCTCTACCACGAAGACGGCGTGACAGTGTATCCGCCTCTGCAACTGCAGCGCCACTGCACCTGTTCGCGGGAAACGGTGACAGAAATGATCAAGGGTTTCTCAAACGAAGATCGCGCCGACATGGTAGAGGACGGCGCGATCAAGGTGGTGTGCGAATTCTGCTCCACGCCCTACGTGTTCAAGCCTTCTGAATTTGCTTGAGCTGCGGGATCGGAGCCCACAGCCGGTCGGTTGACACCACGGTCTTGCCCACGGGGAAAAGGGATGCAATGGCAAGCTTCACATGTTGCCACGCAAAGGGAATGCCGATGATGGTGATGGCATAGGCAATCGCGGCCGAGATATGCATGATGGCGAGCCACCAGCCAGCGAGCACAAACCACACAATGTTGCCAAGCGTTCCAAGTGTACCCGTGCCAAGGTCTTCACGGCCATGAAGCTGGTCACGGGCGACAATGTCATAGCCAAAGGGCCAGAAAGAAAACCGCGCCAGCATGAAACAAGACCTGGCCCAGGGCAGACCGATGATGGTGATTGCCATGATGACACCTGCAAGACACCAGGCAAGGCCAGCGATGACGCCGCCTGTGATGAACCAGAGAGCATTCAGGAAAAACAGGATGATGGGCATAAGGTGTTCCCTCCTTCGACGCGCAGTGAAGTGGGGAGAGATTGTGGCGATGTCAAGTATTCCCTCACCGTCAACGCTTCGCGTTGCCACCTCTCCCGGAAGCGGGCGAGGAAAAACCTTATCCTCGCCCGCTTGCGGGAGAGGTGGCAGTCGCTTTAGCGACTGACGGAGAGGGACTTCACTTCAACAAATACTTCCGGCTGATCCAGAAGAACAGTCGATAGGGTAACAGCCGTCCAATTTTAAGTATCGCCACGAAAGGTGTCGGATAGGCCACTTCGAACTTGCCTTTGGCGAGGCCAGCAATCGTGGCACGCGCGGCATCGGCGGGTTCCATGAGGAATGGCATTTCGAAATCGTTCTGCGCCGTCATTGGCGTGCGGACGAAACCCGGGTTGATGACGCTGACCTTGACGCCGTCGCGGTCCAGTTCCGGTTTAAGGGACTCGGCGAGGTTGATGAGAGCGGCTTTCGTGGGGCCATAGGCGGCGGCTTTGGGGAGGCCGCGATAGCCTGACACGGAAGCGATCCAGGAGAGGTGCCCGCTGCGCCGTCCGCGAAACACCGGAAGAGCAGCGGCGAGCACATTGATGACGCCAAGATAGTTGACCTCATACATGCGGCGAAACATTTCCGTGCGGAAGTCGGCGGCGGAGGCGGGAGTGTAGGTTCCCGCTCCCGCAATGATAAGGTCAATTTGACCCAGCTCACGTTCGATCCGTGCCAGGGTTTCGGCCACTTTTGCTTCGTCTGTCACATCGAGCGGAAACGGAGTGATACCGGCTCCGAGTGCGCCCAAGGCTTCGGCGTTGCGGGCGGAGGCCGCGACTTTCACACCCTCCGCTGCCAGTTGTTTTGCAATCTCGGCACCGATGCCTGTGGATGCGCCCGTGACCCAGACCACGCGCCAGGGCAGCGCCATCACTTAAATTCCGACGAAGGGTTGCGCCAGTCGGGCCCAGAAGGATTTGAAACGCGCTGGTGCTTCCGTGGCGACAAGACAGATGCAGTCCACATCCGAGTCGACCTTGGGCTGATGCTCCATCTCTTGGTCCATGTCGGCCACATCGCCGGCCATGTAACGACCGGTGTGATCAGAATAGGAGCCGCGCAGGATGACCGTGATTTCCTCGCCACCATGGCCATGCTCTGGCATTTGCCGCCCCTTGCCAATGCGCAGGAGTTGCAGGTGCGTGCTGCCTTTGCTGGACAGTGCAATTTCATAGGTGGCCACACCGGGTGCCTTGGTTCGCCACTTCAACGCATCCAGCGGCTGATGGTTCAAGAGATTATGCAGCACGGCGGGAACTTCTGACCGTGGCATCTGTTTGGCTTTAGCAGGTGCGGCAACTATGGCTTCCAGACTGGCCAAGGTGGCGGCACGGCAGGTGTCCGAAACAGCGCGCGCACCGTCGTCCAGCATCATCTGGCCGCCGAGGCTTTCGGCCTCGCGCAAGGCGCCTCGGCACTGGGTGCAATAGGCCACGTGAGTGGCAGCAGCAAAGCCATGGGCTTCGCCCAGAGTTCCTGCAGCAAATGCCAAGATGGTCGCGTCATCAAGGTGGTGGGTCAATTTCAAGTCACTGTCTCCAGCAGTTTTTTCATGCGCCGATACGCAAGTCTCATACGACTCTTTACGGTGCCAAGCGGGATTTGGAGCCGTGTCGCAATCTCGCTTTGGGGCAAATCTTCAACATAACTAAGAATGAGTAACTGGCGCTGCTCCTCCGGGATTTGCGCCAGGGCTTTTGCCACGTAACCATCTTCCTGCAGCCGAGACAGGGCGTCGTCCTGCTGCACATCGGTTGATTCTGCGTCGTAATCATCAATATCGGTATAGAGCGACGTCTTCTCCCGCCTTAACCTGTCGATGCGCAGATTTCGCGCGATGGTGAAAATCCACGTGGTTACACTCCCCCGGTCCGCCACATACATACCTGCCTTTGACCAGACAGCGATCATGGTCTCCTGCACCAGATCTTCTGCCTGCTCGGGATTTGCCCCTTTTCGCATCATGAAACTTTTGACGCGCGGCGCATAGTGATCAAACAGTTGCGCGAACGCAGCCCTGTCGCGGCTCTCGGCGATCCTCGTCAAGAGTTCGCTTTCAGCCGACATGCCGATAGGTCTCTCCAAAAAACCAGTGAGGGCCGATGCCACAACCAAGGTCACGTTCTCCCGACGTACTAGTAAACATACGAGAGTTGCGGGGAAATGGATTAAAGCGGCGGTGCTCAAATTCGAATGTTGACGTAGACACACGTGCCGAGCGAATTCCCTCCCCCTTGTGGGGAGGGTTAGGGTGGGGGTTTCTCGGAACGCTGTTTCTTCGCAAGAAAATAGCACTCAATTGCGTGTTCGGAGCAACCCCCACCATAACCCTCCCCACAAGGGGGAGGGAGACAGTGAGTCTGCTCCAACCTACGTTGCTACTACTGCAACCGACGTTCGATTTGCTCATTGAACTCTTTCACAAACACGCGCTTCTTGCCCTCAAAGGCCTCGATCTTGCCCCAGACCACCCAGTGGGTCTTGGTTGCGGTCAGGCGACCCCAAGTTTCGGTTCTCACTTCCCACGTACCGCGTTTCAGGGTTTCCGTCCAATGCGTTTCCATCTTGGCGGACAGGGGGTCAGTGGCATTGATCTCGTAGTTTTCGCGGCCCGCGCCGGAAACAATGAGGCCGTGGGGCTTCAGTTCCTGGGTACCGAAGTCGTCAACGATTTCAAGTTTGGTGAGGCCGGTTTTCGCGTCCATGGAGGTGACGCGTTTGTGCGATGGCTTCTTGATGATCTTTTGGGCCACTGGGGTTGCCGCTTCCGGATCGGCGAAGGAGACGGACTTTTCCGTCAGGTTCTTTTTGCGCAGCGGCACGGCGATGGTCGATGCCCCGGCATAGACTGTGAGTTTCACAGGCTCGGGTGCTGGCCACATCATGGGGAAGTAGCTTGTGGAAATTGCCACACGCAGGCGGTGGCCCTTCGGAACTTTCCAGGCGACGTCATCCAGCTTGATCTTCATCTTGTAGCGCTTGCCGGGTTCGAGTGGTGTTGGATATTCCCGTGACTCGCGCATGCAAAGGTTTTGCAGATGGTAGGTGATGCGGGAAACCTCGCCGGTTGGCCACACATCATTCAGGCGCAAGGCAAGATGCGCCACGGGCTTGTCGACGCTGAAGGAGAGCTCCACAACGGGCTGGCCGACGACTTCCATGTCGTCAGAAAGTGGTGGACTGTCGAAGGTGAGCGAGCCCTCATCGTCGCGGAACTGGTTTCCCGGAAATTCCTCACCAAGCCAGATGATGCAGTACTCGCCACCGTCGAAACCGATGTTCTGGGGTGAAGTGAGGGTGAAAGCCTGTTCCTTGCCGGCGTCGGCGGAAATGCCCTTGGCGGAAAGTGACCAGGTCTTGGTTTCGACATTGCCAAAGCCCCAGTAACTCTCCGACACCCAGCGACCTGTTATCCCCTTGGGAAAGGCGCCGGGCTTGTAGGCATCCATGATATAAATGCGGTAGTCCGGGTCATCGGTGACACCCGTGTTGATGCCCTTGATGTGAAAGTCCCACCAGCGCAGCATTTCCTGCAGGAAGCCGATATTGGGGTTGGGCACGGCAAAGTGTGGATATTTGTGGGCCCAGGGGCCAATGATGGCTTTCCGAGGTACACGCAGGTTTTTCATCAGGCGGGGAATGGCATTGGAATAGGCATCGTTCCAGCCGCCCACGGCCAGCACCGGAACCTGGATTTTCAGGTAGTCCTCGCACACCGAGCCGTGCTTCCAATAGCCATCACGGTGCGGGTGTTTCAGCCAGTCGATTAGCAGGAAGGGTTCGTTTCCGAGCCGGTTCAGCCACATCTTCTTCCACTTCGACCCCACGATTTTGGGGTCTGGTGGCCTCGATGAATAGGCCAGCATGGTGGCGGCCCAGCCCAGATTCTCGTTGAGCACGGTGCCACCTTTATAGTGGATATCGTCCTCATAGCGGTCGTCGGTGGAGCAGATCGTTATGATCGCTTTCAGGGCTGGGGGTCGAAGCGCTGCGATTTGCAGAGCGTTGAAACCGCCCCAGCTGATGCCGAACATGCCAACCTTGCCATCGCACCATTTCTGTTTGGACAGCCAGTCGATGACTTCCAGCCCATCATCCAGTTCCTGCTGAGTGTACTCATCCAGCATCAAGCCATCGGAATCACCGGAACCTCGCATATCAACGCGGATGCAGCCGTAGCCGTGACCTGCCAGATAGGGGTGGGTCAGAGCATCCCTGGTCGTGGTGCCGTCACGCTTCCGGTAGGGCAGATATTCGAGCAGGGCCGGTACTTTTTTCTTCGTGGCATCGGCAGGCAGCCACAGGCGGGCCGCCAGTTTTGTCCCGTCTTTCAGGGGGATGAATAGGTTTTCCGTCTCCTTCACCGTGCGGGGGAAGGTTGTGATGGTCTTGATTTTCATGGGATTCCTGCAATCTCGACCCTCCTTATGCCCGATGTTGGCAGTCCGCCGCAACAGAGCTTTGGAATCTGAACGCCAGATAAATGCCACAATCAGCTTTGGTTCAGCGCCTCTCCCCTAGAAACGCAACATCAAACGAATTCCAGAGGGACGCCACCATGAACAAGCTCTTCAAAATCGCCGCCGCAGCAGCACTCTCAGTCGGCCTGCTGTCCACCCCCTCTTTCGCTGAAAACAGCCTTTACGGCGACGAGCCCATCGTGATCACCCCGGTATCGATCTCTGATAACGCCGACGTTGATGCCTCCGCCACATTCCCTGCCGTGAAGCGCGGCAAGATCGTGTCCTTCAAGACCGGCAAGCCAAAGGGATCGGTCATCATCAATTCGAAGAAGAACGAACTCTACTATGTTCTGGGGTTCGGCAAGGCTGTGAAATACCGCGTTGCCACCGCCAAGAAGGGTTTTGAATGGAAGGGCACCCACAAGGTATCCTCCAAGACGCAGTGGCCCGACTGGCGCCCGCCAACAGAAATGCGCGTTCGGCACCCTGAACTGCCAACCTTCATGGCCGGTGGGCCAAAGAACCCGCTGGGTGCCCGTGCCATGTATCTCGGTTCCTCGATCTATCGCATCCACGGCACCAACGCGCCATCGTCCATCGGCACCGCTGCATCATCTGGCTGCATCCGCATGCTCAACGCCGATGTGACGGAACTCTACAAGCTGGTGAAGGTTGGCGCTGAGGTGACAATGCTGTAAGAGCCGGAGTTTTCGAAGGATACAATCTCGATGAACAAAGTGTTGCCCGGTACTGCCCGCGAAGCCTTGGGCTTTATCGCCGTACACTGGATGAGCTTGTTGAAGATGAGTGTCATTCCCTACGCGCTTTATCTGGCCGTCAACATCTACCAACTGAAATCCTTAGGCTCACTTTATCGCCGCATGGGTGAAGCCATGACAAATCCCGCTGCAAACCCTGACTTCATGGGGTCTTACATGAGCGGCATGGCACTCTCGTCGCTGGTCAGCTTCCTGGCCATTGCCGTGCTCGGGCTGTTGTTTGCGCAGATCATTCGATTTCATAAAACCGGCGTTGCCGACTGGTTCATGATGGACAAGGCAGGCCTTGGTGCTGGCCTGATGACATTAGTCTATGGCATCGGCATCACCCTTTTGACGCTGCTGGTTTATATTGGCGGCGTCATTGCTTTTGCCATTGTGATGGCACTTCTCGGCGTTGTTTTCGGCGGTGGATCGGCTGGTATGGCATTGATTGGCGTGTTTGGAACCGTCGGCATACTGGGGCTGGTTGCCGGCCTCTACTGGTTCATGTTCCGCTTCATGGTGGGCCTGCCCGGCGTGGCCTTGGGCAGTTCGCCTGATTTTTTCAAGGACATGTGGCCCCTGTCGAAGGGTGAAAGCTGGGGCGTGCCGGGCCGCATGTTTCTTGCAACCATTGTCGCCTATATTCCCATGATCTTTATCTTTCTGATCTTTGGCGGCACCATGTTCAGCGATTTCGTTGATGCCATGTCGCAGCAGAGCACCAACCCTACCGCCGTGTTTCCGGTAATGGCAAACATGATGGAAAACATGCTGCCGATCAGCATCGCAATGACCGTGGTGCTCATGCCATTCATGTGGTTCATGGCGCTGTTGCTGGGAATTGCGTTTCAGAGGTTCCGGGCGCGGGTGTGAGAAAAGGACCTCATCCGGCGCTTCGCGCCACCTTCTCCACGAAGAGGCGCGGGGAAGAGACAGGTTGCAACACTGTCCCTTCTCCAGCCCTCTTGCTGGAGAAGGTGCCCGAAGGGCGGATGAGGTCCTTTCTTTTCGCGCTCAAACCTCGAAATAAACATCCAAAATTCTGCGATAGATCCGCGTCGTCGCCTTTAGCTCCTCGATTGATATCCGCTCGTCCGTCTGGTGGATTGTTGCATTTGTCGGGCCGAATTCAAGGACGGGGCAATGGTCCTTGATGAAACGCGCATCCGACGTGCCACCAGATGTGGAGAGTTTGGGCGTAATTCCGGTTTCGGCTTCTATGGCCTCTTGCACCAGACCGACAAAAGCACCGGGTTCTGTGATGAATGCCTCGGCACCTTCATTAAATGTCACATTCCATACGCCGCCCATCTCTTCGTAGAGTCTTTCGATGTGGCTGTTCACCAGGGCTTTCAGCGTGTCGTAGGTTTGTTCTGTGGAATAGCGAATGTTGAACTTGAGCGTGGCTTTCGACGGAATGACATTGCCTGCGGGGTTGCCAACGTCGAAGGATGTGAACACCAGCGACGACGGATCGAAGGCGTTGTTGCCGTTGTCGAGGGGTTTATCTGAAAGTCGTTCAACGAGACGTGTGAGTTTGGGAATGGGGTTGTCGGCCTTGTGCGGATAGGCGACATGGCCCTGCTTGCCTTCGACGGTGACAGTGAATGACAATGAACCGCGACGTCCGATCTTGATGGTGTCGCCAAGAGCGTCGACACATGAAGGTTCACCAACAAGGCAATGATCGGGGATGTGGCCGTGTTGCTTCATCCAGTGCAGCACCCTTACCGTGCCGTTGATAGCGGGGCCTTCTTCGTCGTTGGTGATAAGAAAGGAAATCGAGCCTTTGAAGTCTGGGTTATCCTGTACGAAATCTGAAGCGGCGGCAGCAAAGGCGGCGACCGAGCCTTTCATGTCTGTAGCACCACGACCGAAGATGTGGCCGTTCTCGATGTCTGCAGCGAAAGGTGGATGCGACCAGATGGTTTCATCGCCCTGCGGCACCACATCGGTGTGGCCAGCAAAACAGAAGTGTGGCGATGAGGTGCCAATGCGGGCGAAGAGGTTGTCCACTTCTTCGAAGACCAGGCGGTGCGTCATGAAACCTGCGCTGCCGAGCCAACCCTGCACGGCATCAAGTGCGCCTGCTTCAAGCGGTGTGACGGAGGGGCAGCGGATGAGCTCTTGCAGCAGGGTGACAGGGTCGTGGAGGTTCATGACAATTATCAGGGCAATACTTGCGGCACGAAAGGGACCTCATCCGGCGCTTCGCGCCACCATCTCCACGCAAGGGGGCGTGGAGAAGGGACGGTGTGTTGTCGCTTCTCCAGCCCTCTTGCTGGAGAAGGTGCCCGTAGGGCGGATGAGGTCCCTTCATTTGTTCCAGATGCATTAATCCGCAATTGGATCAGGTCCATACTTGTTGGGTCCTTCAGTGCCGCGCAGGAAGCCCAGTTCCACCAGCAGCCAGATGCTGCCAATCAGCGGGATCAGCAGAATGAGTGTCCACCAGCCGGACTTGTTACGGTCATGCCAGCGTTTCGTATAGATCGCCAGCGTAGGCCAAAGCGTGATTAATATGACAATGCCCAAGGGTACCCACATGGCATTGACGGCCGCCATCTGTGCTTCTGGCGAGGCATTGGGATCAACCACCATGCCCGCGCCGAAAATCGCGAACACGATAAACTGCAAGATCCAGCTGATGACCACCATCACCAGAATGGCCAACCAGAATGACTTGCGCGGGCTTCGCCCGGCAAAGGATGTGAATGTTTCAAGGTTCATAGTGTCTCTCCGCTCCAAATTGCCCCCGACAGTTTATCGCCTGAGTCGGTATGCCTGCGCAACCGACTATCAGGACGTCCTTAAACCCTGTTCCATGATTAACCTTAACGACGGGAGCGGGCTGCAGAAGCAATCCCGTGGCATGCAATTTGCTGTCTGACAAATATAACTTTAACTCAAAGTGACGGATGACACAGACCATGAGTATTGCCGCTATTCTGCTCTGCACCACACTGGTTACCAATGTTGCCAATACGAGCGTTGTAACGAGGGAATGCCGCGAAGTCGCGCCACCAATAGTGATGAAAGCGCCAGCCGAAAACAAGACAGTCGCTTTCATACAGCCAAGCCTTGCAACAATTAACGAAACTGTCGTTGATCGCTCGGCAGAAAAAGCTGAAACAGAGCTTCAACCAGTCAATTCCGTGAGCCTGCAGGCAATGCTGCCTGTCGATGACTCTCTCTCACCCACAGTGTTTCCAAAGCCCGTAACTGCCAAAGCCGCAAAACCCAAACGGTTCAAGGCGGCGAAACAATTCCAAAACCGCAAGCTGCGCAAAGCTCAACGTCGTGCAGTGGAAATCCGTGAAGCCAATCGCATTGAAAATCCTGCCGTTCAGCATCGTCAACCCAAAAAATTGACCCCGTGGGAAAAGCTGCAGGGCATCATGATCGGTCGCCCGAAAACCTGACTCCGCGAGAAATCGTGACGAGTAACGTGATTTGACCTTGGGCAAAAGCCTCTGGTCGTCAACTTGCACTTGGTTGCCGCTGTAAGGGCGCGCGCTCAGTCCCGCAACAGTTCATTGATGCTCGTCTTCGAACGGGTTTTTTCGTCCACACGTTTGACGATGACGGCGCAATAGAGCGAAGGCGAGGGTGAACCGTCGGCAAATGGCTTCTGTGGCAGGGAACCTGAGACGACGACGGAGTAGGGCGGCACTTTGCCCATGTGCACTTCGCCTGTTGTCCGGTCCACGATCTTGGTCGATTGACCAATGAACACACCCATGGAAATAACCGAACCTTCGCCCACGACCACACCTTCAACCACTTCCGAGCGCGCGCCGATGAAGCAGTTGTCTTCAATGATGGTGGGGCCCGCCTGCATGGGTTCGAGCACGCCACCAATGCCAACACCACCGGACAGATGAACGTTCTTGCCGATCTGGGCGCAGGAACCAACGGTGACCCAGGTATCGACCATGGTGCCCGTATCCACATAGGCGCCGAGATTGACGAAGCTTGGCATGAGAATGGCACCTGGTGCGATGTAAGCAGATTTTCTGACGACACAATTGGGCACGGCGCGGAAGCCTGCATCGCGAAACTTCTTCGCAGTCCAACCTTCAAACTTCGATGGCACCTTGTCCCACCACTTTGATGTGCCTGGACCACCCTTGATGAGTTCCATGTCGTTGATACGGAAGGACAGCAGCACAGCTTTCTTGAGCCACTGGTTCACATGCCAGTCAGCGCCTTGTTTCTCAGCGACGCGGGCCTTGCCAGAATCGAGTTGATCGAGGGCAAACTCCACCGCCTTGCGGATGTTGCCCTTGGTCTTGAGGGAGACATTGGCACGGTCTTCCCAGGCGGCTTCGATGATGGTTTGGGCGTTTTTCATTTTGTCTCCGTTCGGCGCTGCAATTTCATGTTCCAAGGGCTTTCAGAAAATGAGAGAGATCATTCGTCCTGTATTGAATGTGCGCACCATCGGCCCCCTCATTCAAATGCCGCGCATCGCCGTTGTCATCATGCGTCACAAGCACCGTCGTCGTGCCCATGTCATGCGGCACTTCCAGGTTTCTCGCAATGTCTTCGAACATCGCGGCACGTTTCGGATTGACTGAATGGAGTTTCAGAAAGGCATCATAAGGAGCGCGTTGCGGCTTAGGCACATAGTCGGCGTGGATGATGTCGAAAATGTCTTCGAACAGGTGGGTGACACCCAGTCGGTCCATGGCACGCGTTGCATGCGCCACGGTGCCTGCAGTGAACACGAGTTTGCGGCCTGGCAGTTTTTCTATGGCGTCGGCCAGTGCGGCGTCGGCTGTGACCGAGGTGTAGTCGATGTTGTGCACGTAATCGAGGAAGCCTTCAGGCTTCAGATCGTGTTCCTGCATGAGGCCGCGCAGCGTCGTGCCGTGTTTGTAGAACAGCTCCTTCTGGCGCAGTTTTGCATCGGCATAAGACACATTGAGCGTGCGCGATACGAATTCGCCCATCTTCACATCGATCTGGTCGAACAGCCGACAGGACGCGGGATACAGCGTGTTGTCGAGATCAAACACCCAGGTGTCGATATGGTTAAATGATCTCATACGCCCGCGCGCGAGACACGGGTGCCCACACCGTGGGGTGTCAGCAGTTCCAGCAGCACCGAATGCGGCACGCGGCCATCAAGAATGATGACGCCTTCAACGCCGGACCAGACCACGGCAGCGGCACTTTCTATTTTCGGGATCATGCCGCCAGTGATGGTGCCGTCTTCAATCAGCTTCGGTACATCACCGATCTTCAGTTCACTGATCAATTCCTTGTTCTTGTCGAGTACGCCCGCAACGTCTGTCAACAGCAACAGGCGCTTTGCACCCGTGGCCGAAGCGATGGCACCTGCCGCAGTATCGGCATTCACGTTATATGTTTCGCCATCATAGCCGAAGCCCACGGGGGCAACGACAGGGATGGCATCTGACTTCATGATAGTATGCAGGATTTCGGTGTTGATGCGGGCCGGTTCCCCCACCTGGCCAAAGTCGATGGTGATTTCCTCACCGGTGACCGGGTCTATCTTCTTTTTGGTATAGCGTTCGGCGATCAGCAGATTACCGTCCTTGCCGGAAATACCAACTGCCCTGCCACCTGCCTGCTGGATTGATGCAACAATGGCTTTGTTGATAGAGCCTGCAAGAACCATTTCGACAACCTCCATGGTTTCCTTGTCGGTGACGCGCAGGCCATCGCGGAACTCAGGCTTCACGGCAAGCTTGTCCAGCATCCTGTTGATCTGCGGACCGCCACCGTGAACAACAATGGGGTTGAGGCCACAGACTTTCAGCATCACCATGTCACGGGCAAACTGGCTGGCGAGTTTTGCATCAACCATGGCGTGGCCACCGAATTTGACGACGATGATCTGGTCGTCATAGCGCTGCAGAAACGGCAGGGCTTCCGACAGGATGCGGGCAGTTTCGTTAACGGGAATCTCGGCCATGGAGCAGCAGTCCTTTGGATATGGTGCGGCCTTATAGGGCAATTTCGCCGGATGGAAAGTCCCTCTCCGTCTCGCGTTTTCAGCGCGATCCACCTCTCCCACAAGCGGGCGAGGAAAGAAAACCTTGTCCTCGCCCGCTTGCGGGAGAGGTGGCACGCGGAACGCGTGACGGAGAGGGACTTTAACCCAGTAAGCTCGCAATCTCTGCCCGCAACTCCATCATGCCCCAATCCTTGTCGGATGACGTGGCATGGAGGAGGGGGAATGCAGCGGCTCTGGTGGCGACGATCTTGGATGTGGCGTCGATGACGGCAGACAATTCGGCAGGCTTGATCTTGTCGGTCTTCGTCAGCACGATCTGATAGGCGACCGCAGCGTCATCCAGCATGGCAAACATCTCGAGGTCTTCAGGCTTCACGCCATGACGCGAATCGATCAGCACAAAAGCGCGGGTAAGGCCGGGGCGACCGCGCAGATAACCGCGCAGCACGTCCTGCCACGCCTTCACTTCTGTCTTCGGCGCTTTGGCATAACCGTAGCCTGGCATGTCCACCATGGTCATGCGGCCTGCGATGTCGAAGAAATTCAGTTCACGTGTGCGGCCCGGTGTGTTGGATGCGCGGGCGAGGCCTTTGACGCCTGTGAGAGCATTGATGAGCGAAGACTTTCCCACATTGGAGCGGCCTGCGATCGCAATTTCAACACCGCGTACGGCTGGCAGTTGCTCGAGTTTGGCGACACCCAGTCGAAATGAACTGGGTGCCGAAAACAGTTGCCGCCCCACTTTCAGTTCCAGTTCCGTATAAGTTCGAACACTCACGCCGGTTTCTTTTTCCTGAGGAAGGGAATCGCCTCGCGGATATTGCCGAACAGGTCAATTTCCGTGCCGTTCTTCTTCATGATGTAGCTTTGCTGGATGATGGAAAGGAAATTGCTCCAGGTCCAGTAGATCACAAGACCCGCTGGCATTGATGACAACATGAAGGTGAAAAGCAACGGCATCCAGTTGAACATCGAAGCCTGGATGGGGTCTGCAGGTGTGGGGTTCAAACGCATCTGCACCCACATGGTGATGCCCATCATGATGGGCCACACGCCCAGCATCAGAATATGTGGTGGTGTCCATGGGATAAGCCCGAAGACATTGAACAGGCTTGTGGGGTCCGGTGCCGACAGGTCGTGAATCCAGCCGTAGAAGGGCGCATGGCGCAACTCGATGGAAGTCAAAATCACTTTATAGATGGCGAAGAAAATTGGAATCTGAACCAGCACGGGAAGACAGCCGGAGACGGGAGACACCTTCTCTTTCTTGTACATTTCCATCACAGCTTGCTGCTGCTTCATCTTGTCATCAGGAAATTCCGCCTTGATGCGTTCCATTTCAGGCTGGAGCTTTTTCATTTTGCTCATGGAGGCATAGGACTTGTTCGCCAGCGGAAACACGGCGAGTTTGACCAGAACGGTCACGAACAGAATGGCAAGGCCGAAACTGCCAAGCAGGCCCTTGGCCCAGGCCATGAGTTTGAACATCGGTTGTGTCAGGAACTTGTACCAGCCCCAGTCGATCATGAGATCAAAGCGGCTGACCTTGTATTTCTCGCCGATGGCATCGATGGTTTCAACAACTTTGGCACCGGCAAACAGGTGGTCTTCATAAACGCCAACGGAACCGGCTTGAATGACAAGGGGTTCGGTTGCAACGTAATCTGTCTGGTAGACGTCGCGGTCGCCCTGTTTCAGATGCTGGTAGGTGGCCTTGATCTCGCGCGCCTGTTCAGGGATCAGGGATGTCGCCCAATACTTGTCGGTAAAGCCCAGCCAGCCGCCGCGCGTGGGTGTTTCAACCTTGCCATTGGCCTTGGCTACATCGCTGTAGTGGATTTCCACCAGCTTCTCGTTCTGCACGCCCAGCATGCCCTCGAAAAAGCTGAAATAGCCCTCGACATAGGGCGTGCCCTGGCGTTGCACGCGGGCATAGGGCAACAAGGTCACAGGACTTGCCGTCTTGTTCTCGACATTCTGTCTGATGGTGATGAGGAAGTCGTTGGAGATTGCAATCTCGCGACGGAACAAAAGCCCAGCACCATTGTCCCATGACAACACGAGCGGAGTTGTTTCCGTGAGCTTGGCACCGACGGGTGCTGTCCAGGGGGTTTTTGAATCCGGCAACTTGAGTGTCTGGCCTGGCGCCGACACAAAGCCCTGTTCGGCGAAGTAACCGTTCTGCGTGTTGCTGGGCGACAGGAAGGTGATGATGGGACTCGTCTTGTCGGCTTTCTCATGGTAGTTCTTCAAGTGCAGATCATCGATCTGCGCACCCGTCAGGTTGATGGATCCCGACAGCTGTGCGGTTTCTACCGCGATGCGTGGGGAAGCGCTGATCGCCGTTGCCCGGTCAAGGATTGTGCTGGCACCCGCAACAGCGGGAGCTGCCGCACCATCCACCTTCGTGGTTGTCTGCGTCGGCACAGTGGGCTGCAGGAAGCTTGGCATGCCGTAGAGATATTGAAAGCCAAAAATGATCGCCATCGACAACACCATGGCCAGCAAAAAGTTCTTGCTGTCCGGCCGGTTGTTCTGTTGGCCGAAGGGCGACTGGTTCATTTGGGGTGGTTGTCCTTGTTGCGGGCCGGGCGCTTTGACCGCTCAAACGTCTTGCCAAGCCCTGCGTTAAGTTTGCTGATCGCTGATATAATGTCTTTGCACAAAAGTTCAAAGTCTCGCGTATCAGCGCCATTGCGCCCGATCAGCACATAGTCGCAGGCGGGAAGAATGATTGACGGCATGGAGAGGCGTGCGGCTTCCTTCATGCGGCGGCGGATGCGATTGCGCACCACCGCATTACCGAGTTTCTTGGTGCAGGTGAAACCCACACGCGCTGGTGCAGCATCGTCGCGCCTGCGGGACTGGATCACAACGCTAGGCATCGACACGGCAGGCGCCTTGGCAGCCGCGAGAAAATCACGCCGCTTGAGAAGCCTGTCCATGGATTTGTGAGCGTTTATGCGCTCAGGCGCTTGCGGCCAGCGGCACGGCGGCGGCGAATGACGTTGCGACCGCCAACAGTGGCCATACGGGCACGAAAGCCGTGGCGGCGCTTGCGAACAAGCTTGGAGGGTTGGTAAGTGCGCTTCACGTTGAACTCCGTATTCTCTGGTGTCTCCGCATAAGCCGTTGATAACAATAATGTTTGTTACCGGATCAGGCAATCACCCAATCCCTGACCGACCCATCGAAGACTGGATATGACCTTGAATTGATCGGGCTTATGGCGAAGCCTTGGGGGAAAGTCAAGAAAGCGGAGGGAGTCTTCTGGGAGAGGGACTTCTGAAATAGCATGCGCCCATCAACCAGACCCCACTGCGAGTGGAGCGGACATCAATAGGCAGGCTTCAGTATCTTTGACACTTGCTCGGCTTCTTTGCGCAAGTTCTCGATGCCGTCCAGCAATGGTGTTTGCAGCGGATAGGTTTGATCATCGGTGAGGCTGTTGGTTTTTTCGAGATAGGGCGTCAGGGATGTGACGGAATGGTTGGGGCAGCGGTAGTTGTAGATGTAGTCGGTTGTCGGGTAGAGCGATTGTACGAACACACGCCCCAGCGATGCGATGAAGCCGTCATACTCGGAGCGCGCGCGGAAATACACTGACTCGATGTAATCGCCTTCGACGCGGTGCAGATAATTCTGAATTGAAAAGCGTTCCGTCACATCGGTTGTCTGATAGGTCGATGAGCATTCCTCGGTCTTGAGCGGGAGATTATAGGTGCAGTCGGTTGCATTGGACCGCATGAAGATCAATTTCTTCGAGGCCCTGAAGGCGTTCACGTCAAGAAAATAATCTTCGGCGCGGCCATCATCATACTGAATGAAAAATTTGAGCGAGCATTGGGCCTCGACGTCGCGCGCGGCCAGCGGCGTTTTGGACACTGTAAAATAACCGGAATAGGGATACTCGGCCCGGACAGCGGCGGAAAACAGCAACAGGCCCAGCAAAACACCATAGACAGTCCGCACTTCATTCACTCCCGGTGAAGGCCCCGTGAGGCAATGTCACCTTGTTTTTGTCTTTTTCATGAAGTCGAGGGTGTGTTCTAAATCAACAACGCCGGCTTGCGAGCCAAGCCCCGTGGCATTCAGTGCCGACGTCGCTTGTGCAAAGCGCACGCTGGTTTCCATGTCGAATCCCTTGACGAGACCAACAGCCATGCCCGCGTTGAACGCATCACCGCAGCCACAGGTGCATTTCACCGTAATGGCGAAGGCGGGAATCTTGAACTTCGTGCCGTCCAGGTGATGGTAATAGGCACCCTCGCCGCCCATGGTGAGGACGCAGGCTTGAACGCCCATGTCGAAGAAGAACTTTGCAGTGTCGCCCAAATCCGTGAGGCCGCACAACGCCTGGGCCTCCTCTATGGAAGGCATGAAATAATCTGTGTACGGAAGCACGGCGGCGATGGCCGGCAAATCTTTTGGCGATCCTGCGAAAACATCCACCGTGGTCTTGGCACCGGCGGCTTGGGCGGCCCGCATCACTTTTGCGGAATGGCCACCGGCATCCATGGCTTCAGTGAGGCCAATGCCTCCTGTGTGAAAGACTGTACAGTCGGTGATTCTGCTGTACATATCCTCGGCGACGACGAAGTCCTTTGTAGCGCCTTTCATATGCAAAGCAGGGCGTGAACCATCGGCCCTTGTGGTGACGATGGAGGATGAGGTTTTCCAGCCGGGTTTCTGCTGTATGCCCCATGTGTCAACACCGAAATGCTTGAGGCGGGCCAAGACCCAGTCCGCCATGATGTCGTCGCCCACGCCGCCGACGGCCAGGGTTTTGATGCCCATCTTGGCAGCGGCAATGGCGGCGGTGCCTGCTGCACCAGAGACAGCGAGAGTGAGTTCGTCGATGAAGACAGTGCCGCCACCAGACGGCACTTCGGTGAAGGGCCAACCCAGGCAGTCGTAAGTGTAGAAGCCCATGGAGACATAGTCATAGCGTGGCATGGTGGTCCTACGCCGCCTTCACCTTCAGCATGTTGTCCTGTCGCAGGCGGAGTTCGTAAATTTTGGCAGTTGTGTCCACAGCGACGTTTGCAGTTGTCAGCAATTCGCCTTTCTTGATTGCACGGGTAACCTTGCCGCCTTCGAGCAAACCACAGGGCAGCGCTTTTGCGGTTGCAGCTTCGCCGGCCTGCATGATCCAGGCGCGATAGGTGTATTCTCCGATGGCGTCCAGCGTGTCGCCGGGTTGCAAGTCCTTCTTCGCTACGGCGCAGACTTCCGACACAGGAACTGGCAATGGCACCATGTCGGCAGCGCCGTACAGGACAGCTCTGGCACAGGACAATGGCACTTCGAGAGACGTCAGATGATAGGGCCGCACAAATTTGAAATAGGGGCCTTTGCCCATCTTGAGATCAGAGAGGCGTTCGTGGATGCGGGCGTGGGGTGCCTTGACGATGCAGAACACGCCGGGCGCTACACCCTTGCCAATGGAATAATCCACCACACCGGATTGGGACAGCAGGCCACCGTCTTCTCGGGGGATCAGGGTTTCGGTGAGTTGATCGAGCGTGACGGCGGGGCCATGCATGCCGGGCTTGTCGGGAACAAGTCCGGTGGCATTGGAGATCGCGGCCATTTCCACCATGGTCTTTGAACCATCGACAAACTCCACCAGCATGCGAGGGTTCATGTTGCGGCGGGTGGCTTCTTCCAGATAGGCGTCGGGGGTGGCGTCGATGTTAAGCGGGTTGTTCTTGCCCTTGCCTGCCGCAACAATGGGGTAGCCCAGGGCCTTGGCGAAGGTGATGAGTTCAATGCAGGATGAGGGTTCATCGCCGGCACCCAATGTGTAGGTGACGCCAAGACGGCGGGCTTCCTGGGCAAGATAAGCCCCGATGGTGATGTCGGCCTCCACGTTCATCATCACGAGGTGCTTACCGTGTTCCATGGCAGTCAGACCAATTTCAGCGCCCACGCCAGGGCGGCCGGTGGCGTCGATCACCACGTCGATCTGGTCGGACTTGCAGATCAATTGCGCATCGAGGGTGATGGCGGCCTTGCCATTCTCGATGGTGCTGTTCAGCTTTGCTTGCGTTTCGGCAATAGCGTGCAGTTCATCGGTGACACCTGCAATTTTGAGAGCCTTCACCGCGTTGCCGTGGCGCACTTCGGCGATTGCAGCGACAGTGATGCCCTGCATCATGCGGCATTGGGTGACGATATCCGTGCCCATTTCGCCGCAGCCGATGAGGCCAATTCGAACCGGACGGCCAAGATCGGACTGGCGGCGTCGCAGATCAGCAGGCAGAATTCCGGAAAATTTGGATGGGGTCATGTTGGATGCAGTCATGGCGTTCCTCCCGATGTGAAACAGACTTTATGATACTTTTGTTTTTGACTTAGTC
>JANNNG010000056.1:0-3316 GCA_031398425.1 Hyphomicrobiales bacterium | reverse complement strand
CGCCTTGCCCGTGCAGGCTCCAAGAAACGCCCCTATTACCACATCGTCGTGGCGGCAGCGACGTCACCCCGCGATGGCAAGTTCATCGAAGTGATCGGTGCGTTCAATCCGATGTTGCCGAAGGACTCGGCTGATCGTGTGAAGCTTGATGGCGAGAAGGCTGCGGCCTGGTTGAAGAAGGGTGCTCAGCCCACGGACCGCGTGCTGCGCTTCCTCGACAAGATTGGTGTGGCCAAGCGCGAGGCGCGCAACAATCCTGAGAAGGCCATGCCCGGCAAGAAGCGCGTGGAACGTGAGAAAGCTGTGGCTGATGCAGCGGCCAAGGTTGCCGCCGCCAATGCCAAGGCTGCTGCTGATGCCGCTGCGGCCGCAGCACCAGCTGAGGCATAAGACTCGTTGCGACACCCCCTCCCGGCTTCGCCGTACTCCCCCAGCTTCGCTGAGGGAGAAAAACTTTCTTTCTCCCGCGGCGTCTTCGCCGGGGGAATACCCCGAAGGGGGGAGGGGGTGTCTGAGACATGACACAAACCCTCATTCTCCTCGGTCGCATCACCGATGCCCACGGCATTCGGGGTGCAGTGAAACTAAAAAGCTTCACCACGGACCCCAAGGCCATCGCATCCTACGGCGTGTTGCAAACTGCTGATGGTCGCGACATTGAAATCATCCGCATGAAGCCTACCAGTGATGGCTTCATTGCCGATCTGAAAAATATCAAGGACCGCAACCAGGCCGAAACATTCAAAGGTCAGGACCTGTCGGTACCACGCGAACGCCTGCCTGCCGCTTCCGACAGTGAAGTCTATCTCGTCGACCTCATCGGCCAGGACGCCATGCATGATGGCGTAAAACTTGGGACCATCATCGGCATCGAAAATTTCGGAGCGGGTGATTTGCTCGAGATTGATACCGGTGCCAAGGAAACCCTGCTGGTGCCGCATCTCTTCATGAAAATCATGGAGGGTGTGGTGACGCTTGAACTGCCAGAAAATTTTCTTGATCTCTCCAACAAGCAGGAATGAGTTTCGCTGCCACCATCCTCACGCTGTTCCCCGACATGTTTCCGGGAACGCTGGGGCTTTCCCTTGCGGGTCGCGCGCTCTCCGAGGGAAAGTGGTCGCTGACCGCGAAAGACATTCGCTCTTTCACGACTGACAAGCATCGCACTGTTGATGATCACCCTGCTGGTGGTGGCGTGGGCATGGTGCTGAAACCTGATATTCTCGCCCGTGCCATTGATGAGACACCACACTTGGGTCCGCGTCTGTTGATGAGTCCGCGAGGGGAGCTCCTCACGCAAGGCCTTGTGGCGGAGATCGCATCCGGTCCCGGTTGCCTCATTGTCTGCGGGCGCTTTGAAGGGGTGGATGAGCGCGTGATCGAGAAGCGCAGCCTTCGCGAAGTCTCGGTCGGAGATTACATTCTCTCAGGTGGTGAACCTGCGGCGATTGTTCTGCTGGACGCCATCGTTCGCTTGCTGCCCGGTGTGATGGGAAAACTCGAAAGTGCTCAAGAGGAAAGCTTTTCCGATGGACTTTTGGAACACCCGCATTACACCAAGCCCAACACCTTCGAAGGAGCTGAAATTCCCCGGATTTTGATGGATGGAAATCACAAGGCGATAGCCCAATGGAAGTACCAAAAACGCGAGGAAATCACAAAATCGCGACGTCCCGACCTCTGGTCCAAGATTCACCGGCCCAAAGGTTGACTTTTCAACAGGCTTGCCGCTAGAAGCCGCCAACTCCCAATCAAGGATACATGGATTATGAACATTATTGCGCAGCTCGAAGCCGAGCAAGTGGCCATTGTTGCCGCCCAGCGCGCCGTTCCGGATTTCGACGCCGGTGACACGGTGATCGTGAATGTGAAAGTGAAGGAAGGCGAACGCACCCGTGTGCAGGCCTATGAAGGTGTTTGCATTGCCCGTTCAGGCGGCGGCATCAACGAGAACTTTACCGTGCGCAAGCTGTCCTACGGTGAGGGGGTGGAGCGTATTTTCCCGGTCTATTCGCCTATGATCGACTCGATCAAGGTGGTGCGCCACGGCAAGGTGCGTCGCGCCAAGTTGTATTACCTCAAGGGCCGCACCGGCAAGGCCGCGCGCATTGTCGAAGACCAGCGCTTTGATGACACGCGCAAGGTGGTTGCAGCCGTGTCCGCCAAGGTGGAAGTGGCTGCTGATGACGTGTCGCTGATTGCGGGCGTTGGCCCCAAGATCAGGGATGCTCTGCACAAGGAGGGCATCACCACGCTCAATCAGATCGCTGAAATGTCCGACGAAGCGATTTTCGCTCTGGACGAAAAGCTCGGCCTCAAGGGCAAGTCGAAGCGTGAGGAATGGGTGACACAGGCCAAGGAACTGGTGGCGGGCCAGGCGCCACGGGCCAAGACGGATCAGGCGCGGGTCTGATTTTTGTTTGATGTTGATTTGGAAGGGCTGGCCGAAGGGCTGGCCCTTTTTTGTTTGAGCGTCTTTCTGATTGGGATTGACTCTCGCTTAAGATCGTCATCCGGCGAAGGTCGGAAGGGTAGCGAGTGGGAGTGGAATGAATTTTGATCGTTACTGCGCGGCCACACGCTTGGGCAACCGTAACACGATGATGGCGAGGCCTGCAAAGATCAGCAATGACCCGGCCATGCGCAGTGGCGTCAGGGTTTCACCGAGCAGCAGAAAAGCTGACAGGCCGCCGAACACCGGCACGAGCAAGGCAAAGGGTGCGGCCACGCTGGCGGTGTAGGTCGAAAGGAGTTTACCCCAGATGGCAAAGCCGATCCATGTGGAAAAAACCACCGTGAAGGCGAGGGCCAGAAGCGAGATGGGTCGCACGGTTTGCCACATGTGCAACCACTGACCAAGCCCTTCGAACACATATGACAAAGCAAAGGCGGGCAGGATGGGCACCAGGCTGATCCAGGCCACGCCGGACAAGGTTCCAAAACCGCCATCAGGACCAGCCAGTTTCACAGTGAAATTTCCAATCGCCCAGGTGACTGCCGCCAGCACGATGAACAGCATGGCAATGGCGGGAATGGATGTTCCCTCGCCAACGGTCGAGATGATCGCCGCAAGACCCGCCATGGCAACGGCAGCACCTATCATTTGCCGTGCCTTCGGCCGCTCGCCGAGCAGCAGCACGGACAACAGAATGGTGATGAAGACCTGAAGCTGCAAGGTGACCGACGAAAGCCCCGCCGGCATGCCCAGTTTCATGGCCACAAATAGAAAGATGTACTGCCCCAGAAACGCCGTGAGACCCACGATCAGCAGATGTTTGGACTGCATGCCCGGAGGCTTAGGTAGAAACAACACGGG
>JANNNG010000026.1:0-33569 GCA_031398425.1 Hyphomicrobiales bacterium | reverse complement strand
GAACTTGCTGCCTTGCTCGAGGCTGTCCTGATGAAAGCTGGCTTGAGCGAAGACCATGCCCGGGCTGTTGGACGGGTGATGGTCGAGGGTGAACGGGATGATTGCCGCTCGCACGGCATCTATCGACTGCCTTGGGTGATCAAATCGCTTGCTGTTGGAAAAGTTTCGCCTGATGCCGTTCCCCTGTTGCATGAAAACGAAACGGTGATTGTGCGGGCTGATGCAGGCAAGGGCTATTCCTGTCTTGCCTTGGAAATGGCGCTGCCTGTTATGGAACGAAAAGCACGCCAATTTGGCTTGGCTGCCCTGGTCATCAATAACTGTTTTCATTTCTCTGCCCTCTGGCCGGAGGTCGAGGCATTCGCAAGGCGGGGCCTTGCAGCAATCGCCATGAATCCAAGCTATATCTCGGTGGCACCAGCTGGCGGCAGCAAACCGCTGTTGGGCACCAATCCGTTTGCCTTTGCCTGGCCGCGGCCTGGCGCTCATCCTTATGTGTTTGACTTTGCAACCAGTGTTGTGGCGCGGGGCGAAATTGAACTGCATCGTCTTGATGAAAAACCCATCCCTCTAGGCTGGGCGGTCGACGATCATGGCAAACCTACAACCGACCCTGGTGAGGCGCTGCGCGGGGCCATGCTGACCTTTGGCGGCCACAAGGGTTCTGCGATTTCCACCATGGTCGAAATTCTCAGCGGTGCCATGATCGGCGATCTGATGAGCCACGAAGCCACAGCTTATGACAATGGCGCAGGCGCTGTTCCCCTGCACGGCGAACTTCTCCTCGTGATGTCGCCCGAGCTTTTCAGTGCAGAACCATTGGAAAATCGCCACAGCCGAGCGGAAGACTTGTTTGCCCGCATCACGGACCAGGGAGCGAGGTTACCCTCGGAGCGGCGTTTTGCTGCACGCGAAGAAAGCCTCAAGAATGGCATTCCCCTGTTGACTGCAAAGCTGGCCGAATTACGTGAGCTTGCCGGACAGGGCTGACATTGTCATGCAACTACGATGCGAGAAAATAAATTCACTTGAACCAATACGGCATGCGCTGGTTCACAATGCCAGTTGCTTTGTGGTTGGCAAGCCCAGCGTCGCTTCAAAGGCGGAGTAAGGTATTTCTATCGTGACATTCTCGCGGCCATGGAAAGTTTTCCACAGCACCGCCCAGCCACCGTTTCCGTTCTTGCTGCTATCAAGACTGTTGTAACTGGCCTCATTGGCGATGAAGGCATTGATCCGGAACGGCACCCAGATTAGAGGAGAGACAGGCACATCCGTGCTGTCTCCCATGTTGCCCTGAAATGCCTTTGGAATGGCTTGTCGAAGTTCTTCGCAGCGCTGGGCGACCGCAGCAAGCTGATCGGGGGAAATCCGACGCTTCAGCGTCATGGCCAGTAGTTTCAAGAACCGCAAGACATAAACGTAGGAAGAATCCGCATTTGCGGCGATGAGCGCTTCGCTGATAGCATCTCTCACGGGGTCATTGTTCACATCAGGGCCCAACAGGGCTGTCAGTGTGGTCCCAAGCGCATTCAAGCCATCAATGCAGGCTGCAATACCGCTCATGTCACAAATGAAAAGAAACCGATCGCCATCGGGAAAGAGATCAAGATAGTGCTTGTTGTAGATATCGCTGATACTGGCAGCGGCTGTTTGCGGCGTGTAGGTTTGGCCATTTGTCTTTAAGGCCTTGAAGATTTCCTCGTAGGGGAAGCCGTCCGCATCAACCATGGTGCTCGAGCAGAGCGCATATTGGCTGACTGCGCGCAGCTGATGCATGGTTTCAATCATGCACATGTAACAAGAGTCAAAAGCGATGATGTCAAAATTCAATGGCGTTTTGCGCTCTGTTCTTCTCACGAGTACATCCGCAAAGGCCTTCATGTTGGCTTGGGCACGCGCAACGCCAGCCTGTTGCTGTTCGTCCAGCATCACCATGCCACCGCCGTGGCCCCAGAAAATCAACAGCTTCTGCCTTGGCAAGTCTGGTGCGAGACTTTCCTGAAAATGTCGGTGCGCATTGCCGAGAATAGTGTCGAAAACCAGGGGGCTGCTGACATCCTTGTCCTCCACCCTGAAGCCTTTCGGCACGAAGTCGGACTGACTGGCACCTGGTGCCAGCAGATACTGAAATGTGTTGGCATCACTGCGTCCCGCTGCGAGAGGCTCGGTCACCTTGTCAATCATGATATAGGTGCAGATGTCATTGAGATCAACGCATTGCTTGATCGCAGAAATGTTTTCCTCTGCCTTGTCGGAGAGTTCATTTTGCGCCGACATGTAAAGCAGGACTTGAGTGGCCGCAGACAGTACCATGGTGTTGCTCTCCTATAAAGTTGTGTAGCCAAACTTTTGCAGTCGGCTCAGATAAACTGTCGGGATGAATGGCGGTGTGTTGCGCAGGGATCTCTTGGCATCGTTTGCAATCGCTGACAGATTCAAAAGCAAGGAACGGCAATCAGCATCCTTTGCACCAGACGGTCTGGTCTTCAACCAGCTTTCAAGTGCGGCCATCGGGGCGCTGGAGATTGCTCGCGCACTTGCAATAAAACTGCGTTGGCTGAAGTGCAGAGACTTTGCGTGTGTCATCAACTGCTGGCCTTGCGATTGTGACAGCATGCCCAGGGACAGGGCATGGTGGACCAGTTTCCGGATGTCCACCATGGCGTCGCTCAGGGGTGCCCAACCGGTTTCAGATGGCCCATGGGCGATTGCCACCTCGTCGTCATCGTTCAGGCGACCTGCAGCGAAGTCTTCGAACACACAGCCGTATCCCATCATGCCTAGCGTGTGCAGTTCGGCCGCGCGCAACGCGCCCATGCTTGCAACACCAACAACGGGAATTTCGCGCGACAGGGCCCACAGGATTTCCTTGTGCCAGACCGACGGGCCATGTTCAAAGACACCGTCGACCAGAACAATCAGCTCTGCTTTCGCACTGACGGCCTTCGTGATATCTCCCATGGCCGCGGGGCCATGAAACTCAGCGTCCACAAGTTTTTCCGCCTCGGCGTGTGGCAGGGTTGGTCCGAGGAACACAGTTGGGGGACGCATCTTCATCAGGCGTACTCAAGCTTCCTGTTTCGACGCATGCTTGCATAGTGATCCGCGTCTGGAATATCTGAAAGGTTGGGGATCATGATCTTGACGACGCTCACGTCTTCCTCAGGCGGTGAAAGTCTGACGGCGATGATCTTCTGGTGTCCGGCTGAGGTCATGCGTAGTTTCACTTCGGCCAATTCGATGTGCGCCTCATTATATCTGACGTTTTCCGGATGCAGGCGCTTTCGAGAAATCGGCTTCTCAATCAGCCATTTTCTGCTTTCCACAACAGCGTCATAGCGCGTTCCGTAATCACTCCAGTCTAGATCGTCGCGGCTTCCTGCGATATAGGTCAATCTGATCTGCATGGCCTCAAGCAGAGCTTTTCGCAATGCCTCAACACCAGAAAGCGAGGCAGCGGTACCCTGGACATAGGCGGTGGATGCGTGCGGTTTCAGGTCAACCAGTTCCACAAGAAAGCAGGGAATTTTTCTGTGATCAGACATTTCCCAAACCAGGACATGCAAGTCTGCTGAAGCGATTGTGTGAAGCAATGGCCGGAGGGTATCGTCTTTCAGGCAGTTGTGATCAATCAAAGTCGCGATGCGGGCCGCGTCATCGAGGTCGTTCCACGTGTTGTGGCAATTGCGTTCAATGACCTCATAAATGCCATGTACGATAGCCTGGGTTTCGTCAAATCCTGCAGCCAAGCCTGTTGCGCCAGTTTTCACTTTCGAGGGATTGCGCCTTGCATTCTCGGTGAAGTCCATGGAGATGGCTTGCCAAGGCGTCAGAATGGGTTCTCCAGACAAAAGGTCTTGCCCTTCGATCCATGCGAACCGTTCGCTGCCAAGTCCATGACTGGTCTTGTGCCGCCGCAGCAAAGACGGATCCAATGCGGTGTGTGCTGGCAGATCATCATAGGTCGCCGCCAAAAGGTCAGTACAGGGGCTTTCGCTGTAAAACAGTTCCGCCGCTTCCATCACTGCGGAACACTCAGCCTGTTCCATTGTGAGGCCCTTGCCAAAACTCACGGTCAGATTGCGCGACAGCGGCCGGATTGCCGCCATCACCGGTACAGCCAATCGATCCAGACCAGTCAAATTGGCAACACGCGTGACACCGATGCGTTTGGCTAGCGCAGAAATTTGGCTCTGCATTGTCGCAATCCCGGCTCGTCCACGTGGATCACATGAGTTACCTGTCTGACGGTTTTCCGCCCTTTGACATATCCACCACAATTTTCTTGCTGTTCTTGTCAAAGACAAACATGACCTGGCGCGAACCGGAGGATTTACTGACCTGTTGGCCGGCAAGTTCGCTTGCTTCGTCGAGCCATATTGCCTGGCTTACGCCGTCCGTTTTTCTGAACTCACTCAACAACTGGTCCATCTTCTGAAACACCTGGCTTGTGACTTCCGTTCCTGCTGCACCATTCATTTTTTCGAAATAGTCCGGCGAAATTCCGGGTGCGTCTTTCAAAAAGGCCGCAGGGAAAACATGTTTGTTTAAAACGCTCAAGGGAATAAAATAGTACAGATCACCACGTACCATCACCAGTCCCGACCCTTTGAGTGACTCAAGAAATTGTTCCGCTGACTCTGCTGGCATGGTCTTGTTCTCTCTGTTTGGATCATTGGCTAAAACACGATAATTGAAGGAGAATTTTGTGACTGTGATCTGGATTACACTTGCGCTAGGATTGTACATCGTTTCCGCTGAGTCAATCAGCTTTGTCGTAGTCAGAGTCTTCCCATGTCAAGGAATCTCGAGTTGGCGTTTTTGCATGCTGATGCCTGCAGCTTCAGCGCTGCGATGGCGATTTCGGCTGATTTGACGCTCAAACGCCTAAAGGCGGGACAGACGATGTTTGAAAGGACAAGCCACTCTTTCGGAGGTCGCATTGTCAACATGGTCGGGGACAGTGTGTTGATGGCCTTTGATTCTGTTGAAGGAGCGTCCTACGCTGCAGCCGAAATCACGGACCATGCAAATGCTGCACGGAACGCGGAAACTGAGCTTCAGCCCTTTGACTACCGCTTGGGATTGACTACCGGTCGCGTCATTGAAGAGAGCGGGCAGTTGTATGGCCACTGCATCAACATGGCTGCCCGTATTGGGTCTCTCGTCGGACGGGGCAATCTGGGTGTTGAACGCAAGGCCTGGCCGCGCGCGCGCCTGATAACGGCAGGTGCACAGGTCAGGGAACGCATATTGTTCGCAAAGCCTGATGAACCATCTGTTGATTTTTTTGAGGTTGTGACAACGACGCGCTCAGACCACGCTCTCGGCGGTGTGGAACGATCACGCAATGAACCCGTCATTGCATTGCTGCCGCTGTTTCCACGCAGCACCGATCAGATCAACAAGATGCAGAGCGACTTGCTCGACGCGTTTGTGTGGGACTGCAACGGATATTTTGCAAGCTTTGGCTGGCGGGTTGTCAAAATTGTAGATCGCGGCGACGACGTCGATGTTTCGGATATTGCTGCTGACTACATTGTGCGTTGCCGTGCGACTGTCCTGCCAATCGGAAGCCGCCTTGCGGTAGAACTGCGATCAAAACATGTGCGGCAGGGTGCCCAGAGTTTCGTGCGGGATACAGATGAAACCAGTCCCGGCCTTTCTTATGCGCTGGCGTTGACGTCGCTCGTGGGATCAGCAATTGCCCATGCAGAGCGCGAACGGGTCGCCAACACCCGGGGGGTGGGGTCGCACCAGCTTGTTGCAGCAGGGCGCGAATGCATCGGCGGTTTTTCCGCCGCGCAATTCTCAGTGGGCATGGATTATTTGAGAGCGGCTCAGCGCATTGATCCAGAATACCCTTTGCTGCTGTCCTCACTGGCGCGGGCACATGCTGTGGCATGGCGTTTTGGCTGGCTGGATCGCACACTTGATCATCTGGAGATCGCGAAAACACTGGCGTCCAAGGCCGTCAAGCTTGCGCCAAATGATGCCCGCAGCGAAGCGGATCTGGGTTTTGTCAAACTGTGGGCCAATGAACCCGTTGATTCCGCATGGCATTACGAACGCTCGCTTGATGTGTTGCCGTATCACCCTGAACTTGCAGCAGATGCTGGCATGGTGTTCGGTTATATCGGAAAGGGCGAAAAAGCTGCGACAGTATTGGAGAAATCCATCGCAAATCTGCCTTTCGATGCTGATTACAGGCTGTGGTCATTGGGTGATGTCTATCACTCAAAACGGGACTACAAGAATTCCCTCAAGTGGTTGTCGCGGATGGCTGATCAAAGCCAGGCACAGCGGCTGATGGCCGCCAACAAGGTACGGCTTGGTCTTGACCCTACCCAGCATGTGCAAAATGTGCTGGCTTTGCAGCCGGACTTTTCCGTGCAACGGTGGGTGAACATCCAGCCGTTCACAAATGAAGAAGACCGGGTTGATTTTGCAGAGGCGTTATTGCTGGCTGGGTTACCAGCTTGACGCCTTATTACCGCTTACTTAACCAAGGGGAGCATTGAAGATTTCCATGCCACAGCCTTCCACTCGCATCTCTTCCGCGCTTGCAATTTCGCGATTGTTTGACGGCGTCGATGAAGGCATCAAGACTGCCGTTCTTGCTGCCACACCACCCGTCCACGTCCACAGGAATGCGGCCCTGTTTGAGCGTGGTGACAAGGGTGGCACGCTGTACGTGGTGCAAAGCGGGCGCATCGAAATATCGCTGATTACGGAACTTGGCCGGAAAATTGTTTTGAATCAAATTCCTGCGGGCCACTGTTTTGGTGAAATCGGCATGGTCGACACGCTGGAGCGAACGGCATCAGCGGTGGCGTTGGAAGAGTCAACGCTGTTTCCGGTATCGCGGGCGACCTTCATGGATGCCGTTCGCCGCAGTCCGCAGCTTGCCATCAACCTCATGGATATCTTGTGCGAACGTTTGCGCTGGGTCAGTGATTCCGTTGAGGAGTATGCGCTGCATGCACTTGACCTCAGACTGGCGCGCCGCCTTTTGGTGCTGCACAAAAATTTCGGCGATGCAGACAAAAGCATTCGCATCACCCAAAACGAGTTGGCGGATTTCGCCGGGGCCACGCGGGAATCGACCAACAAGATCTTGATGCAGTGGAAGGCTGAGGGGCTGGTTGATGTCAGTCGGGGTCGTATCTTCCTGGCCGATCTTGCGAAACTTGATCGCATCGCACACGGAGAAGCGCGAAGCTGAGCTTTCAACACCGGTTGCGCAAAAGCTTCTCCATGGTTTTCAGAAAGCGAACATTTATGCATTCGCGCCGGACGTGCTGTCCATCCTTGACTTGTTTCTGACCCAAGCTCCACACGCAGTCAATCTTGTAACCCTCTGAAAATATCCAGAAATCAAGTGCACTGTTGATGTCCAGAGAGGGCAGCGTCGAACGGTTCAGCGAAACCAGATCGGCGGACAGCCCGCACGCAATGCCTGAGGGCGTGCCAAGGGCTTTGGCACCACCGTGCAAAGCCTGATTGAAAAGATGTTGCCCGTTGGAAGCGTTTGGTTCGGCGAGAATGTTGCGTGTACGTGACTGCAAGCGCTGAGAATACTCCAGTTGCCGCAGTTCTCCGGGCAAAGAAATCTGAATATTCGAATCCGAGCCGATACCAAATTGTCCTCCAGCCAGCATATGCGTGCTGGCAGGAAAAATTCCATCACCCAGATTGGCTTCTGTAATGGGGCAGAGGCCAACTACGGCCCCACTCTGCGCCACATTTTGTGTTTCCATTTCCGTCATGTGGGTCGCGTGGATGAGGCACCAGTTGTGCGACACCGGTGAGTTTTCCATCAACCACGATACCGGGCTGCTGCCGCACCAGGCGATACAATCGTCTACTTCTTTGGTTTGTTCCGCAATGTGAATGTGAACAGGTCGCCCGCCTGCCAACTCGACCAATACTTTCAATTCAGCTAGGGTAACAGCACGCAGACTGTGCGGGGCCACGCCGATGTTTGCGCCAGGCAGTTTGGCGAGCGCTGCTTCGCTGGCCGCAAGCATTTTTTCAAACTGCTGCAGGCCGCTGATGAAGCGGCGTTGCGCAACGCTCGGGGATTGACCACCGAAGCCTGCGTGAGCGTAGAACACGGGGAGCAAGGTCAAGCCAATGCCGCTTTCCGCACTTGCAGCGGCAATGCGGCTGGCGTGCTCAGCAATGTCAGCATAGGGCTGGCCGTCCTTGTCGTGGTGGAGATAGTGGAATTCGCCCACACGTGTGAAGCCTTGTTCCAACATTTCCATATAGAGCTGGGCTGCCACAGCCTCGATGTCATCGGGCGTCATTTGCAAGGCAAAGTCATACATTAAATTGCGCCAGCTCCAGAAGCTGTCGGTGCCAGAGCCTCGTTTTTCTGCAAGGCCCGCCATGGCGCGCTGAAATGCATGGGAATGAAGATTTGCCATACCGGGAAGGATAATGTCGTGCACTTCATCGCCCGGCTCGCGATGTAAGGCAGGTGCCACATCAAGCAGAGTGCCATCGCGCCAAGCAATGCGCACATCGTGTGCCCAACCGGTTGGCAGCAAGGCGGATCTGGCGTGAATGTGTTGCAACACGTTTATCCCTTTTCACCCTCCGTGATAATGTATATACATTTAGAACGCGTTGCAAAGGACCTTTGTTGTGGCTGTCGAAAGCACTGGTGAACTGAAGCTTTGGCGCAACGCCAGATTGGCCACAATGGCTGTGGATCAGCCAGGCCTGGGTATTGTCGAGCATGGCGATATCCTGGTTCGCGATGGTCGCATTGTTGACATTGGCAAAGCCATCAAGCGTAACGGTGCCACAGTCGTTGATGTCGAGGGCAGGTGGCTGCTCCCTGGTCTCATCGATTGTCATACGCACATTGTGTTCGGCGGGCATCGTGCCCGAGAATTTGAGATGCGGCTGGAGGGTGCGACCTATGAAGAGATCGCGCGGGCGGGCGGCGGCATCATTTCAACCGTTTCAGCCACCAATCGAATGTTGGTCGAAGGTTTGGTTGCCGCTTCGCTGCCGCGCGTGGATCAATTGTTGCGCGAAGGTTTGACAACACTCGAAATCAAGTCCGGTTACGGTTTGACGATCGAAGGCGAATTGAACATGTTGCGCGCCGCAAGGCAGCTGGCCACGTTGCGGCCCGTGCACATCAAAACAAGTTATCTTGCTGCCCACGCACTTCCCGCCAACTATAAAGGACGGAGCTCCGACTACATCAATGACGTTGTGCTGCCTGGCATGGAGCAGGGCCACGCCCAGGGCTTGATTGATGCTGTTGATGGTTTCTGCGAAGGCATCGCTTTTTCTGCCAACGAGATGCGATTGGTGTTTGAGAAGGCAAAGTCGCTGGGGTTATCGGTCAAGCTGCATGCAGAGCAGCTTTCCAACCTGGGTGGAGCCGCCTTGGCCGCGTCATTCGGTGCATTGTCGGCGGATCATCTGGAATATCTTGACGCTGCGGGTGCCGAAGCCATGGCCCAGGCGGGAACAGTGGCGGTGTTGTTGCCGGGTGCTTTCTACGCCATCCGCGAGACACAAAAGCCACCGGTGCAAATTCTGCGCAATTGCGGTGTGCCGATTGCTGTTTCGACAGACTGCAACCCCGGTTCATCGCCCATGACATCCTTGCTGTTGGCCATGAACATGGCTGCCACATTCTTCGGTTTGACTGTTGCGGAATGCTTGACGGGTGTCACGCGGGAGGCGGCGCGGGCACTTGGCATTCTGTCAGAAACGGGCACGCTCGAAGTTGGCAAGGCCGCTGATTTTTCCATCTGGAATATCGAAACACCGGCCGAACTCGTCTACCGCATCGGCTTCAATCCTCTTCACTCCCGCGTCCTTGGCGGGGAGGTTTCAAACCCATGACACTTTTTTTGCAACCAGGCTTTGTTTCGCTTGAAACGCTGGAGGGGATTTTTTGGCACGGTAACGTTGTGCAACTTGATCCAGCGTGTGACGAAGCCATTGCAGGTGCTGCACGCGTCGTTGCCAACGTGGTCACAGGCAATGCGCCCGTTTATGGCATCAATACAGGGTTCGGGAAACTGGCATCGATCCGGATCGGAGTTGAAGATGTGGCGCTCTTGCAGCGCAATCTCATCCTTTCACATTGTTGTGGTGTGGGTAAGCCCTTGTCTGAAAACATTGTGCGGTTGATCATGTCGCTGAAGTTGATCTCGCTCGGGCGTGGCGCATCTGGCGTCAGGCTTGTTGTCGTTCGCCTGATCGAAGCGCTGTTGGCCAAGGGTGTCATTCCCGTCATTCCTGAAAAGGGCTCTGTTGGCGCGTCGGGTGATCTCGCCCCGTTGGCGCACTTTGCAGCTGTGCTGATGGGTGAGGGGGAAGCCTGTTTTGCCGGCCAGCGGCTTTCTGGAGGGGCGGCGTTGGCCATGGCTGGCCTGAAACCGCTCGTGCTGGCCGCGAAGGAAGGACTTGCCCTGATCAACGGCACCCAAGTGTCAACGGCCTTGGCCCTGGCCGGGCTGTTTCGAGCCCATCGGGCTGCACAATCGGCGTTGATTACGGGAGCGCTATCCACCGACGCAGCCATGGGGTCTTCGGCACCGTTCCATGCCGAAATACATGCCTTGCGCGGCCACCAAGGGCAAACAGACGCAGCAACCGCACTGCGCAACCTGCTTGCCGGGTCGGCTATCCGCGACAGCCACGTGGACGGCGACAGTCGTGTGCAAGACCCCTATTGCATTCGCTGCCAGCCGCAAGTGGATGGTGCCTGTCTTGACCTTTTGCGCAATGTGGCCAGCACTTTGCAAATCGAAGCCAATGCCGTGACCGACAATCCACTGGTCTTGTCCGACGGCTCGATTGTGTCCGGCGGAAATTTTCATGCGGAGCCTGTGGCGTTCGCGGCAGATCAGATCGCCATCGCGGTTTGCGAAATCGGTGCCATCGCGCAGCGTCGTATTGCGTTGCTGGTTGATCCAGCCCTGTCCTATGGACTGCCGCCGTTTCTCGCAAAGACTCCGGGGCTGAATTCGGGTCTGATGATTGCCGAAGTCACATCAGCAGCACTTATGTCCGAAAACAAGCAGATGGCGTTTCCTGCATCTGTTGATTCAACGCCGACCTCGGCCAATCAGGAAGATCATGTATCGATGGCGTGTCACGGTGCGCGGCGTTTGCTGCAGATGACGGAAAATCTGTTCGGCATCATCGGCATTGAAGCTTTGACGGCAGTGCAGGGTATTGAATTCCGCACTCCCCTTGAGACCAGCGCAGAACTGCGTAAAGCCATGGCGGCCTTGCGTGCGGTATCGCCTTCAATCGATGTTGACCGCTATCTTGCCCCGGACATCGAGAAAGCCAGCAGTCTTGTGGCCAGCGGCGGCCTGATTGCTTCGGTGTCGCCCGGTATTCTTCCGGCTTTGGCGAAATGATCATGTCGGCGTTTGACAACAGCTATGGCAATTTGCCGCTTTTCCGTTTTTCTTGCTTTTCAGGATGTAGCCCATGACCATCAACCCGCGCCACAATATCCGTGATGTCCGGTCGCCAAGGGGCAATACCCTGACGGCGAAAAGCTGGATGACCGAGGCACCGCTCAGGATGCTGATGAACAATCTTGACCAGGAGGTTGCTGAAAATCCTCACGAACTGGTGGTTTACGGCGGGATCGGTCGCGCCGCGCGGACGTGGGCGGACTTTGACAGGATTGTCAGTACACTGAAAGAATTGAATGAAGATGAAACCCTGCTGGTTCAGTCGGGAAAGCCTGTTGGTGTGTTTCGCACCCACAAGGACGCGCCACGGGTTCTGATTGCCAATTCCAATCTGGTGCCGCATTGGGCCACGTGGGATCATTTCAACGAACTCGATAAAAAAGGTCTCGCCATGTATGGCCAGATGACGGCGGGCTCGTGGATCTATATCGGCACGCAAGGCATTGTTCAGGGCACCTACGAAACCTTTGTCGAGGCCGGTCGGCAGCACTACAACGGAAACCTCACAGGCAAATGGATTCTCACAGGCGGTTTGGGTGGCATGGGCGGTGCTCAGCCTCTTGCTGCCGTCATGGCGGGAGCGTGTTGCCTTGCCGTTGAATGTGATGAGACGCGGATCGATTTTCGTCTGCGCACCCGTTATGTAGATCACAAGGCCACAACACTTGATGAGGCGCTGGATATGATCAGTGTCTGGACGAAGGCTGGTGAAGCAAAGTCTGTCGGCCTTGTTGGAAACGCTGCCGATGTTTTCCCGGAACTGGCGCGACGCGGTGTGCGGCCTGATATTGTAACCGACCAAACCTCAGCCCATGATCCCTTGAACGGATACTTGCCCCAAGGCTGGACGTTGGCGGAATGGCGCACGAAACGCGAGAGCGACCCCAAAAGCGTGGAAGCAGCAGCGCGAGCCTCCATGAAAGTTCACGTGGCGGCAATGGTGGATTTCTGGAACAGGGGCGTGCCCACGCTCGACTACGGCAACAACATCAGGCAGGTGGCGAAAGACGAGGGTCTGGCCAACGCCTTTGCCTTTCCAGGCTTTGTGCCTGCCTATATCCGGCCCTTGTTCTGCCGGGGGATTGGACCGTTTCGCTGGGCCGCCCTGTCAGGCGACGCAGAAGACATCTACAAGACGGACGCAAAAGTCAAAGCGTTGACACCCGGTAACACGCACCTGCACAATTGGCTCGATATGGCGCGTGAACGGATCGCGTTCCAGGGCCTGCCAGCGCGCATCTGCTGGGTGGGTCTGGGAGATCGGCACAGACTTGGACTCGCATTCAACGAGATGGTGCGGAATGGCGAATTGAAGGCACCGCTTGTGATTGGTCGCGATCATCTCGACTCAGGTTCCGTGGCGTCTCCTAATCGAGAAACCGAGGCGATGAAAGACGGGTCCGATGCCGTGTCAGACTGGCCCCTGTTGAACGCTCTGTTGAACACAGCCTCCGGTGCCACATGGGTCAGCTTGCATCACGGTGGTGGCGTGGGCATGGGTTTCAGCCAGCATTCCGGCATGGTGATTTGCTGTGATGGCAGTGCGGATGCGGATGCCCGCATTGAACGCGTGCTGTGGAACGACCCCGCCACGGGTGTCATGCGCCATGCCGATGCGGGGTACGACATCGCGCTGGACTGTGCGCGCGAAAAACGGCTGAATCTCCCAGGCATACTTTCTTCATGAAGATCCTGCGTGCCTCAAACTACATTGAAATGCCCTGGAAAAACGGTGGTGGGGCAACGCGCGAAGTTTATGTGAAATGGCGGGATCAAAGCCAAACCACGTGGGACTGGCGAATCAGCATCGCGAGCGTTGTGAAGTCTGGCCCATTTTCAGAATTTCACGGAATTGATCGGTCATTATCGATTCTGGACGGACGCGGTTTCAGATTGCGTTGGCCGCATGGGCAAACATCCAGTCTTGATCAGTCTTCTCAGCCCTTTGCTTTTGCAGGAGATGCTTCAGTGTTTTGCGACGTCACGCACGGACCAACTGTTGATTTGAATGTGATGACGCAGCGGAGCACGCATCGCCACCACGTGCAAAAGCTGCATTGTTCGGAAACAGTTTCAATCGCGTTGGGCCAGGGATGGAATGCTTTGGTCGCCAACACCCCCGTCGCCCTGCTTCACAACGGGCGACACCTTGGATTGCAGCGCTGGGATGCTGCACTTGAACTTGAAGGCACTGTGGAACTCACACCCGTTGTGAAAGGGGACGTTTACGTGGTGGGCGTCACAGTGGTGTGATGGCAGAGATTCTGTCCACACTGCATGCCCGCATCCGTGGTGACATCGAAGCCAAGATCATGACAGGTGCTTGGCGCCCCGGATTTGTTGTTCCGCCGGAACACGAAATCATGCTGCACTATGGATGTTCGCGCATGACCGTGAACAAGGCCGTCTCAGCGCTCGCTCGGAGTGGCCTGGTATCCCGCAACCGACGGGCAGGCACCGTTGTGGCAAAGCCACCTTTGCACGCCGGCGTCTTGCAAATTCCTGACATCAGCCATGAAATTGAAGCGCGTGGCGGTGTCTATTCCTACAACTGCATTCACTTGGAACTGAGAAATTCAGGGCAATGCCGATTCATCCGTTGCCTGCATTTTGAAGATGGTGTCGCCTTGATGCTTGAGGAGCGCGAGATTTTCCTGCATGCCATCCCTGAGGCCGGTCAGGTTGATTTCAAATCCACGCCGCCGGGCTCATGGTTGATGGACCATGTGGCCTGGACGCAAGCGGAGCACCGCATTTCCGCCCATTCAGCGGAAGGCACAGTGGCACGCCATTTGGGTGTGCCCGTTGGCAAGGCTTGCCTGGTTGTCGAGCGAAAGACATGGCGTGGCCCTGATACAATCACGCACGTGCAGCAATTCTTCAGGGGAGACAAATTTGACCTTTCGGCACGATTCTCGCCCACATTGCCAGATTGCTGACACAGTTGGCGTGAAGTCATAAGCATCATGAGAGCGGGCATGATTGCGGGATTTTTTTATTTTTTGATTGTTGGCGCTGGTGGTGTCAGCTTTGGAATCCTGCGTGAGATGTTTGTGACGCCTGCGTTAGGGCGCTCACTTGCAATTATTGTTGAGCTGCCGTTCATGCTGTTGCTGGCCTGGTATGGCTGCCAAATGATCGTGCGACTGGTCAAGGTGCAAGAGAAAATTCTTCCACGCGTCGCCATGGGAGCCACTGCTTTCGGGCTATTGATGGTGATGGAACAAACATTGCAATTTGCCTTGCGGTTTTTGTTGCAAGGCAATGTTGCTGCTGGTCCCTGGACGATTGGAGAATACATGGGCTTCGCGGGTCAACTGGCCTACGGCGCATTTCCCTTGTTCATGGCGTTAGACACTGAACAAGAGACTTAGACAGATTGCGAAGCAAAGTTGCATAAAGAGCGGGGCCGGGCTCCAGTGCAGCCCCTTCGGGATCAAGTGCCGCCGATTTCACGGAGGAGCCTTCTAGAATGACGTTCACCAACTTGTTGTCAAACTGCGGTTCCGAAAAGACGCATTGCACCTTGCCGTCGGCAATGCGCTGACGCAAATCGGTGATTGCCTTGGCACCTGGCGGATTTTCGGGATTGATGGCGATTGCGCCAGAGGCCTGGAGGCCAAAGCGCGTTTCAAAATACTGGTAAGCATCATGGAAGACAACGAACTTCCTGTCTTTGACTGGTTGCAGGCTGTTCGCAATCTCGGCTGACAAAGCGGCCAAGTCAGCGATAGTTTTCAGGGCATTGGCCCTGTAGGTCGCAGCGTTTGCTGCATCAGCCGATGCCAATGTTTCTGCAATCGTTGTCAAAATGACCTTTGCATTGGCGGGGTCGAGCCAGATATGGGCATCCACTTCTTCGCCCTCGTGGGCCTCACCTTCGTGCTGATGGTGGTCAAATCCGTTTCCTTCGCGTGGTGCCAGTGTCCGGATACTTTTGGCGTCCAGCAGCGAAACGGACTGTGTTTTTTGCCCCAGTGCTTCAAGTGGCTTTTCAAGGAAAGCTTCCAGTTCATGGCCAACCCAGAAAATGACCTGCGCATTCTGCAGCGCTTCAGCGTCAGCAGGTTTGAGTGAGTAGGTGTGGGGAGAATCACTGCCGTTCACGATCAGGGTCGGGGTGCCCACGCCTTGCATGACTGAGGAGACCAGTGAATGAATGGGTTTGATCGATGCCACAACTTTGACGTTCGCTGAAGCGATGGACGATGACGCTGCAAGGGCAGCAAGGCTGAGGGCTATTCGCATGTGCTACTCCGTAATGTTATTTAATTACATCACTGGTGTTATGATATAACATATGTTAGTGTCAACCCCGACGTTGTAACGGTGCTTGAATGTTGAAACGCGGTGACCCATTGGTGCGGCTTGAAGGTGCTGGCGTGTCACGCGCTGGCCGCTGGCTGGTGCGTGACGTTGACTTGCACGTGCGACCTGGTGAAATCGTGACGCTGATCGGGCCCAATGGTTCAGGTAAATCGACAACCGCAAAGCTGGCGCTTGGTGTCTTGGCACCGAGCGCAGGCTCCGTTACCCGTCGGCAAGAATTGAAATCTGCCTATGTTCCGCAGAAAGTGCATATCGACTGGACCTTGCCATTGCGCGTAGACGGGCTGATGCGACTTACGCAATCCTTGTCTGAAGCGGACATGGAGGCGGCGCTGAACAGCACGGGCGCTTTGCATTTGCTCAAGCGCGAAGTGAGGCATTTGTCTGGGGGAGAATTTCAGCGCGTCATGCTGGCGCGTGCGCTGGCGCGGAAGCCTGAATTGCTTGTGCTGGATGAACCGGTACAGGGGGTGGATTTTTCGGGAGAAATTGCGCTTTATGAATTGATCGCCCAGGTGCGTGACCTGACGGGTTGCGGCATTTTGATGGTGTCGCATGATCTTCACATGGTCATGGCCGCAACCGATCATGTGATTTGTCTGAACGGTCATGTGTGTTGTCACGGATCGCCGGAAAGTGTTGTGAGTAGCAGTGCCTACAAGCAGCTGTTTGGTGACAGGGCAGGGGCCCTGGCACTTTATCAACACCGTCATGATCACCAGCATTTGCCCGATGGCCGGGTGCAGCATGGTGACGGATCGGTGACCGACAACTGCCATCCCGGTGACGGGCACCATCATGGAGAATCGGGGCGCATTGCCCACAAGAGCTTCAGGATCAACCGCGATGCTTGATGATTTTTTCGTGCGCGCAATTGTGGCAGGCCTTGGCATCGCAGCCGTCACCGGACCGCTTGGCTGTTTTGTCGTCTGGAGGAAATTGGCCTATTTCGGAGACACCTTGGCGCACGGGGCATTGCTCGGGGTGACACTCTCACTTTTGTTGAATATCAATGTCGCACTGGCGGTTTTTGTTGTTGCAGTTGTCGTGGCGCTGTCCTTGCTGGCGTTGCAACAGCGCAGTTCGTTGTCATCGGATGCGTTGCTTGGCATGTTGTCGCATGGCTCCCTGGCCGTCGGGCTTTTGGCACTTTCTTTCATGACCTGGGTGCGGTTTGACTTGATGGGTCTGCTGTTTGGAGATCTGCTGGCGGTGTCAAAAACTGACATTGCCCTGGTTTTTGTCGGCGGTGGTATTGTTCTTGCGACCATTGCCTGGGCATGGAAACCGCTGTTTGCAGTGACAGTCAACCGTGATCTCGCGGCCGCCGAAGGCTATGACGTGGCCGCCTACGACATCTTGTTGATGGTGATGCTGGCGGCAGTCGTTGCGATAGCAATCAAGATTGTCGGGGTCATGTTGATCACCTCCCTCCTCATCATTCCCGCAGGTGCTGCAAGACGGGTTTCAACCGGACCTGTGATGATGGCTGTGCTAGCCGCCTTCGTGGGTGGCGTTTCCGTACTGGGCGGGCTTTTTGCCTCCTTGAGTTTTAACACCCCCTCAGGTCCTTCGATTGTCGCCGTGGCCTTGATTTTGTTTGCTTTGGGGCTTGTTATTCCCGTTGGACGTTTATTGCAGGAACAACGCCCATGACGCACATTGCAGACCTCACGCGCAACCAGACGCTGGTGCTGGACAAGCTATCCAGGACTGACCAGCCCATGAGCGCCTACACCTTGCTGGATGAACTGCGGGGCGATGGTTTGAAGGCACCTTTGCAAGTTTACCGGGCGTTGGACAAGCTGGTGGCTCAGGGGCGGGTGCACAGGCTTGAAAGCATCAGTGCGTTTGTCGCCTGTCAGCATCCCGACTGTCAAAGCCATGCGGCAACGGTTTTCATGATCTGCGAGAAGTGTGGCAGGGTATCTGAACAGGCAGATGCTGATGTCGCCAAGGCGCTTGCACGTATGGCGCGGGCAGAAAGCTTCGTGGCAGAGAAAATGTCTATTGAACTGCGTGGCGCCTGCGGCAAATGCTAAGGCAAGACACGGCCCGGGTTGAGAATGCCCTTGGGGTCCAGCGCCAGTTTCAGTGACCGCATCACATCCAGTTCTTCCTTTGACTTGTAGCGCTGCATGTCGTCACGCTTCAACACACCGATGCCGTGCTCGGCGCTGAATGAACCATGGAGCTTCACGACGATATCATGCACCACGCGGTTCATGTCATGCCATTGTGCAAGGTAAGCCTGCTTGTCCATGCCAATGGGCTGCGAAACGTTGAAGTGCATGTTGCCATCGCCCATGTGGCCAAAACAGCAGATGCGTGCACCTGGCTGAAAGGCTTCGACGGCAATCGTCGTTTCAGCAATAAATGTCGGCAGCTTCGATACGGGTACGGACACATCATGCTTGATGGAGCCGCCTTCGAACTTTTGCGACTCCGACATGTTTTCACGCAGAGCCCAGAGTTCCCGCCGCTGGCTTTCCGTTTGTGCGATCACCCCGTCGACGACGATGCCGATTTCTGAAGCCTGTTCAAGCATGCTGACGGCTACTCCATTAGCCACATCAGCCATTTCAATTAGTACATACCAGGGCGATACTGTTGCAATGGGTCGCCGCGTACCCATGTGCTTGACCGTAAACTGAATGCCGATCTCCGGAAGCAGTTCAAACGCCACAACGCGGTTGCCGCTGGAGTTCTTAGCACGCGACAACAGTTCCAGTGCCGCTGCAGGTGACGGCACGGCGACCAGCATTGTGTCGTGCCGGCGTGGTCTAGGGAAAAGTTTCAATGCAGCAGCGGTAATGATGCCCAAGGTGCCCTCGGCGCCGATGAACATGTTCTTGAGATCATAGCCGGTGTTGTCCTTACGCACCGTTTTCAGCATGTTGAGCACGCGGCCATCGGCCAGCACCACTTCGAGGCCCAGGCACAAATCCCGTGCATTGCCATAGGCCAGAACATTGAGTCCGCCCGCATTCGTCGAAAGATTGCCGCCAATCCGGCAGCTACCCTCGGATGCGAGGCTCAGGGGAAACAGGCGGGCTTGCGTTTCTGCTGCGTCCTGGATTGATTTCAGTGTCGCACCAGCTTCAGCTGTCAAGGTGAAATCATCGGCATCGACGTCAATGATACGGGTCATGCGGTCGAGGGAGAGCAAGACCTCGCCAGAATTTGGAATCTGCCCGCCAACCAATCCCGTGTTGCCGGACTGCGGCACAATCGCGGTATCAGTTGCATGGGCTATCGTCAGGATGTGTGCGACTTCGGCGGTGGATTGAGGACGCAGAATGATCGGTGTTTCGCCTGTCCAGAGCCCGCGCCATTCTTTCAGATAAGATGCCTTGTCTGCCTCGAATCGCAGCACACCTTTTTCGCCGACAGCGCTTGCCATGCGCTCAAGCGTGTCCTGCGAGGGTGCCTTGGTCAAGGCTCTGACCTCGGTGCAGCAGCGCGGATGAGCCGATCGTTGATGGCTTCACCAAGGCCAAACATAGGAATGGGCGCCACGGCAATGCGTTCAGGTGACGAGTCATCGATTGCATGCAACATCTTGAAAAGATTGCCTGCTGCTTCCTGTATGTTACCGGATTTTGAAAGTGTCCACGGGCCGTAGTCATAATCACCAAAGCCAAGATAGACCTCGCGCCACTCGGGGGCGGCAGCATTCAATCGCAGGGGTGAAAGTGGCGCGTAATGACTTTCGAGCATGCCGGGCGAATGCAAGTCCGTATGAAATCGTGTCGGCGTCATGACTTTGCGGCCCAGAATGTCTTCAAGGACATTGCGCGTCACACCGCCCGAGCGCAGCATGTAGGGGCCAGTCTCCACGAAGCGAACAACAGTGGATTCAACTCCCACGGCAGATGGTCCACCATCCAGTATCAAATCAACATCATCACCCAACGACGAGCGCACATGTTCCGCCGTCGTCGGACTGATGCGGCCAGACCTGTTGGCGGACGGTGCGGCGAGCGGACGATCCACTTCTTTCAGCAGCGCAAGCGCCATCGGGTGTGCAGGCACCCGCAATGCAACGCTTGATAATCCTGCAGAGCACAGCAGCGATAGGGGGCAATCCGCGCGACGCTCCACCACGATTGTCAGCGGACCCGGCCAGACAGCTCTGGCCAATGTTTCTGCCTCAGCATTGAATTTGCCCAATCGGAAGGCCGCTTCGCAATCGGGCACATGGGAAATCAGCGGATTGAAATGCGGGCGTTGTTTGGCAGTAAAAATCCTGGCGACGGCTGTATCATTCGTGGCGTCTGCACCCAGCCCGTAGACCGTCTCCGTTGGAAAAGCCACGAGACCGCCTTCGCGCAAAATTGTTGCTGCTTTCGAGATTGTGCTGGCCATGGTCATTGCCAGCGCCCTATAGCAGGGGAAAGTGACGCAATCCAACCTCCATGACCACACTCGTTTTTACGCACCCCTCATCGCTTGCTCATGAAACACCGCCGGGGCACCCGGAACGTGTTGATCGCATTCGGGCGGTCAATTCTGTTCTCACCTCGCCAGCATTGAAGGGTTTGCTGCTTCGCGAAGCACCCTTCGGCACAGATGAGCATGTGGGTCTGGCCCACACTGCAGACTACGTTCAGCGCTTGCGTGCCATTTCGCCAGAGAGCGGATTTGAATATGTCGATGCAGATACCGTCATGTCTCCTGCCGCGTTGAAGGCTGCCTTGGCCGGAGTCGGAGGAGCTGTTGCGGGTGTTGATGCGGTGTTCCGCGCTGAAGCTGACAATGTGTTTGTGGCCACGCGTCCACCCGGGCACCATGCCGAGCATAACAAGGCCATGGGATATTGCTTCTTCAATCACGCTGCCATCGCAGCAAAGTATGCTCAATCACGCCACGACGCGGAGCGTGTCGCCGTGATTGATTTTGATGTGCACCACGGCAATGGCACGCAAGACATATTCTGGTCGGAACCCAACCTGTTCTATGGCTCCACCCATCAAATGCCGCTTTATCCGGGTACCGGTTCACAGAATGAAACCGGTATCGGCAATATTTTCAATGCGCCGTTGAAGGCTGGCGACGGCTCAAGCGAATTCCGCGAAGCCATGAATACCGTCATTTTACCTGCGCTTGATCTTTTTGCACCCGATCTCATCATCATCTCTGCCGGCTTCGACGCGCATGTGCGCGATCCCTTGGGCAGCTTGCAATTGACCGAAGAAGATTTTTCATGGGTTACGTTGAAACTCATGGAGGTCGCGGATCAATTCTGTTCGGGCCGAATTGTGTCGGTGCTGGAAGGTGGCTATGATTTGCAAGGTTTGGCGGGTTCAGTGGGGGTTCATGTGCATGCCTTGATGCATGGCGATCAGGGTTTGCTCGATGATCCCACCGAAGATTCTGAAGACGATGAGGAAGAACTGTAATGTCTGACGCCAATGAAATTTCCGCGCTGTCGTTTGAAAAAGCACTGGCGGCGCTTGAAGACATCGTGGCACGACTTGAAGCAGGCAAGGTCGATCTTGAAGAGTCGATCAAGATTTACGAGCGCGGTGAAGCCTTGCGAAAACATTGCGAAGCGAAACTGAAAGAAGCAGAAGCGCGCATAGAAAAGATCACGCTTGATCCTTCTGGCAAGCCCACGGGTACAACACCGCTGGATGTGGAGTGATCTCGCAGCGGCTTGACGAAGCATTGGTTGTGCGCGGTTTGAGCCAGAGCCGGTCCCGTGCGCGGGACGCCATTTTGCGGGGTACTGTCGACGTCAACGGACTACCTGCGCGCAAGCCATCGCAAGGGGTTTTTGAAACTGATGTTCTTGTCGTGCGCGATGTGGCACAGAATTATGTCTCGCGAGCCGCCGTCAAATTGTTGTACGCCCTTCGGCATTTCGACATTAAGGTCAAGGGCCGACACGCGCTCGATATCGGTGCTTCCACAGGTGGCTTCACGCAAGTGTTGTTGGAGCAGGGTGCCGACCACGTGATAGCGATTGACGTCGGCCATGGACAAATGGTGCAAAGCCTTGCGTCTGATCGGCGCGTCACTTTTCTTGAAGGTGTGAACGCCCGTGATCTCACGCGGTTGCAGGTGCCTGAGAAAACCTCTCTCATCGTGTGCGACGTCAGCTTCATTTCACTGGGCCTGGCACTTCCTGCCGCACTGGCTTTGGTTGATCAAGGCGCAGACCTCGTGGCTTTGATCAAACCTCAGTTCGAGGTTGGTCGTGAACACATCGGCAAGGGTGGCATTGTGTCTGATGCCGAACAACATCAAAGGGCATGTGATGCGGTCGTCGCTTTCCTTTTGGCGCAGGATTGGAATGTCATTGGCGTGATTGCTTCACCTGTTGATGGAGGTGACGGCAACGCGGAATTTCTGGTTTACGCAAAGAAGCCTTGAAGCGAAAGTCTCGGATGAGGGGCACCATGCGAGAGCCTCGATGCAGAGTTTCAAATACGCTAGTCCTTCACGGCATAGGTATGCTGCGGTTCCGGAAATTTCCGCCCCCGTACATCATCGGCATACATCTTGATGGCACCCTCGATGGCAATACCCACCTTGCCAAATTCTTTTACAAATTTTGCCACACGGGGAGAAAGACCCAGCATGTCTTCCATCACCAGTATCTGCCCGTCACAGGCTGCTGATGCGCCAATGCCGATCGTCGGGATATCGACTTGCGACGTGATTTTTTGTGCCAAAGGTTCGGCGACAGCTTCCAACACAACTGCAAATGCACCGGCCTCGGTGACGATTCTCGCATCTTCCTCAATTGCGGCCCATTGCGCCCTTTCGCGTCCTTGCGCCTTGAAACCACCAAGCACGTTGATGGATTGTGGCGTCAAGCCGACGTGGGCCATGACCGGGATACCGCGCTCTGACAGGAAGCGAATGGTTTCACCCATGCGTTTGCCACCTTCCAGCTTGATGGCGCCACACTCGGTTTCCTTCACCACTTTCGCAGCATTGCGAAAGGCCTGTTGCGGGCTTTCCTCGTAGGAGCCAAACGGCATATCGACCACGATCAACGATTGCCTGGCACCGCGCATGACAGCGCGGCCGTGCATGATCATGAGATCAAGGGGCACAGGCAGCGTACTTTCAAACCCGTGCATGACCATGCCAAGGGAATCTCCCACCAGAAGAAAATCCACATATTTGTCGGCAATGGCTGCGGTGTGGGCATGATAGGAGGTGAGCGCCACTATGGGCTCGCCGCCTTTGCGGTTTTGAATGTCGGGGGCGGTGCGTCGTTTCAGTGGGCTGTGCTGGGACATGGCGGAATCATCGGGCATTTCAATGATTATTGCAATGTCACCAGCCCCACTCCCGCAATCAAGGGATGAAGCTGTGCGGCCAGACCATAGAGTGCCACGCCTGCCAAGATCGAAAGCAGGTTGTGGCCGCTCCGGACTTCAGATGGGAGAAAGGCGTTGCCGTGCGATTTCAAGACAGCTTGCAACAGCGCAAAAAATGCCAAGCCGCCAAACAGTAAAGCGGTACGGGTATCGCCATTGGCCAGCAAATGGCCCAGCGCCCAGGCGCTGATCGCCATGGCCATAGGGTAACGCAAGCTATTGCGCCAAGAGCCGCGGAACAGGAAAATGCCAAGCAGGATGAATCCGACCAGCGAGAGAGCAAAGTTGGCATGGCGGCCCCATGTCGGCGGGTCATACAGCGGTTGAACTTCGGTACCTCGAAAAGCCCACAGGCCGCCTGCCAGCAGCGCCAGACTGACAACACCATAAACTGGGCCGTAGGCCTTTCCGAAGGTTTGTTGCGCATGGGCACGCCAGGCGGGAATCGCCGGATTCAAATGGACAATTCCGAACACAAAAATGCAAAGAGCGAGAAGTGCCATCTAGTTTACCACGGGGACGCCGAGGACATAGGGGTGGAATCCAAAAAGAAACACCAGATAGGCCACGACCCCGATGACGACAGCCCTCACATCCGACTTCACTTGAGGAACATAATCCGGCTTCTTGCCTCGCATGAAGGAAAAGACCAGATCAGCAAGTGCGACCACCAAGAGCGTGCCAAACAGCCAGACCACTGCGCGTTCGCCGTTGACCAGAAGATGCCCACCGGCCCAAAGCGCAATGCCAAGAGACATTGGATGGCGCAGGTACAGCCGGATGTAGCCTTTCCCCATCGACGCGCCGAGCAGGATGAACATGATCAATGCCAAGAGCATCAGAAGATGCCTGCCTGCGGGCCAGGGCTGATAGAGGTTTTGGCTGAGTAAATCCTGATCCATGTTGAGATAGGCCAAAACGAAAAAGACGATGCCCAGCACTGAGGCGATGCTGAAAACGGACTGCCAGACCTTGGCCCCCACCGCGTTTTTCAAACTGTCCCGTTGTGCGGGCAGCACCGTCGCAATGACATGCACTCCGCCAAATAACAACGCGCCGAGCAAAAGATAAATCATGCCACAACCCCAGACTGTTTCAATTTTGCATGTGGTAAAAGTAAATGGCCAATATACTCAGTCAAAAAGCCGTGATATGGCACTGATCGAGGCAAATTGTAAGAAACTTCGGGGCACACCATGAAACCAACACTTATTCTGGTCGGCGCAGACAAAGGCGGGGTAGGAAAGACAACGGCATCGCGTGCTTTACTAGACTATTTTGCCCGCAAGAACGTGCTGACGCGCGCATTTGACACGGAAAATCCGAGGGGTTCGCTGCAGCGCTTTTATCCTTCGATCACCGAAATTATAGATCTGAACAATGTTGCCCACCAGATGAAGGTGCTGGACACCATGGAAACCGCCAACGTGCCAGTGACCGTGGTTGATTTCAAGGCTGGCAACTTGTCTTTCTCTCTTGATCTGTTTGAACGCATTGGCGTTCTGGAAGCGGCGCGCAACGGCATGTTCACGCTGGGTCTTGTGCATGTTGTTGGACCGTCGATTGCGTCGCTGGATGAAATTGGCGAAATTGCCAAATATCTGTCGGGTGTTGAATACGTCGTGGCGCGGAACTCCATCAACGAAACCAACTTCTTTGAATGGGATGACTTGACTTATCGCAAGTACTTCACCCAGATCAGCAAATCACATGAGATCGATATTCCGAAGCTTAATGAGATGGCGTACGAGCAGGTCGATGTGGCGGGTGTGACCTTCAAGGACTTCATCGACAACCGTGCTGCCGATGGTTCCCAGGGCAAATTTTCCTTTGTACTCCGCGGCTATGCGCGCAAGTGGTGCGCTGAAATCGATGAGCAGTTTGCCCGCGTGAAAATGCTGCAAGACATCGTAACGGGTGGGCGGGGCTAATCCCGTTCACAAGGCCCCATGGCCGTTCAGCCAACCATCTACATTGTTGCGTCAGACCAGCACCGGAACGGCAAGACATTTCTGGCGCGGCTGCTGGTTGATTACTTGATGCTGGACGGGCACGACCCCTTCATCATCGATACCGATGCGCCGGATGGACCGCTTCGTAACTATTTTCCGGGTCGCACGGCGCTTGCGGATTTTGCAGCCATCACCGGGCAAATGAAGCTGTTTGACACCATTCTGGCCGCACCTGGCCGTGACTATGTGATTGACCTTCCCGTGCGGCATACCGAAAATTTCTTTGCGGCGGAGCGCGATCTTGGTTTTATCACGGCCTGCCATGCGGTCGGCTTTCGCGTGTTTCTATTCTTTGTGGTGGATCAAAGCCTGGCTTCGGCCAAGGCTGCAAAACTGATGCAGCGCTATCCCGGACTCGACCTGTTCGTTCCCGTTCGCAACATGATGGTGCGCTCAGCCTGGCCGGAGGATGAGGGAGCGCTCACCATACCGTTTCTGGCTGCACCCGTTGCTTCTGTCGTTGGCCACAAGCGCTTTTCGTTCCGGGCTTTTGTGCAAGGTGACACACAAGGCATGGGCGAAGACATGGTGCCGGTGATGCAGAACTTTTTGTATGAGACGTTGAGTAACTTGAGCAACCTTGAGCCTGGCTTCAGTTTGAAGGAGTTGAAGACCTAACGGCAGTCCCTCTCCGTCATGCTGCGCATGCCACCTCTCCCGCAAGCGGGCGAGGAAACTAAACTTATCCTCGCCCGCTTGTGGGAGAGGTGGCACGCGGAACGCGTGACGGAGAGGGACCGTCACCAAATTGCCGCGAATCGGCATGAGCATGATGCCATGGCGATGCGGCTTATCAACCGGCGGCAATTTTCGGAAGGACTTGTCGTTGCGGCGGCAGTATGGCCGAGCCTCTCCCATGCTCAGGAAAGTTACGTCGGACAGACTTTGACAGCTGCAAAACGCTCCTCGAAATTGCTGGGGCCCGAAAGTCCGCCGACGGAACACTGGTATTTCAAGACGGCGTCTGACCAACCCATTCTTCGCGCCAGACAAGGCCAGGAATTGCGCTTTCGCATTTTCAATGAGCTGGAAGAACCGATCTGGCTGCACTTCTTTGGCGTTCGCGGTCCATCGGACATGATGACGATTCAAATTGCGGAGAAAAATGTGGAAGGCGTCGACGTTGTTTTCATCCCGCCGGACGCCGGCACATTCTGGTTTGGGCCACTGCTGAACGCATCGAAACAGCGTGAAATGGGTCTTGCCGGACTGCTGATTGTTGACGAGCCTGAGGAGCCATTGTTTCAGGACGTAGCGCTGGTGTTTGATGATTGGTCACTGGGTGAAGACGGTAAGATCGAACAGGATTTCGCCAATCTGGATCGCGCTGCGGGTGAGGGACGTCTCGGCAACTGGTTCACTATTAACCAACGACTGAAGCCCCGCATCACTCTTGATCCTGAAAAGCCCGCACGACTGCGCTTGTTGAACGCGGCGAACACCCGCAGCATGAGGATCAACTTCAAAGGCCTCGAAGGCCTTGTGCTGGCGCTGGATGGTCAGCCCGTGTGGCCACAGACCCTGGCCGTTGCCGGGCTTGAACTGGCCCCCGGCCAACGTGTTGATATTCTGGTCACCGATGCCGTGGACCAGGTAGTGATTGCCGTCGATCTGTTTGAAGACGTGGTGGAGGCTGCGGTGCTTGATGCAGCGGGCTATGGCCGCAAGACCTTGCCACGCGATTTCAGGTTGCCAGCAAACACTGTGCCTGCGATTGATCCGCAGGTTGCGCCACGCGACTTGACCCTTGCAATCGAAGGCGGCATCAAGGGGGGATTGCAAAAGTCCCGCGTCGGCAAGGACGTGCTGGATCTGCGGGCCATGCTGGAGCAGGGCCTGGCCTGGGCTCTTGGCGGAAGCTCTGGCCTTGGCAGTCCACCGCTGTTTGATGCGCAACGGGGCGAGGTGTTGCGGCTGACGTTTGACAACAGAACGGCGTTTGAACAGGTACTGCATGTGCATGGCCATGTGTGGACAAAACAGATGCCACCGCTGAACGGTGCCGACGGACCAGAACTGCCGACGCCATGGACGGATACACTTGTCATACCCGCCAAATCGCAAGCCAAGGTCATGATGGTGGCAGACAACCCTGGCACATGGGCCATTCAAAGTCTGATGGCAGAGCGCTGTGATGCCGGGCTGATTGGCGCCTTCACGGTTTCGGATATGCCTTGATTTGGCCCCGTGGCTGCTTTAGGCCCCGCGTTCAGGACTTGAGGACTGGACAAAGTGACTGATGAATCGCTGATCCGCGAGGTGGACGAAGAAGTCCGTCAGGATGAATACAAGAAATTTGCGGATCGCCACGGCTCGAAATTGATCGCTGTGATTGCAGCGATTGTGCTGGCGGTTGCAGCTTATGAGGGTTGGAAATATTATCAGACGTCCCAGGCAGAATTGGCGTCGGTGGTTTATCTCGATGCCGTGAAGAAAGCGGATGATGGCAAGTATGATGATGCGCTTGCAGCGCTGGCCGCCATCAAACACCCGGGTTTTGCCCAGCTTGGTAAATTGCGGGAAGCGGCCGTAATTGCCGCCAAGGGTGACGCAGACAAGGCCATAGCCAGCTATGACGCCATCATCGCTGACACATCGATTGACCCCGTGCTGGCTGATCTTGCCCGCATTCGCCAAGGCTACCTGCTTGTCGACAAGTCGACACCGGATGAACTGCTCACAAAACTCGGCTCCTTCGACAAGGACGGGAATGCCTGGCGGCATGCCGCGCGGGAGATTTTTGGTCTGTCGGCTTATCGCGTCAAGGATTACACCATGGCTGATCGCTACATGAACGCGATCTTCGCTGACCCCGAGGCACCACAGGCCTTGAAGCAGCGGGCGCAAGTCATGGTGCAGTTGATCGCACCTGAACTGGTGAAGAAATGACATTGACGCGTGTCATCATCACCGTAGCTGTCGCGGCATCGTTGCTTGGCGGTTGCAGTTCCTTCAAGAAGCTGACTGGTCAACGCAATGACACGGTGTTGCCTGGCTCGCGCGAGGACATTCTGCCCGCAGACCAACAGGTCAATCCAAAGCCCGGCAAGCAGGACGATGTTGCGGCCTGCGATCCGGCTGCTGACGTCAACTGTGGACCTGGCGTGGATCAGGAAGCTGCTGGTTCCGACATTCAATGAGCACTGTTGTTGCTATTCTGGGCCGACCCAATGTTGGCAAATCAACGCTGTTCAATCGTCTGGTCGGACAGAAGATTGCCATCGTGGATGATACACCAGGTGTTACACGTGACCGCCGGGAAGGCGCGGCGCGATTGGGTGAATTGTCATTTCGCCTCTACGACACGGCGGGACTTGATGAAGCCCGCAAAGGGTCGCTGGAAGCTCGCATGAGCGACCAGTCGGAAGTGGCAGCGCGCGAGGCTGATGTTCTGTTGTTTGTCATCGATGCCCGCGCCGGCGTTACGCCAACCGACAAGGAATTTGCTGCCCGCATTCGCAAGCTCAACAAGCCCGTCATACTCATTGCCAACAAAGCCGAGACACGCGCGGTGGTTCCCGGCCTTGCCGAGGGATATGGCTTGGGTTTTGGCGAGCCGCTGGCAATTTCTGCCGAGCATGCTGAAGGGCTTGATGGCCTTTATGAAGCGCTTCGTCCCATCGTGTTGGCGAAGAAGCCCGACGTGCCAGATACAAATGTGGAGATTTCAGAGGCAGAGGCCGATCAGGACTGGGAGTATGACCCGCAGCGTCCGTTGCGTCTGGCCATCATCGGGCAGCCCAATGCGGGCAAGTCCACGCTCGTCAACGCCATGCTGGGCGAAGAACGCATGCTCACAGGACCCGAGGCAGGCATCACGCGTGATGCAATTTCAAGTGCGTGGAACTGGCGTGGACGAGACATCAAGCTGTGGGACACGGCGGGCATACGGCGCAAATCCCGCGTGCAGGAAAAAATCGAGAAAATGTCGGTGTCCGATGCCATGCGTGCCATTCGCTTTGCCGAATGTGTTGTGGTGTTGATTGACGCGACCTTGGACATCGAGCGGCAGGACTTGACACTGTCTGACCTGGTGGGGCGCGAAGGCAGGGCGGTTGTGATCGCGTTGTCAAAATGGGATGCTGTTGAAGACAAGCAAAAAGTTCTAGCCGCCTACAAAAGCAAGCTTGAAGACGTGCTGCCGGAGATCCGTGGTGTGGCCCTGGTCACACTCTCGGCCATCCGCAACAAGGGCATTGATGGCCTGATGAAGGCCGTGACCGAAGCCGACAAGAAGTGGAACGCCCGCGTCACCACATCCAAGCTGAACCGCTGGCTTGAAGGTGCCATCGAGCGGAACGCACCACCAGCCCCAGGCGGTCGCCGCATAAAGATTCGTTACGCGACACAGGCCAATGCACGGCCCCCAACATTTGCGATCTTCGGCAATCAGTTGAAGAAACTGCCGGAAAGCTATCTGCGCTATTTGACCAACGGCCTGCGAGAAGCCTTTGATCTGGATGGCACGCCGATCCGGTTCAGCTTGCGCGGTGGTGGGACCAATCCATATGACGCGAAGAAGTAAGACGCGTTACCTTTTTCGTTTGCAAAAGCGGACGTTTCGAAGGCGCAAATGAGCTGAGCTACCCTTTGCGGCACTATTCAAATATGCGCATTAAAATGCACAGTCGAAATTGACTTTGTCATTGTCATTGTCTTGCGCTAGCAACACATATGGGCAATGAAACCAATACCCGTAAGATCACAGCAAGATTGCTACGTGAAGGGTGGGTGAAGGCGCATGGTGGCAGGCATGACAAATTTGACCATGAGATCCACCCGGACGCAATTTTGATCGTGCCGCGCCACCGCGAAGTCTCGCCCGGCGTGGCCCGTGATATAGCGAGAAAAGCAGGATGGATGTGATGACGCACTATGTTGGTGTACTCGATGGAGGTGGCAAAACCTTTGGCATCAGAATTCCTGACTTGCCCGGTTGCTATGGTGGAGGAAAATCGGCTGAGGATGCAATTGCCGATGCCACATCAGCGGCGCGTGAATGGATGGCACATCATCTCGCCAGGGGCGGCAAACAACCGAAAGCCCGCAGCCTCTCTCAAATTGTAAAGGCTGGAGAGATTGACGCGGCAAACAATGAGGTTGCCGTGATGATGTCTGTTGTTTTGGACGCAGGGCGGACAGTGCGGGCAAATTTGACCTTTGATGCGGGCTTGTTGGAGGCGATTGACACTGAGGCGACAAAGCGTGGGCTTACGCGGTCGGCTTTTTTGTCCAGTGCGGCGAGAGAGCGGTTGCAGTTGCTGTAGCCTGGCGTCAACGCAAAAAAATCAAAACTGCTTGAACAAACCCTTCGCATCATACTTCCATACTCCGCCATTGTCAGAAAACTCAGGCAGGCACATGGCCAGTATTTGCGCCGACACCTGTTCGGGCGTGGGTAGTGTTTCAGGGTCTTCGCCCGGCATGGCTGTGGCGCGCATTTTGGTGCGCGTGGGGCCAGGACTGAAACAGTTGACGCGAATATTTGTTGTGGCCACTTCAGCCGCGTAGGTTTTCATCAAGGCTTCAAGGGCAGCTTTGCCAATAGAATAGGCACCCCAATAGGCCCAGCACTTCTGGGCCAGTCCTGACGTGACCAGCACTGCGCGGCCCGCCGTCGCCGCCTGCAACAAAGGGTCCATGGAGCGGATAAGACGGTAGTTGGATGTCAAGTTGATGGCGAGTGACTCATCCCACACCTTGGGATCGAGGTGGGCCAGAGGTGTGAGCTTGCCCAGCGTACCGGCATTGCCGATAAGAATGTCCAGTTTCTTCCAGCGCTCGAAGATCGCTGCACCCAGCCGGTCAATGGCGTCAAAATCGGTGATATTCATGGGGACCAGTGTTGCCGTTGAACCAACCGCCTTCACAGCATCATCCAGCTCTTCAAGCCCGCCCTTGGTGCGTGCAGTCGCAACGATATGGGCACCTTCCCTGGCCAGATGAATGGCCGTGGCATAGCCCAGTCCACGCGATGCACCGGTGACGAGCGCCACCTTGCCGTCAAGTCGCTTCGCCATGTTCAGCCTGCTTCGGCCAAAAGGGACAACTGCTGCTTGGCGCTTTCGCCGATGAGATCGGTCAACCTTGTGGGGTATTCGCCGGTGAAGCAATGATCGGTGAATTGCGGTTGCGCATTGTTGCGGCCTTCAAAGCCCACGGATTTATATACTCCGTCCACGGACAAAAACGCGAGTGACGTGACGCCGATGAAGGTTCGCATTTCCTCGAGCGTGTGATTGGCTGCCAACAGCGAATTCTGCTCCGGGGTATCAATGCCGTAAAAGTCCGGATGCTTGATGGGCGGCGAGGCGATGCGCATGTGCACCTCGGCAGCACCGGCATCATACATCATCTGCACGATCTTGACCGATGTTGTGCCACGCACCACGGAGTCATCGACCAGCAGGATGCGCTTTCCCTTGACCACGGCGCGGTTGGCGTTGTGCTTCAGTTTGACGCCCAGCGAGCGAATCGTTTGTGTGGGCTCGATGAAAGTGCGTCCCACATAATGATTGCGGATGATGCCCAATTCGAACGGCACTTTCATCTGTTCTGCGTAACCCAATGCCGCAGGCACGCCTGAGTCGGGAATGGGGACGATCACATCAACATCGGCGGGTGATTCAAGTGCCAATTGCCGGCCCATCTGCTTTCTGACGTCATAGACAGAACGGCCACCCAAAACGGAGTCAGGGCGCGAGAAATAAATGTATTCAAAGATACAAGGCCGCGCAGGCTGGCGCGGGAAAGGCCAGTGGCTTTCAATGCCGTCTTCGGAAATCACAACGACTTCACCATTTTCAACTTCGCGGACGAAGGTTGCACCAATGATGTCCAGTGCGCATGTCTCGGAACAGAGGATGTAGGCGTCATTGAGCTTGCCGAGGATCAGGGGGCGAATGCCGAGGGGATCTCTCGCACCAATGAGCTTCTTGTTGGAAAGGCTTACCAATGCATAGGCACCCTCAAGCTGGCGCAGCATTTCGATATAGCGGTCCATCAGCCGGGCCTTGCTGGAGCGCGCAACGAGATGCAGGATAACCTCGGTGTCTGAGGTGGTGTGGCAGATGGCGCCTTGCGCGATCAGGTTTTTGCGCTGCGTCAGACCATTGGTGAGATTGCCATTGTGGGCGACGGCAAGGCCACCTGTTGCCAGTTCGGCGAAAAGCGGTTGAACATTGCGCAATATGGCTTCACCGGTGGTGGAATAACGTGTGTGCCCGATGGCGTTCCTGCCCATGAGACGGTCAATGATCTTGGCCGATGAAAAATGATCACCAACGAGGCCCATGCGGCGCTCGGCGTGAAAGCGGCCCTCGTTGAAGGACACAATGCCCGCGGCTTCCTGGCCACGATGTTGCAGGGCGTGTAGACCCAGCGCCGTCAAGGCGGCAGCGTCGGGGTGGCCGTAAATGCCAAACACGCCGCATTCTTCACGCAGCGTGTCAGCATCAAGATCGAACTCGTTGATCTGGTTCATTGATTTGTGTTCGTCCCATCGGCCGGTTTGACCGGTGCCGTTTGCCCTTCAACCAGATTTTCAAGACCCTGAGTTTGACCGTTGGAGTAGCCAACGTCGCCTGGAGCCGGTGGTGTCACAGCACCTTGCGGGTTGGCAATGGACGTCTTGGTCAAATTCTGCGCGGCGTCAGGTGAAACTTTTCCAATGACCACCACCAGTGTATCGGTGACCTTTTGGATCAACGGCAATGACTGCGCATTGCGAATCCAGTCTTCCTGGTTTTCCGGTGGCTGCAGCCAACCGTAGAACAGATAAGCGACAGAGACGAGCACAAGACCCCGCGCCAAACCATAGACCAAACCCAGCGTGCGATCGAAGGCACCGGCGGAGGAGTCGACCACGCGATCGGAAATTTTCACCGAAATGATTGACACAACGATCAGGGTGATGATGAAGGCGACAGCACCTACGGCAATCTGTGCCAGAAGCGGCTTGTCGACATAAGGTGAAACAAGATCAAGCAACGGTTGTTGTTGCACGGCGAAATAGGCGGCTACAGCGGCTGCGACCCAGGCAATCAGTGACAGCAATTCACGGGTAAACCCCCTCGCCAATGCCAGTATACCGGATACCAGCATAATGCCGATCAGGATAAAATCAAGAAGTTGGAAGGGCATGGACAATCCCGGTGTTGTTTTTCGCAGTCCTTATAGGTGGGAATGGCAGCGCATGCCAGTGTCGAAAAATCCCTCTCCGTCTCGCGCTTTCAGCGCGATCCACCTCTCCGGCAAGCGGGTGAAGAATAAAGTTATCCTCGCCGGCTTGCGGGAGCGACTATCTGGTCTGTCAAGCTAGTTTTGCATGTTGAAGCCTGACGTCGCGGACTTTTGCGTTGAGTCTGATGAGGAGCTTGTGAGCGAGAGCGATACGGATGACCATTTTGGGTTTGCCC
>JANNNG010000131.1:0-4946 GCA_031398425.1 Hyphomicrobiales bacterium | reverse complement strand
TTTCAGCAATCCGTTGACGCCCATGTTCAGCCGACCTGACACGCCGCGCGACCGCGCTATAACTTTCGACGCATCGAACGTGATGTCCTTGGCCGATAGCCCATAATTTTCGGCGTGCTTCATGTAGTGATAGATTTCAGCCGAGCGAAGCAGCGCCTTCGTGGGGATGCAGCCCCAGTTCAAACAAATGCCCCCCAAGTGTTCGCGCTCGATTATCGCTGTTTTGAAGCCGAGCTGTGCCGCGCGGATGGCAGTGACATAACCACCGGGGCCAGCGCCAATAATGAGAACGTCGAAATTGTTGTCGGCCATTTTTTCTTTCCTTTCCCCTCTCCCCTTGCAGGAGAGGGTGCTGAGCCCTTGCGAAGCGGGAGAGGGAAGTCATTCGTCGAACACTTCCCTCTCCCGGCTCACGTTGTTCGCCACCCTCTCCCGCAAGGGGCGAGGGGTAGAATTCATGTATTCAAAATCTTCCCCACTACCGGCACCAGCGCCTCGCCCAATTTCCGCGTTTCCGCAGCCGTCATATGCCCACCATCCGTCGGGTCAGTCTTTGCCACGCTTCCCGCATCAAAGAAATGCACACCCTGCTCCTCAGCCACGCGTTTGTAATGCTTGGCGAAGAGTTTGGATTCCTCCAGCGCATGGCCCCAAAGCTCGTTGAACCATTCGTCATTGGTCTTGCACAAAGCCGGCGGCGAAATGATCAGGATTTCAGGGATTTTATAGTCCGGAAGAAAATCAAAATGTTTCACCTGTTTGATTAGGCGCTCCATGCCCATTGACGCATCAAAGGCGGTGCAGCGGTTGGCGTATTTGATGTCATTGGTGCCCAGCATGATGATGACAAGATCAAGCGGTTGATGCGTGCACAACAACATGGGGAGTGCGACGGAACCATTGCGCTCAGCCTCGCAGGTGGGATCAGGGAACACAGTCGTGCGCCCATTCATGCCTTCCTCAATGACGTGGGTGCTTTTGAGGCCCGCGGCGAGAGCGTTGGGCCAACGGTTTTCAAAGGCGTGGCGTTTGAATACACCCGCTTCAAAACCCCATGTGAGACTGTCACCGAATGCGAGGATAGATTTCATTGTGGCACCTCCATGAAACCGCAATCAAACAAGTATCCCAATTCGATAGGGATGCTGAGACATTTCCGGTCTTTCCCTAGTTGATTCACAACAATCTGAAATGCACTCAACATGAAACTTGCAAAGCCAATCCACATGACTACGTAATGCCAATTCTGTCGCGGTTTTCGCGACCAACAAACAACAGCACCAATGAGAAGGATGTATATCACACCAACATCAACCCAGGTTCTTCCAGATATTGCTTGATCGCATTGATGAACTCGGCACCCAACGCACCATCAATACAGCGATGATCCGTGGACAGAGTAATACTCATCTGCTGCTCAATCTTGATCTCGTTGCCGCGCACCACCGGGCGGCGTTCGCCGGAGCCGATAGCGAGAATTGACGCGTGAGGCGGGTTGACGATGGCTTGGAAGTTTTTGACGTTCATCATGCCCATGTTGGAAATGGCAGCACTGCCGCCGTTGTATTCTTCGGGCTTCAGTTTGCGGTCTCTTGCGCGTTTGGCGTAATCTTTCATTTCGGTTGAAATTTGCGACAGGCCCTTGGTTTCGGCTTTCCGTACAATCGGTGTGATCAAGCCGCCGGGAATGGTGACGGCGATGCCGATGTCGGCGTGTTTGTGTTTGACCATCGCCGATTCCGTCCACGACACGTTGGCGTCCGGCACCTTGATCATCGCCATGGCCATGGCCTTGATGATGAAGTCGTTCACCGAGATTTTGAATGCGGGAACACCTTCTTTGTTCTTCGGTGCGGACCCGTTCAGGCGTTCGCGCAGGTCCATCAAATGGTCGAGGGAGACGTCTACCGAGACATAGAAATGCGGAATGGTTTGTTTTGATTCTGTCAGGCGCCGTGCGATGACCTTGCGCATGCTGTCGTGGGGCACGAGTTCGTAGGAGCCGTCGGTGAAGTTGTTGAGGACGGATGTGTCAGAAGCGGGAGCAGCCTTGGCAGAAACGGGGGCAGCCGCTGGCGTTGCTACGCCGGGCTTGGCGTTTTCGATGTCTTTGGACACGATGCGACCATGGGGGCCAGTACCCTTTACCGACGCAAGATTTATGCCTTTTTCCTTGGCCAACCGCCTTGCGAGGGGCGAGGCAAACACGCGCAATCCCTCTCCGTCTCGCGCTGGCGCGCGATCCACCTCTCCCGCATGCGGGCGAGGAGAAGATTTTTTTTCCTCGCCCGCTTGCGGGAGAGGTGGCACCTGCGCAGCAGGTGACGGAGACGGAATGTTAGTGGCTTTCTCGCCCTCCGCCAGGATAGTCGCGAGCAACGTATTCACCAGCACATCGTCAGTCCCTTCAGCCACCATGATCGTGCCGAGTGTTCCTTCGTCGATCGCTTCGATTTCCATCGTTGCCTTGTCGGTTTCGATTTCCGCCAGCACATCGCCGGACTTCACCTTATCGCCCTCTTTCTTGAGCCATTTGGCAAGCTTGCCCTTTTCCATGGTGGGGGAAAGTGCTGGCATCAGAACGGTGGCGGGCATGTTATACCTCTTCAGTTTTCATACGAAAATTTGAACTACTGATGACTTCATCGATCCAAGCCTTAGTGTCGCTGCCGCAATAAGTCCTCAAGACGCCCGGCTCTGGATAAGTCACGACAACTTGAAATGAGTTTTCATGGGCTGGCGCCTTGCCTCGTTTGTTCAAGTAGTTCGCAACAATTTGGTCAAAACCTAAGCCTGATTTAGAGTTGAATCTGCAAATTAAACTTTCCAAGAGTGCAAGTCTTCTATCTTTAGACATTCGACTTTTCGGAACATGTAAGTGTTGCAACGTAACAAAACTACCTTCCTGATATTGTTCAAGAACTATACAGATTTCCTTCGTGTTCAGATCGGGGCATAATTTATAATTCTCAAAAATCATTGCGATTTGCGTCCGATGGAAAACTAAAAAAGTTTCAGCTCTTGTTGGACAGAACCGAGTTTTGGGCGGCGGACTTGTTCAGGTCTTCTGTCAATATCTTGCGAATGGTCGCCAGATTTTCAGCCGTGGTGCCGTGGCCCATTTCTGCCATGGAAGCAGCAACCTGTTGCGCCATGCCTGAAAGCACGTGGCCCCATACGTCAGGTTTGCCAAAGGCCATGGAATGGATTGACAGGCTCAAGTGACCTTGCGTGATCCATGCGCGGGCAATTTCACCTGCCCCTGCGTCATGAAACACTTCATGGGGTGGTTGCAATTGATGCGGGTGAATTTCCTTGGAGTGATCGTGGTGATGATGATCGTGACCGTGGTCGTGCTTCTTAGACATAGAGGACTCCTTTGACCGCCGCGACGACATCATCGACATTCGGCAGTGCCAGTTTTTCGAGGTTGGCCGCGTAAGGCATGGGCACGTCTTTGCCAGCCACACGGGCTACTGGTGCATCCAGATAATCAAACGCATGGGTCATGATTTCGGCGGCGAGTTCCGAGGTGACTGAGAAGCGCGGATATCCCTCCTCTACACACACACAGCGATTGGTCTTGCGCACTGACGTCAACACGGTTTCCAAATCCAGCGGGCGGATGGTGCGAAGGTCGATTATCTCGCATTCAATCCCTTCTGCAGCCAGCTTGTCAGCCGCAGCGTGGGCGTAAGTCATGCCGATGCTGAAGGACACGATTGTCACGTGATGGCCAACACGGGCCACGCGGGCCTTGCCGATGGGGACGACCCAGTCATCCAGCTTTGGCACATCGAAAGTCTTGCCGTAGAGGATTTCGTTTTCGAGGAAGATGATGGGATTGGGGTCGCGGATCGCTGCCTTCATCAGGCCCTTTGCGTCTGACGCGGTGTAAGGCATCACGACTTTCAGGCCGGGAATGTGTGCATACCACGCGGCATAGTCCTGGCTGTGCTGTGCGCCGACACGCGCTGCCGCTCCATTCGGTCCACGGAACACGATCTGGCACCCCATTTGCCCGCCCGACATGTAAAGCGTCTTGGCGGCCGAATTGATGATCTGGTCGATGGCCTGCATGGAAAAATTGAAGGTCATGAATTCGACGATGGGCTTGAGGCCTGCAAAGCCCGCTCCCACGGCGATACCCGTGAAGCCGTGTTCCGTGATGGGCGTGTCTATCACGCGCCTGTCGCCGAATTCTTCAAGCATGCCTTGCGAGATTTTGTAAGCACCCTGATACTGGCCAACTTCCTCGCCCATGAGAAACACATCAGGATCGCTGCGCATTTCCTCTGACATGGCGGAGCGGATGGCCTCACGCACTGTCATGGGGACCATTTCGGTCCCTGTCGGGATTTCGGGATCGACGAGAGGCTTTCCCTCTCCGTCAGGCGTTTTCGCGCCTGCCACCTCTCCCGCAAGCGGGTGAGGAGATGAATTCTTTTCCTCACCCGCTTGCAGGGCAGGTGGCATCTGCGCAGGAGATGACGGAGAGGGACTGCGGGCAACACTTGCCTCGCCAATGACTGCAATCGGCATATTCACTTTCACGCCTTCGGTGCCAGCTGCCACCAGAATCTCTGTCAGCGGCCCTTCGTCCACCGCCTCCACTTCCATGGTCGCCTTGTCGGTTTCAATCTCGGCAATGATGTCGCCGGACTTGACGTTATCACCAACGTTTTTTTGAGCCATTTGGATAGTTTCCCCTCTTCCATGGTGGGTGACAGGGCGGGCATGAGGATGGTTGGCATGGAGTCAATTCTCTGGCTGAGGCGCGTCTTCGGGCCATAGTTCGTTAAGCATAAAAGGGTTGGAGTGAAATGGTTCAGCGGCAACTGTGTCCAAACCGACAAATGTACCGAGGAGCAACCAGTCTTTGCCTTGAAGTCTGAAAACTTCCAATATTCTCGACACGGGGTCGAGGTGCCACAAATGCGTCACTT
>JANNNG010000247.1:0-28498 GCA_031398425.1 Hyphomicrobiales bacterium | reverse complement strand
GTGCGGCCGGACCTTATTCAGGCCCACGGCAAGGAAACCCCGGAGCGTCTGGCGGCAATCAAAAAACGCACAGGCATCACAACTTACAAGGCCCTGCGCGTGGCCACACCGGAACATGTGACGCAAGCTGCACTCTATACTTCGAGCCCGTTCATTCTCTACGACGCGATGCCTGCCGAAGGTGCGAACTTGCCCGGCGGCAATGGCCTCAGCTTTGACTGGGGCATTTTGAAAAACGCCAAAACGCCATTCATGCTCGCAGGTGGCCTGACGCCTGACACTGTAGCTGAAGCCATCATCACAACCCAGGCTGCCATGGTGGACGTATCCTCCGGCGTTGAATCATCCCCCGGCATCAAGGATGTCTCCAGAATCGCAAAATTCATTGAGGCGGCGAAGGCGGCCCGCTAGAGGTTAAGTCATGAACACACCCCTGCCCCCCAATTCCTTCCGCACCGGTCCTGATGAAAAGGGCAGGTTCGGCATCTACGGTGGACGCTTTGTTGCTGAAACCCTGATGCCCCTCATCCTGCAACTGGAGCAGGCCTACAAGGATGCCAAGGCTGATCCGTCGTTTCAGGCGGAGCTTGACGACTTTCTTGAACATTATGTGGGTCGCCCCTCACCGCTCTATTTCGCCGAACGCCTGACCGAACATTTTGGCGGCGCCAAGATCTACATGAAGCGTGATGAACTCAATCACACGGGCGCCCACAAGATCAACAATGTGATGGGGCAAATCCTGCTGGCCCGCCGCATGGGAAAAAAGCGCATCATCGCCGAAACCGGTGCTGGTCAACATGGTGTGGCCACTGCCACAGCCTGTGCCCGCTTTGGTCTGAAATGCGTTGTTTACATGGGCGAGGTTGATATCGAACGGCAGAAGCCCAATGTGTTCCGCATGAAATTGCTGGGTGCGGAAGTGGTGCCCGCAAAATCCGGCTCGCGCACCTTGAAGGATGCCCTCAACGAAGCCTTGCGTGATTGGGTCGCCAATGTCGAGGACACCTTCTATTGCATCGGCACTGTGGCTGGTCCGCATCCATACCCTGAAATGGTACGGGATTTTCAATGTGTCATCGGTCGCGAAACCAAGGCGCAGATGCTGAAGCGCGAGGGACGTTTGCCCGACACACTGGTGGCCGCCATTGGCGGTGGCTCAAATGCCATGGGCCTGTTCCATCCCTTCCTTGATGATACGGATGTGAACATCATCGGCGTTGAAGCTGCGGGCCATGGTCTCAAGACCAGGACAGGCCATGCCGCCTCGATCAGCGGCGGCAAGCCTGGCGTGCTGCATGGCAACCGTACGTATCTGCTGATGGATGATGATGGCCAGATCATCGAGGGACACTCGATTTCAGCTGGCCTCGATTACCCCGGCATCGGCCCCGAGCATTCATGGCTGCATGACATGAAGCGCGTGCAATATGTGGCAGCCACAGACAAGGAAGCGTTGAATGCGTTTCAGTTCTGCTGTGAACTGGAAGGTATCATTCCCGCGTTGGAACCGTCACACGCCCTGGCCCACGTCGCCAAGATCGCACCTGAGTTGCCGAAGGATCATCTCCTCGTCATGAACATGTGTGGTCGCGGCGACAAGGATATCTTCACCGTGGCGAAGGTATTGGGAACGGAGATTTGACGGATGAACTACACTGTATTACAGTGTAAGGGAGGAGATGAGTTCCATGGCAACAACAGCGTTTTCCCTGCGACTTGATTCCAAGCTCAGGAACCGGCTTGAGAAAGAAGCCAAAAAGACCAAGCGGACGGCAGGTTTTATCGCCAATCACGCGATCAGGTCTTACTTCCAGGGCCTTGATCAATTCAACAAGGAGTTGGATGAGGCTGTGAAGGAGGCAGACAAGGGCATCTTCATTTCCGAAGAAGCCATAAACGCATGGATGTCATCGTGGGGCACTGAAAATGAATTACCCCCACCTGAGCCAGATATTTTCCCGGAAACAAAATCCCGAAGAAAAGTTGCCTGATGTCTCTTCAGATCGTCTACACGCGAGACGCGCGACTGGACTACATGTATTTCAAGCATTATTACGAAAAATACTTCCCGGAAGGATTAGATCCCGCAAGCAAGCGATTCATGCATACCATGAAAGTGCTGGCTAACTTCCCCGGTATTGGACGACCGGTTGGAAAACCACCAAAGCGATGTTTCAAGATTCAGAAAACACCGTTTACCGTTGTCTATCGACCGGGCAGCAGCAAGTTGGAAATACTCCGCATTCTGGATCAACGAAGTGAAAACTACTTCAAGCACATGACAGGCCATGATCACACGCATTGACAAGAAATTCGCCGCCCTCAAGAAAGAAGGCCGAGCCGCACTCGTAACCTACATCACGGCGGGCGATCCGGACTACGACACCTCCCTCAAGATCATCGAGGGACTGCCGAAAGCCGGGGCCGATATGATAGAGCTGGGCATGCCTTTCACCGACCCCATGGCCGATGGCCCGACAATTCAGGCGGGCGGCCTTCGCGCGCTGAATGGTGGCCAGACCATGAAGAAGACCCTGCGCATGGTTACAGCGTTCCGAAAAACTGACAAGACGACACCTGTCGTCCTCATGGGCTACTACAATCCCATCTACGTCTACTGCGTCGACAAGTTTCTCGTCGATATCAGGAAGGCCGGCATTGACGGCTTGATCGTCGTCGATCTGCCCCCGGAAGAAGATGACGAACTCTGCATTCCCGCCATGGCTGCTGGTATCAATTTCATCCGCCTGACCACACCCACAACCGATGACAACCGCGCTCCTGCTGTGTTCAAGCACACGTCGGGCTTTGTGTATTACGTCTCCGTGCTCGGCATCACCGGCACCAAGGCCCCAGACTTGAAAAGCGTCAAACAGAATGTCGAACGCTTGAAGAAACATACGAAACTTCCGATTTGCGTGGGCTTCGGTGTCAAAACGGCGGAGCAAGCGAGAACCATCGCCAAAACAGCTGATGGTGTGGTGGTGGGTTCCGCTCTGGTCAACGCAGTGGCAACGTCATTGAACAAACAGGGCAAAGCCACGCCAAGAACAGCATCAGTGGTGCACAAACTGGTGGCGGACATTGCAGGAGGTTTGAGATGAACTGGATCAAGAACTACGTCCGTCCGAAAATCCGCTCGCTGCTTGGACAAAAGCGTGACACGCCGGAGAACATGTGGATCAAGGATCCGGAATCCGGCGAGATGGTGTTTTACCGCGATCTCGAAGCCAACCAATTCGTCTTCCCAGGCTCAGGCCATCATCACCGCATGCCCGCAGAGGCGCGATTGAAATCGATCTTCGATGCGGGTGAGTGGGAGAAGATCGCGTTTTCCAATGTCGCGGTGGACCCCTTGCGATTTCGTGACGAGCGCAAATATGCTGATCGTCTGAAAGAAGCCAAGGCCAAGGGCCATGCCGACGATTCAATTCACGCCGGCATCGGCGAGGTTGAAGGCCAGACCATGGTTGTGATGGTGCAGGACATGGGCTTCATCGGTGGCTCGCTTGGCATGGCGGCGGGTGAAGCCATCATCACGGCCATGCGTCGGGCACTTTCGGAAAAATGCCCTTGCGTGATCTTCGTGGCGTCGGGCGGTGCCCGCATGCAGGAAGGCATCCTGTCCCTGATGCAGATGCCACGCACAACAATTGCCGTGCAGGATTTGCGCGCCGCAGGACTGCCCTACATCGTGGTCCTCACCAATCCAACGACAGGCGGTGTCACCGCGTCCTATGCCATGCTGGGCGATGTGCATCTGGCTGAGCCCAATGCACTCATCGGCTTTGCCGGGCAGCGCGTCATCGAGCAGACCATCCGTGAAAAGCTGCCAGATGGTTTTCAGCGTTCGGAATATCTGAAAGACCATGGCATGGTGGATGCGGTGGTGTCCCGTCTGGACATGAAAGCCACAGTGGCCCGCATTGCCCGCATCCTGCTGAAGCAATCCAACAGCACACCATCAACCGCACTGGTTCCGGTCTGAGCATCCATGGCCGTCAGCGATGCCATCTTGACAAGGCTGCTGTCGCTGCATCCAAAGATCATTGACCTCAGTCTGGAGCGCATGTGGCGCATCCTTGAGCGGCTCGGGCACCCGGAAGAAAAACTGCCGCCCATCATTCACATCGCAGGCACCAATGGCAAGGGCTCCACGCTGGCGTTCCTGCGCGCCATGATGGACGCAGCCGGATTGAAAGTGCACGCCTACACCTCGCCGCATCTCGTGAAATTCCACGAACGTATTCGCGTGGCCGGTGAACTGATCTCAGAAACCGCGTTGTCCGCACTGCTCGAAGAATGTGAAGTTGCAAATGCAGGCGAACCCATCACCTTCTTCGAAATCACCACGGCAGCAGCGTTCCTCGCTTTTGCCAGAACCCCTGCGGATTATCTGCTGCTCGAAGTGGGTCTGGGCGGCAGGCTCGATGCCACCAATGTCACGCCGGCACCGACAGCCTGTTGCATCACATCAATTGGTCTTGATCATCAGCAATATCTGGGTGACACGATTGAACTGATAGCCCGCGAAAAGGCGGGCATCATCAAGTCAGGCGTGGCTTGTGTGGTGGGTGCCATGCCGTCACAGGCCCGCGACGTCATCGAAGCAGTTGCGGATCAGTTGAATGCACCGCTGATAGTTTCAGGCCAGGACTGGGATGTCTTTCCACAGCACGGCCGCCTGGTGTTTCAGGATGCCGATGGTCTTTTGGATTTGCCCTTGCCCGCACTCCCCGGCACACATCAAATCGGCAATGCGGGTAACGCCATTGCTGTGCTGCGCAACATTCGAGATCAACGCATTACCGATACACACATCTCCGAAGGTTTGAAGTCAGTGTCATGGCCCGCCCGGTTGCAGCGTCTAAAAGGCGGAGCATTGTCAAACCACCTCAACGATGGCTGCGAGCTCTGGCTCGACGGTGGCCACAACGCCGATGCTGGTATCGTGTTGGCGCAAGCCTTCAAGGTCATGCCTGCAAAACCCCTCGTCATTATCTGGGGCATGCTCAACACCAAGGATGCCAGCCAGTTTATCCAGCCACTGGCCAAACTGGCTGCGCATGTGGTGACGCTGTCTATTCCGAATGAACCTAACGCCATTTCAGCAGAGCAACTGGCACACACTGTACGAAGTTTGGGAACGCCAGCGACAACAGTTGATGATATCACAAGTGCCGTGCATCAGGCTGCATTGCTGAAGCCAGCTGTCCGCATTCTGATTTGTGGTTCGCTCTATCTCGCAGGCCATGTGCTGGCCGCCGAACAGCAGACTGAAATGTCTGCCGTCACAGGCGTCGCGAGGCGTTAGGCAATCGACTGTTCGATCCAGCTTTGCAACTGGTTCTTCGGTGCAGCGCCCACCTTCGTCGAGGCCAGCTTGCCGCCTTTGAACACCATCAAAGTGGGAATACCGCGCACTCCGTATTTGGACGGTGACGATGGATTCTCGTCGATGTTGATCTTCACGATCTTGACCTTGGGTCCAAGTTCCGTGGCAATCTCCTCAAGCGAGGGTCCGATCATCTTGCAGGGGCCACACCATTCCGCCCAGAAATCCACCACCACAGGCGCATCGGACTTCAGGACATCTGCATCAAAAGACGCATCGGTGACTTTGTGGGTGGACATCGGCATTCTCCAAAACAAATCATAGGGGATAGCTGAGACGTAAGCATCCAGACAGCCCGGGTCAAGCCGTCTCTTTGATCCGCTGTTCAAGGGCCTGTGACAGCAAGTGAGGCGAAAGCCACGAAATCTCGCCGCTTTGCGTCCAGAACAGGGCAGCCTTGAGCGCATGGGAAGGGTAGGCCTGCTGCAACAGGGCCACATAACCTGCCATTTGTCGGGCATAGGGGTGATCAGCGGTCAATTGCAGCACGGGAACTTGGTTGGTCTTGTAGTCGAGAAGCGTGATGACACTCTCGCCAAGGCCAACCCGGTCCAGCCGCCCTGTGACCCGCCCAAGCCCCGGCACGATCCCCTCAATCATCACTTCGGATTGACCGTTCACGCCAAAAAGCTGTAAAAGCTCTGGCATGGCCAGCATGGTCTCCACCCGTTGCACGGTGTTGCCGGAAAGATTCAGGCGCCTGGCCCAGGCCTGCCCCAGCGCCAAGCGTTCGCTTGCATCGGCATCCGCCATCAACTCGATAAGGCGATGGGTGGCGATGCCCAGCTCGGCTGCGCGACGGTCAAAGTCGTCGCTGTCACGGCTCGGCAGCAGGGCTGGGGGTCGCTTGCGGACTGGCGTCACCGGCGTTGTGGCCCAATCGGGAATGGCCACCATGTCACGCGCAATCTCCAGCTCTCGGCCGATCTCTCGTGGCTCTGCGCCAAAGCGCCAGCGGATCAGTTCCGGATCATCGTCAACCCTGCGCACACCCGGCAGTCCGCCAGCCTCCTGCACCACCGCACTCACATGCGGATACCAGCTGTCTTTCGGCACTTTCTCTGCGTCTATCTTGTTTACGCTGCCACAGATGTAAAGTTCATCCGCCGCCCGCGTCATACCAACATAAAGCAGCCGCATGCGTTCATTCTGAGTGTGCAGTTTTGCAGCGTCCTTCAGCTCGTCAATCACTGGTGCCACCATCAGCGTCTGCGGCAGAAACAGCTGGGCCCCGCGCCACGGGCCTTCCTGAAGCAGTTCAACCAGCCTGCCGCCCCGGGCGCGCGGTTGATCAGCCGCATCGGCAAGAAACACGATCGGCGCTTCCAGGCCCTTGGAGCCATGCACCGTCATCAGGCGCACCTGTCCTGCCGCGGCTTCCATTTCCCGCTTGATTTCAGTTTCGCCTGACGCCAGCCAATCCAGAAATCCTGTCAGCGAGGTGCCATGATGCTGCTCATAATCAAGTGCGAGCGTCAGAAATTCCTGTGCGGCGTCTTCGGCTTCCTGGCCCAGCCGCTGGAGAATGAGTTTTTTTGCCCGCTGCAGAAGCCCGGCAAAAAACATGTAGGGCGTTTCAGTGGTCTCAAGTGTTTGTGCCAGCATGATGGCATTGGGAGACGCTGGCGAAAGGCGCGACCAGATGCTGTGCTGTTCGCGGCCATGGGCAAGATCAAACAATTGCTCTTCCGACACAGGCTCCGGCACCAGCGGGCTCTTCAATACGCAGGCCAGGGCGTGGTCATCGTCTGGCATGCGCATGAACTGGCCAAGCATTATCATGTCCTGGATGATCAGGCTCTGTTGCAGTTTCAAGCGGTCTGCCCCTGCCACCGGCACACCATGTCGGCGCAAGGCGCCAATCAGCGCATTGAACAGCACATTGCGGCTTTGCAGCAGAATGAGAATATCTCCCGCCCCCACGGTTCTGTCACCGCCCGCAATGACGCGGCTGCCGATCCAGCCCTTGATGGTGCGGGCAATCCGGTTGGCCAGTTTGAGGCGGGGATGGTTGCGTTGCAAAGCATCGGTGGGTGCCCGCCAGTCGTCAACTTCTTCCACCTCGTCAGGCCGCTCGATGTCCCAAAGCTCCACCAACCCTACGCGGGTCTTTTCAGAAGCCGTATGGGGTCGCTCCTGTTCTGCTCGGGGTCCAAATCCCGCACGCGCCGGACGTCCAGGCGCAAACACCTGATCGACAACATCCAGCACTTGCTGGGCACTGCGATAGGAAACCGAGAGATCAACAACATCGAGTTCTTGCTGCACGGTCTGCAAGGCATTGCCAAAGGAGATGCGCGCAGTCTCAAAGGCGGCAACATCCGCCCCTTGAAAACTGAAGATCGACTGCTTGAGATCGCCGACCGCGAAGATTGAGCGTCTGCGACCATAGTCATCCACTGACGTCGTGAAGAATTCATCCGCCAGCGCCTTGATGATGGTCCACTGGGCGGGGCTGGTGTCCTGGGCCTCGTCCACCAGGATATGGGAAAGACCCTTGTCAAGCTTGTAGAGCACCCATTGCGCCGCCTCATGGCCGGTGAGAAGTTGTGAAGTGCGTGCAATCAGGTCATCAAAGTCATAAAGCCCGCGCGCGCGCTTGGCCAGGTTCACCCTCGCCAGCACGCCCGCCATGGCCCTGTAAATAGCAAGGTTGGCTTCGAGGACCTGCAGCAAGCCGAAGCGGCGCATCAATTCGATCTTGTTCTCCTGTTCCGCCTTCAACCACTCAATGTCCAGAGGGTGGGCACGTTCGGTTCCCACCAGGATCAGTTTTGCGCGGGGCACACGCTGGCCCTGGTCAAAGCGGGTGAACAGGCTGGCCAGGGCTTCAATACGGCTGGCCTCGACTCCTGCCGCCACGACGGCGTGGAGGTGCAGGGCGACATTGTGCTCATGGGCCAGCTTGTAAGGTGCGATCAGCTTGGCGACAGCGAGGTATTTCCGGTCGTTGATATCGGCCAAAGCATCAGCCACATCGCGCATTTGCTCGTCTGGCTCCAGTCCGAGAATCGCGCGGAGCCTGCTCTCGATCTCGGCCAACTGACCCATGTCCGAGAGCCGCGCCCGCATGCCATTGCTTCCCGAAAGAAAAGGTGATGCCAGCTTTTCCAGTGCATCAAGCGAACTGATGCTGCCATCATTAAGAAAACTCCACGCCGTCTGTGCATCTTTGTCATCTGACGACAGCGCATTCAACAATGCCGCGCGAAACAGCTGTTTGCTGTCCTGGTCTTCCAACACACGAAAACCCGGTGCCATGCCGCTTTCAACTGGAAACAGCTGCAACAGCCTTTCGCAGAAGGCATGAATGGTCTGAATCTTGAGGCCGCCTGGTGTTTCAAGCGCACGAGCAAACAGCCGCCTTGCCGCTGCACGCATTTTCGCATTGCTAGCCTCGACCCCAAGATTGCGCAGTTCCTCGTCAAGATCGGTGTCGGTCAAGCCGATCCATTGGCCAAGGCGCTCGAACAAGCGGTTGGACATTTCCGCAGCAGCAGCCTTGGTGAAGGTAAGGCAGAGAATGGCCGCAGGCTCAGCGCCGTCCAGCAGCAGACGAATGACGCGGTCCACAAGCACCTGGGTCTTGCCAGACCCCGCACTGGCCGCCACCCACACCGAACGTGCGGGGTTTGATGCAGCGCGCTGTTCCCTGGTTGGAACCTTCCTGGCCTTGGGTTTGTTCACAATGCCGTTCCCTCAAGCTGCCATTCCAGCTTGCGCGAGAGAAGATCGTAGTCTGAAACATCGTCTTCGAACTTGGGGTTGTGGCGCGGGATATAGGCGGTTGCCGGATGCTGGAAGGCTTCAAGCAGTGCCACCAATCCTGCAAAAGCCCTGGCCGCTTCGGCGGCAACGTCGTTCTTTGCTGCAAGCGACGTGATCTCGACACCTTTGGCAGTACCGCCAACGGAGACGTACATAACATCTTTCACATCATGCGATGCCAGGTTCCTGAAGCCACCGCGCAAGGCTATGGCCGCTTCCAGCGTCAATTGCGGAGCAAAGCCTGATTTGATCTGGTTGATGCTGGGCACAGCACCCGACTTGTAGTCGACCAGTCGCAAGGTGCCATCCTGTTCAATGTCGATGCGGTCTGCCCTTGCGATCAACACATGTTCAGCGCCCGCAACATCGAAGGCAATCGACCCGCCGATTTCCGTCACTGATTGGGCCGTTGCAGACCGAAGCATGCGATCTGTTTCGACAAACTGCATTGCCATCCGTTGAAAACGCGGCCACCAGAAGGTGGCGACTTCCGGCAATCCCATATAGGGCTGAAAGGCCTCGCCGCCCTTGGCCAGGAGAAGGTTGAGACTTTCGCTCTCGGGAACCTGTGGCAGGGACGTGGTCCAGTCATGCAAGGCCGCATGGATCAATTGGCCGCGCAGGGCCGCGTCAACATCTTCCCCAAAGCCTTCTAGCGGCACCAGTTTCAGAATGCCTCTGGCATAAACCCAATAGGAATCGCGAACCAATTTCTCGATACGGGTCACGCTGAAGCGTGTGGGCCGTGCGGCCACCGGTGGTGTGACCCTTGGCCGTCGCAAGGGGACAAAATCCAAAGGTTCATCAAGCCTGCGCATCAATACTGGCAGCGACATATCAACAACACTTTTGGGATCAACGCCCGCAGCTTCGATGACCGCCTTCAGCCGCAAGACCCAGCGCGAAGGCGCAGCCGGTGCACCACCCAACCGCCTAGGCCAGGTCAGCATGACGAAGGGGTGACAAAAGCCCTGTACAAAGTCGTGCGCCGTGACGCCAATTTCGCGCTCTGGCTGCTGCAATTTCAGACCGTCGCGCATGGGCCGGTTCAACCATGGTCCCGCATCAGGACGTTCCGGCCATGACCCCTCGGTGAGGCCCCCGAGAATGGCAAGTTCAACATCAATCAACCGCGCCTCTGCCAGGCCCAGAATGGCCAGTCGGTGATCATCGTTGAATACGGGTCGAAGCGTCTCCCGCGCCAGGGCCTGGACGATGCTGTGCTGCGCCCTGTCAAGCGGAAGCACGGGATGCCAGGCTGATCCCACGCGCAAGCCTTCCAGAACATCCAGCAATAGTTGATCTGCCGGACTGATCAATTCCCCCGCTGGTGACAAGGCATCAAGGGCATGCCCTAAACGATCAACATGCTCTGCCAGCGACCGTGGTCCCTGATCAGCAAGATGGGCCGTGATGGAAACCAATTGCGCGCCAAGCCGTGCGGCACCCGACCATTGTTCGTCCGTCAGCCCACGTAGCAGGGGGTGTGCATAGGGGTCGGACGCCACTGTCTCACGCCTTGCCTGCAAACGCCCGACAAGGCCATCAAGCCCATGAGCTTCCGGCAGTCCCCGAAAGCCTGCGAGCTCAAGGCTTCGCACCCGCTCCAGGTGTTCGCCACGTGAAATTCCAAAGTTGCAGTCGTTGTGGTAGAGCAGGGAAAATATCGACGAAGCTGAAAAGCTGTCTTCCACCATGCTGAGCAACAGAACCAGCAGTGCAGCATGGCCTGTATGGGTCAGCCGTTCACCAGCAGAATCATCAATCTCGATGTTCCAGCGTTTCAAGGAAGCCTTCACCCGAATGGCAAGGTCGCGATCCGGCGTGATCAGGGCGGCCTTGCCTTCGGCCGTCGCTACATGCTGGCGCAGGCGCAGGGCAATCACATCGGCTTCTTCCTGCCGGTCCCTGGCCTCGATCAAGGCGACATCATGCAACGCCTGCCGCACCTGATCGGTCGCTGATGCCAGTGACGAAGACCATTGATCGGCAACTTCTGCCGGGCGCATGGTCTGTCCCATCAGCCACATGCGACGTCCTTGTGCAGCACCCAGTTCTGCAACAGCGCTCCGATCCACGCTCCACTGCGAAAGCAGCGTGCGCAGCGCAAATTGTGGATGTTCCGGGGTGATGGCGCTCCATGCGGCAGCGTCCAACGCAAGATCAAGTCCCGGCAGGACCACGGCACCCATCGGATCCAGGGCAATGGCCTTCAAGAGATCGCGCGTGGCGGGGTTGGTGCCTGTGGATCCCGCCGCGATGATGGGGCCTTTGTGCTTGCGCTCTGCAACACGCGTTGCCTCCAGCCGGATCATAAGATTGCGCCGGGCAGCCGGGCCGATGAGATTGTCCTTGGCAAGCAGGGCGGGCAATTCAGCCGTCACCACTTTCAGAAGATCAAGAATGTTCTGCCGGTGCCCCGCAAGATCGAGGTCATAAACATCTTTCAGCGTTTCAACCTCCACATCCTCGGTTTCGAACTGGTTCACCAGCTGTTGCAAGCTCAAGGCCAGCGCAAACGCTTGAGAACCCGCGTGCAGCACATCCTGCGCCAACTGGGCCGCAGGGTTGGCCTCCGCCCAGCGCGTCAGTAACAACAGGATGGCATGCAACTGATCGGTCTTGGCAATGCCATCGAAAACGCCATTCTGCGGGAGGCTGTCATCCAGCAGCTCTTCATCAAGGTCACCGATCGGCCTGATGCGCGGAAGCAGCATGGCCCTGGCGCCGCTTTCCTCAAGCAGAATGGATTGCAGCGCCCTTGCAGAGCGTCGGTTGGGCAGAAGGACGGTCCAGCGTGACAGCGCAATGCCGGTATCAGCGACGGGAAATCCATTGAGTACCGCCCGTGCCAACACGCGCAGGAACGTCTCCTCCGCTGCAATGCTGTAAAGTGAGAAACCCAAATTACCTCCGGCGGAGAAAGTCTTCCGCTTGGCTGATCGCATCTACCGTGCCAACGTGCAACCAATGGCCATCATGGGCAAGTCCGAAAAGACGCCCTTTCGCCATGGCTTGATCCCACAGGACATTCATCGAGTAGGAACTCTGTGGGGCTTCGGCAAAAAGCCGGGGGTGAACAAGGTAGCCACCAATATAGGCCAGCGCCTTCTGGTCAGGTTTATCCTTGCGACGAACAAGCCGACCTTCCGCTTCTATGACGAAGTCGCCCTTGCCATCATAGCCTGTGGTCTGTGCGACATCACACAGAAGCAACAGACAGTCCATCTTCGCATCGTTCCAAGCTGAGCGCAGGCGCTCAAGTGCCGGTGTGGCACCATCAAGCCAGAAACTGTCGGCGTTCAACACAAAGAATGGATCGTGACCGAGCAAAGGCAGGGCGCGTGCGATGCCTCCGCCCGTGTCGAGAATAGCATCCCGCTCAGTCGAGAACAGCGTGCGTGGAGACGTTATTCCACTGGCCCAGGTCTCGATCTGATCAGCAAGATAGTGGCCATTCACGACGGCGTTTTCAACCTGCGCTTCCCGCAAGCGATCAAAGCCATAGTCGATCAGCGGCTTTCCCGCCACTTTCACCAGCGGCTTGGGAATGCTGTTGGTGAGAGGCCGCATGCGTGTGCCATACCCCGCCGCCAGGACCATGGCATGGCAACCGAGGCTCATGCGGATGCTCCAATCGCTTCGGGAAGATGCGTGAGATACCACGCCTTGAGCGGTGCCAGGGCGGGATGTTGCAGATTGCGTTGCAGAGCGCGCGACACGCGCGGCATGTGCTTCAAATAACCGGGCTTGCCATCGCGTTTGTTCAGGCGGGCAAAGATACCGAGAATTTTCGTGGTCCGTTGTGCGCCCAGAACCGCATAGGCGGTCATGAAGTCAGCCCGGTTGAAACCGCCCTGCCGTTCACGGGCAGCGCAGTAATGCGCGATGATGTGATCTTCCATGTCGGGCGAAATATCAACGCGCGCATCCTGCGCCATGGATGCAAGATCATAGGCGGGGTGCCCCATGACCGTATCCTGGCTGTCGATGATGCCCACGCGCTTTAATCCGTCACGCTGCGGTAACCAGAGCAGATTGGGTGAATGGTAGTCGCGCATCGTCCATTGGGGCATTTCTGGTTTTGCCAGTTGCAACAGCGACGTCCAGATTTCGGCGAACGCCTGCTTCTGTTCTCCGGTTGCTTCAACGCCCCGTGCATGCGGAATGAACCATGACGGCAGCAGATCAACTTCAATCAACTGCGCCGCAAGATCAAAATCATGCACCGTGTGTTGAACGCCCAGTGCCGTGGCATTGCGCGGCCATTCCCTGAGAGCCATGTCGGCCAACACCGCGGCGGCGGTTTCAAGGGGCTCGCGCATGTCAAAACCATCGAGCAGCATTTTGCCATAGACCTGTGATCCCAGCGGCTCGATCAAGGCAAAGCCCGAACCGAGGTCGGCCTGCAGCACGCGCGGTGCGCTGTAACCCTGGCCGACAAGATGTGTGTTGACGGCGACCACGGCCGTGATATTTTCAGCCAGATGCGCAATGGCGCTGTAGGGTTTGCCATGTTTGACCACCGGGCCATCAGGCCGTTGTGGCATATCCATGAGCAGACAGTGCTCACCGGCGTCCGTGACCAACCGTTCATAGCGTCGCGAAGAGGCATCACCTTCAAAAAAGAAGCGCTGTGCATGCGAATGCTGTGTCGTCAACAAAAACGCCCGCAACTGTCCGTCACGCTGCAAGGCCTGTGACCATGCGCCTGTGCCGTGCAGGTGAGCCGCACGGCTTTCTCCACGTCCTGAAAGCGACACCGTCAAGACATCCGGTCCAAGCGGCTGACCCAGGCGATCCGGCCACTCGATCAATCCGGCATGCGTTGTCAGCAAATCCACAAATCCAAGTTCATTCACATCAGCAGCACTGTTTAGACGGTAAAGATCGGCATGAAAGACTGGTACGCGCGTCTCATGATAGATTTGAGTCAAGGAAAAGGTGGGGCTGGGGATATCAGCATCCGCGCCTTTATTCATCAGTGTACGGATGAATGCCCGCGCCAGCGTGGATTTCCCCGACCCGAGGTCACCCTCAAGCAGAACCACCATGCCGGGTCGCACCCAGAGCGATAGCCGCTCGCCCAAGGCCGCAGTCGCGGCCTCGCCTTTCAGCGTCAACCGGTCTTCGAATGCAGGGGTCACGCCGCGCCCCGGACCTGCGTCATGTGTTGCTGAGGCCCGCCGAGCGGCAGGTTGCAGACAACCGTGGTGCCCTCGTCGATCTTCGACGAGAGAGCCACGGTGCCGCCATGCAATTCCGTGAAGCTTTTGACGATGGCCAGACCCAGGCCCGGTCCGCGATGGCTGCCGGGCATGGGCTTGGCCTGGAAGCGGTCAAAGGCACGCGGCTGAAAATCTGGATCAATCCCCTTGCCGCGGTCCGCCACCCAGATCTGCAACATGGCACCACGCTTGCGCGCACCGAGGGTGACCGTGCCCTTGGGATGAGAAAAGCCGATGGCATTGGACAGGAGATGACTAAGAATTTGCTCCATACGCTGCTGGTCTGCAAAAATCTGCGATACATCTACTGCCAATTCGATGTTGAGCGACAGGTCCCGCCGTTCCAGTGCTGGCAGCAGGCGTTGCGCCACCCGTTCAAACAACTGCGGTACATCAACCTTGCCGAGCCTGAGTTCCATCTGGCCCGCATCAATGGCCGAAAGATCGATGATGGCATCAATGATAGACGTCAACTCATCTGAGGAACGCCGGATGTCCAGAATATACTCGCGCTGCTTTGGCTGCAATTGACCGGCAATGCCAAGATCAAGCGTTTCGGCAAAGCCGGAAATACTGGTGAGGGGGGTGCGGATTTCATAGGATACATTCGCCAGGAACTGGCTCTTTAAGCGGTCCGCCGCTTCCAGCGCCTCGGCCCTTTCGCGCAGTGCCTTCTCCGCCCGTTCGGTGTCGGAAATATCGGCGAAGGTCAACAGCGCATTGCCATCGGGCAGCGGCACCGCCGAATAGCTGAGCACCGCGTCACCATGGGATACGCGACCATCCAGCCTCTTGCGCTCACCTTCCATGGCGGTGAGGGCATAGCGAATGTCCTGCCAGGCGCCGCGTGCTTCCATGGAATAGTTTTGCATCTGGCTGAGCTGATCCGCGTGCAAGCCCGGCCCCTGGGAGGTGACAGGAATATCCCACAGGCGCTGGAACGCCGGATTGTAAAGTTTCAGTCGCGCATCAGAGCCAAACAAGGCAACAGCCACAGAAAGATTATCAAGAGTCTCACGCTGCACCGTCGAGAGATCGTTATAGCGACTCTCCAATTGATACTCTTTGGTGAGATTCTCATAGAGATAGGTCACGCCACCAAAGGGATGTTGCTCGCAGATCACATGCAGCGATCGACCATCAGGCAGATACCAATAGGCCTCGCGCATTTCCAGGGTGGTATAGGACGATAACTGCTTGGATTTCCATTCGCGGAAATTCGCCTGTTCCGGCAACACGCGCTGGCCACGAAGCCGGTCCAGGATTTCGCTGTCGGAGGGTTGCGTTTTCAGCCATGCCTCATCCAGCGACCATAGTGTGACATAGGCCTGGTTGAAGAAGCGCAGGCGCTGGTCGGGGCCGAAGATTGCAATGGCTGTCTCAAGCTTGTCGAGGGTAGAAGCATGCGCCTTGATGTGCCGCTCCAGCTCCTTTTCGGCACTCTCCAGTGCCGTCATGTCGATGGCATAGCCAACGGTTCCGCCGTCAATCACGCGTTCATGCACATTGTAGGTGTGCATGGTGCCCTTGGTGACGGCACGTCCGCGTCCAATCAAACCTGAAGGCGCATTGCTGCGGCTCCTGTCGATTTGTTCAGCCGCAAACAGCGGCCGACCGGCCCGCAACACGCCTTGCATGTCGCCGGCTTCCATGGCCACCACATAGGCCTGGTTGAGCCAGCTCAATGCACCATCAGGTTTTGTTATCCATGCCGGAAATGGCGCGGCATCAAGAATGGCGCTGAGACGCTGCACTTGCTTGGCAAGCTTTGAGGCGTCGTAGGAAAGCTCCGTGATCTGCCTGCGATCACCGGCTAGCGGACGGAACCGCAAAGTCGCATGGCCACCCGCCGGTCTGCCGTCCACTTCGAGGAGTTCGCCTGCCAGACTTTTCACACCGATGTTGAAGGCGCGTCCTGATGTGCGCAGGGCCTCCAGGTTGTGCGTGGTTTCGCTGACTGAGTCCGGCTCCAGCCAGGTCTTGAAATCGGCCATCGCCTCTTTCGTTGCGGGCACCTGGGCTGATCCGTGCATGTCTCCGGCCATGCGATGGGGGTGCTCGTCCTGCCCACGCCATACCAGAAGTATTTGCGACTCGCTGTGCAGTGCCGCTTCCACTTCGTTCAATTGATATTCAAGCTCGCCGACGCGACGCTGTGCTGTCACCAGCTGGCGGCGCGATTTGTTGAGGTTGATGAAGGTTAGCGCCAGTCCCGCCGCCATGGTGCCAAGCGCTGCCATTTCGATGGTAATGGAGCCGCCTGCCAGCAGGGCTGCAAGGGGAAGGCTTGCGGTGGTCATGTTGTCCGGCAGATGCAAGACAAATGACAGCAATGGGAATCCCGCATCCATGCCCAGTTCAAACATCCCGTTTCAATTCATGCCCAGAACAATCCGAAGCGTCTGCCCCAACGCCCGCGAATCACCGTTTTGACTATAGTGAACACCGACCCAAAAGAAAAAGGGTGCCGCGGTTTTTGACCTGGGCACCCTGAATCAGGTTTTGCGTCCAAATCAGTAACGATAGGCATCCGTCTTGAATGGGCCCTGTGGTGTCACGCCGATGTAAGACGCCTGTTCCGGCTTCAGCTCCGTGAGCGTCACGCCAAGCTTGGCAAGATGCAGACGAGCGACCTTCTCATCAAGTTCCTTCGGCAGCACATAGACTTCGTTCTTGTACTTGCCATTGGTGCGATTGCTATAGATTTCAATCTGCGCCAGGGTCTGGTTTGTGAAGGAGGCGGACATCACGAAGCTCGGATGCCCCGTAGCGTTGCCGAGGTTGACCAAGCGACCTTCTGACAACAGAACCATGCGATTGCCCTTCGGGAACTTGATGATATCGACCTGTGGCTTGATGTTGGTCCAGGGGAAGTTCTTCAGTTCCGCCACTTGGATTTCATTGTCGAAGTGGCCGATGTTGCAGACAATGGCCATGTCCTTCATCTCTTTCATGTCATCCAGCGTGATCACATCCTTGTTGCCGGTGGCCGTTACGAAAATGTCAGCGGTTGGCAATGTCTGCTGCAAGGTCTGGACAGCAAAACCATCCATTGAGGCCTGCAAGGCGCAGATCGGGTCAACTTCCGTCACAACAACACGGGCACCTGCACCGCGAAGCGAGGCAGCAGAACCTTTGCCTACGTCACCGTAGCCGCAAACCACGGCAACCTTGCCGGCAATCATCACGTCCGTGCCGCGGCGGATGGCGTCTACCAGAGATTCCTTGCAGCCGTACTTGTTGTCGAACTTCGACTTCGTCACACTGTCGTTCACATTGATGGCAGGGAATGGCAACTTGCCCTTCTTCTGCAATTCGTAAAGCCGATGCACGCCTGTTGTTGTTTCCTCGGTCACGCCGATAATGGCCTTGCGCTGTTCTGCAAACCATCCCGGCTGTTCCTTGTGGCGCTTCTTGATCTGGGCGAAGAGGTACTCTTCTTCTTCGGCCTTTGGATGCGCGATGAGGGATGGATTGGATTCCGATTCTTCGCCCAGCAGAATATACATGGTGGCATCGCCGCCATCATCGAGGATCATGTTGGTGGGCTTGCCGTCGGGCCATTCAAAAATCTTGGCGGTGTATTCCCAGTAGTCCTTCAGTGACTCGCCCTTGACGGCGAACACAGGAATGCCCGCAGCGGCAATGGCGGCAGCGGCGTGATCCTGCGTTGAAAAAATGTTGCACGAGGCCCAGCGAATGTCAGCGCCCAGCGCTTTCAGTGTTTCAATCAACACCGCCGTCTGAATGGTCATATGCAGCGAGCCCGTGATGCGGGCACCCTTCAAGGGCTGGGACGCTGCAAATTCGGCGCGGGTGGACATCAGGCCCGGCATTTCAATCTCGGCCATATCCAGTTCCTTGCGGCCCCAGTCCGCCAGCTTGATATCGGCAACAGCATAGTCGTGCTTACTCATGATCTTCCTCGTATCTCTTGTGATGGCGGGGGCTATAGCAAGGCAGCGGACGGGCTGCAAGACCTATATAAAGAAATCCTTATATAGTTGGTCTGGACGAGTCGTCATAGTTATCCGGGTTGAGATCGCGAATCGTCGGATTGCGACCTGTCAGCGGATTGTCCGGCGAAAGTGCCAGTTTCGTTTCGAAAAACCGGGCTGACAAGGCGTCATACATCAGGATGCGCCCGACCAGGCTTTCACCGATGCCCAGCAATTCCTTGATCACCTCCATGGCCTGCATGGATCCGATGATCCCGGGCAAAGCGCCAATCACGCCCGCTTCTTCGCAAGCCGGAAACAACCCGCGCTCCGGCAGATCACCAATGAAGCAGCGGTATGTGGGGTTCTGATTTTCATAGGGTTTGAAAGTCGAAATCTGACCGTCAAATTGCCCCACGGCCGCTGACACCAGAGGCTTTTTTGCGAAGTAACAGGCATCGCTCACCAGAAACCGCGTCGGGAAATTGTCACAGCCATCGGCCACTACGTCGTAGCGCTCGATGAGGCCGAGGGCATTCTCCGGGGTCAGCCGGAACGGATGCTGCTCCACGATCACATGCGGGTTGATGGCAGCAATCTGTTCAGCGGCACTCGCCGTTTTCAACTGTCCCACACGATCCGTTGTGTGAATGACCTGGCGCTGCAAGTTCGAAAGCGAAACCGTGTCATGGTCGATGATGCCAATCCGGCCTACACCTGCAGCGGCGAGATACATGAGCAGTGGCGCACCAAGTCCGCCTGCGCCGATCACCAGAACCGATGACTGCTTCAACCTGTTCTGGCCGGGGCCGCCGATTTCCTGCAAGACAAGGTGACGGGCATAGCGTTCGATTTCGGAGTCAGAGAGTGGCATTGAGAATCCTCACAATGGTCTCTTGTGGTGGAACAACCCCTCCCCCCTTCGGGGTACTCCCCCGGCGAAGACGCCGAGGGAGAAAAAAGTCATTCTTCCTCACGCGAAGCGTGGGGGAGTACCCCGAAGCGGGGAGGGGGTGTCTCCCCACAACGGCTCTATCCCGTGCCACTTGAACCAAACCCACCCGCATTTCGCGCCGTCTGATCCAGCGCATCCGCTTCAACCACCGCAACCTTGACCACAGGGGCCACCACCATCTGGGCAATCCGGTCTCCCCGCGCGATCACAAAATCCTCCGACCCCAGATTGATCAGCGGCACCTTGATTTCACCTCGATAGTCGGAATCAATCGTGCCCGGCGCATTGAGCACCGTCACCCCATGCCTGACTGCAAGCCCGGAACGCGGGCGCACCTGGGCCTCGAAATTCTCAGGCAGGGCGATGGCGATGCCCGTCGGCACAAGTGCACGGGCACCAGGTTGGATTGTGAGTGCTTCTGCAGAGCGCAAATCCAGACCAGCGGCACCAGCCGTGGCATAGCCCGGCAGGGGCAGATCGGATGCACCGGGCATGCGCGCCATCTTGAGCTTCACAACATTTCCGCCAGTTTGGTCATCAGTTGTGATGCCACTTGCGACTTGGTCATGGCGGGCCAGCTTTCAACACTCCTTGCAGTGACTAGATGTACTGTATTCTGATCGCCACCAAACACACCACCTTCTTTCGACACATCATTAGCAACAATCAGATCGCAGTGCTTTTTCGCGAGCTTTGCTTTTGCATGCTCAAGCACATTCTCGGTCTCAGCTGCAAACCCCACTATAAGCTTTGGTCGGCCTTGCTTGCGCGTTGCGATGGTTTTGAGAATGTCCGGATTTTCTTCAAAGTTGAGCGACGGCAAGACGCCATTGTCAATCTTCTTGATCTTCTCTTTTGAAACAGCTTTGACTTTCCAATCCGCCACGGCTGCGGTAAAAATGGCGATGTCAGCGGGAAGCGAGCGTTCCACCGCCTGCAACATCTCGTCAGCGGTCTGTATTGGCAATACCGCAGCCCCAGGCGGCAACGGTAAATTCACCGGTCCGCTGATCAACGTCACCTGTGCCCCCAGCCTTGTCGCAGCTTCGGCGATGGCATAGCCCTGCTTGCCCGAAGAGTGGTTGGAAATGTAGCGCACGGGGTCAATGGCCTCGCGCGTTGGGCCTGCGGTGATCAACACATGCTTGCCTGCCAATGGCTTCGGCTGAGGTTGAAGTGCGGCTTCAATGGCCGCCACAATCTCCACAGGTTCTGCCATGCGCCCCGGCCCATACTCACCACAGGCCATGTCGCCTTGATTCGGGCCAACGATCAGGATTCCATCATTCGTCAGTGTACGGATATTTCGCTGTGTTGCCGCGTGTTGCCACATCCGCACATTCATGGCGGGTGCTGCCAGCACCTTCTTGTCGGTCGCCAGTAACGCTGTGGAAGCAAGATCATTGGCCAGACCGGTCGCCATTTTCGCCAGCAGATCCGCCGTCGCAGGTGCCACGACAACCAGATCAGCGACACGCGACAATTCGATGTGGCCCATCTCTGTTTCATCGGTGAGCGAAAACAAGTCAGAATAAACCTTTTCGCCGGAAAGTGCGGCCACCGACAGGGGCGTCACAAACTGTTCCGCCGCCTTGGTCATGATACAGCGGACGCCCATGGCCTTGGCCTTGAGCAGGCGGATCAGCTCCAGTGACTTGTAAGCCGAGATGCCGCCACCAATGATGAGGAGAACTGATTGCGTCATGACATCCCCCTCACAACACCTGTACCACCATGGCGGCCAGCACGATGCTTGAGAATACAATGGCGGCCAACTGCCAGGGCGCCATGGCTGCAAGCGTGCCGGGTTTTGGCTGTTGCGCTTCCTCTTGCTGTGTGGCCAGAGTCTGCATGGCTTTATGTCCCTCATCCAGCAGCGTGGGCAGTTGCAATGCCAAGCGTGCCAGGGCTTTGACACTCTCGCTTGCTTCCTGCAGCTTGCCAATAGGCCCAAGTGTACGCTCAATCCACGCCCGGACAAAGGGTTCAGCCGTTTGCCACATGTTGAGATTGGGGTTCAACGTACGCGCCACACCCTCCACCACCACCATGGTTTTTTGCAGCAACAGTAATTGCGGTTGTGTCTGCATCTCGAACTGCTCGGTCACCTCGAACAATTGCGTGAGCAGCCGTGCCATGGAAATCTGGTCGGCCTGCAAACCCAGGATGGGTTCACCGATGGATCGCAGGGCTTGCGCAAAATTATTCACGTCCTGCGTCTGCGGTACATAGCCCGCATCAAAATGTACCTGCGCCACGCGCATGTAATCGCGCGTGATGAAGCCGTAGAGAATTTCCGCGAGAAACAAGCGCTCCTTCATGCCAAGCCGCCCCATGATGCCGAGGTCAAAGGCCACGAGATTGCCTTGCCGATCAACCATCAGATTACCCTGATGCATGTCGGCATGAAAGAACCCATCGCGGATGGCATGGCGCAGAAAGCTCTGGATCACCATGTCGCCCATGGCGATGAGATCAAGCCCGCTGGCTTTCAGTGTGACCACATCCGCCATCGGCGTGCCGTCCATCCACTCGGTTGTCAGCACGCGTTTTGAAGTGGTGGCCCAATCAACCTTCGGCAGGCGAAAGCCGGGATCGTCTTTTGTATTCTCCGCCATCTCGCCAAGGGCTGAAGCTTCCATGCGAAGATCAAGTTCAAGCTTCATGGATTGCTCAAGCATGGCCACGGCAGCGACGGGCCTGAGACGACGTCCTGCCATAGATACGCGTTCAATCATGCGCGCGGCAAAACCGAAACTGTCGATATCAGCAGCAAAACGGCGGTCCACATCTGGCCGCAAAATCTTCACGGCCACGTTACGCCCGTCATGGGTCACAGCCTTGTGCACCTGTGCAACTGAGGCCGCAGCAATGGGTTCGCCGAAAGACGCAAACAGCGTTTCAACAGGCTGGCCCAGTTCCTTGAAAATGATCGCCTTCGCGACCGACATCGGAAACGGCGGCAGTTTGTCCTGCAGGACTTTCAACTCGAAGGCCCGCTTGGCCCCGATCACATCGGGCCGCGTGGCAAGGAACTGCCCCAGCTTGATGTAGCTCGGACCCAGTGCTGCGAGCGCCTTCGAAATGCGGTTACCCTGCTCAGTCTCGCGCGTGTCGCTGCCAATCTGCGCCAGCGTCAAGGCTTTTTGCGCAATCCAGGGCAGTTGCGCTGTTTGCTCTGGCGGCAGCAGAGCACCATGCCGCGCCAGAACAAATCCCGCGCGCATGATCCTGAAAAAATTTGTGATGGCCAATGCCATCAGATGCGCCAGCCCGAATGAATGGCAACCACGCCACCGGTGAGATTTCGCCAGCTGACGCGCAGGAATCCAGCCTGCTCGATCATATCAGCAAACTCCTGTTGCTTTGGGAATGTGCGGATGGATTCCACGAGGTAACGATAGGGTTGCCCATCACCCATCACAATCTTGCCGACCGCGGGAATGACGGTGAAGGAATATGTGTCGTAGATTTTCTGCGCGGCTTCGAGTTCCATATGGCTGAATTCCAGACACATGAAACGCCCACCGGGTTTCAGCACGCGATGGGCTTCCTGCAACGCCCGTTGAATTTGCGGTATATTGCGAATGCCAAAGGCAATCGTGTAGGCATCAAAGCTCTGATCGGGAAACGCCAGCGCCTCCGCATTGCCCACGGTGAAATCCACCTTGCTGGCAAGCCGGCCAGCCTCGGCGCGACGCTTGCCCTCTTCCACCATATCAGGTGAAATATCGGCAATCGTCACGTGCGTACCCGACCCGCCAACAGAAGCAATGCGAAATGCGATATCACCCGTGCCTCCCGCCACATCCAGCACCGTGAATGTGCGGTCGTTTCGCGGCGGGTTGAGTTGGTTCAGGAAATCATCTTTCCACAGCCGGTGCAGGCCACCGGACATCAGATCATTCATTTGGTCATAGCGGGCAGCGGATTTCGCAAACACCTCGTTGACGAGGCCCTGCTTCTCTCCTTTTTCCACATCGCGGAAGCCGAATTTGGTTTCAATGCTCATGGGCCTTACATAGGCTATAAGCGATTGAAATTCCATTGCGCCGCATGATGTGCGGCAACGAGGTTAATGTGCCCGAATTGCCTGAGGTCGAAACCGTCAAACGTGGGCTTGAACCCGCTCTTCTGGGGCGGCGGTTTTCCCGTGTTGAACTCAGACGCCCGGACCTTCGATTTCCGTTTCCCTCAGGATTGGCTGAAGTGATGCAGGATGCCGTCATCGAGGCGCTGGAACGTCGCGCCAAGTATATTCTCGTGCATTGTTCAAATGCCAAGACGCTGATTTTGCATCTCGGCATGACCGGGCGGTTCACAATCATCAAAGCCAATGGCGCAAGTTTTGAACCCGGCGCATTTTACCATACAGCCGGTGGATCAGCCGAACCCGGCCCCCATGACCATGTGATCTGGCATCTCGATGATGGCGCACGCATTGTCTATAATGATGCAAGACGTTTTGGTTTCATGGACTGGGCCGATACGCAAACGCGCGATGATCACAAGCTGCTGAGGGATATCGGCGTTGAACCCCTGGGCAACAGTTTCCATCTCGACCATCTCATCGAAAATCTGCGCGGCAAGAAAACCCCGATGAAGGCGGCATTGCTCAATCAGCACGTGGTGGCGGGCCTTGGCAACATTTATGTGTCGGAGGCCCTGCACCGCGCCGGCATTTCTCCGAAGAAGCAAGCGGGCCATATGATCAAGGCCAGGCGTGCAGACCCGCGACTCGAACACCTCGTGCGACACATCAAGGATATACTCAACGAAGCCATTCTTGCTGGCGGTTCCACCTTGCAGGATTTTCAGGGCGCTGATGGCAAGAAGGGGGCATATCAGCAACGCTTTCTGGTTTATGACCGTGAAGGCGATCCCTGTGCAACACCGGGCTGCACCAGTGTCATCAAGCGCATTGTGCAATCCGGGCGCTCCACATTCTATTGTCCCAGCTGCCAGAAGTGAGTGATCATGAGCTTCGAAACCATCACGACTGAAATCAAGGATGCCGTCGGCGTCATCAGCTTCAACCGACCCAAGGCCTTGAATGCTCTCAACATGCTGATGGTCGAAGAATTGAATGCCGCACTCGACGTGTATGATGCCGACGACACTGTGCGCTGTATCGTGCTCACCGGCAATGAAAAAGCCTTTGCTGCCGGTGCCGACATCCGAGAAATGAAGGACTTCACAAAACTCGAAGCGCTGCAAAAAGATTTCTTGAAAAGCTGGGATCATATGGGCTTGATCAGAAAGCCCATCATCGCGGCCGTTTCAGGTTTTTGTCTGGGTGGTGGATTTGAATTTGCACTTGCCGCTGATTTCATCATTGCTGCAGATACCGCAAGATTTGCGTTGCCAGAGGTGAGCTTGGGTATTCTGCCCGGCGGTGGTGGGACGCAACGTTTGACGTCAATCATTGGCAAGTCCAAGGCCATGGAACTGATCCTCACAGGTCGCATGATTGACGCTGTCGAAGCGGAACGATTGGGCATCGTCGCGCATGTTGTCCCTGCTGACACGTTGATGACCGAAGCGCTGGCAACCGCCGAAAAAATTTCGAACCTTTCAGGTCCCGCGATTGTTGCGGCAAAACGAGCTGTCAACGAGTCACTGGAATTGCCGCTTGCCGCCGGATTGAAACATGAACGCGCAAGTCTTTACCGATGTTTTGACAGCACCGACCAGAAGGAAGGCATGGCGGCATTTCTGGAAAAGCGGAGGGCTGTGTTCGTCCATCGTTAAAGTGCGTGTGCTGAAACACCCCCTCCCGGCTTTGCCGTACTCCCCCGGCCCAAGAGGGCCGAAGGAGAAAGAAATTCTTTTCTCCCTCGGCGTCTTCGCCGGGGGAGTACCTCGAAGGGGGGAGGGGGTGTTTGTTCTGGGTTGGATTTTCAAAGCAAGCCCTGTTCCCGCGCATAAGTCACAAGGTTCACCTCGGGCCTGGCGCCCACATGCGAAATCACTTCCGCCGCAGCGAGGCTGCCCAGTCTCGCACAATGGGCCAGCGGAATGCCGGTGGTATAACCGAACAGAAACCCTGCAGCGTAGAGATCACCCGCACCCGTCACATCAACAACAGCCTTCACGGGATGGGCAGGCACTTCGATGGTGTTGTCACCCTTCACGATCACCGAACCTTTTTCCGAGCGCGTCACCACGACAATCGGACAATCGCTGCGGGCCGCATCAATGGCACCGGAAAAACTCTGGGTCTTGTAGAGTGCCTTGATTTCGGTTTCGTTGGCAAAAACGATGTTGATGGAGCTTCGAATGAGATCCAGAAAATCCTCGCGGTGACGTTCGACACAAAATGAATCAGAGAGTGTAATCGAGGTCAGCTTGCCAGCCGCCTGCGAAATTTTTGCGGCCGCGCGAAACGCCGCCTTGGCATCCGGCTTGTCGTAGAGATAGCCTTCCATGTAGGTGACCGATGCGGCCCTGACGATCTCAGCATCCACATCTCGCTCATCCAGATTGACGCAGGCGCCGAGATAGGTGTTCATGGTGCGCTCACCATCGGGTGTGACCAGGATGAAGGAGCGGGCCGTGGCCGGGCCTTCAACCGAGGCTTTTGAATCAAACTTCACACCCTGGGCCCGCATGTCGTGCCGGTAAATACCACCCAGCTGATCGTCCCGCACCTTGCCGAAATAAGCCGCCTTGCCGCCGAAGGACGCAACGCCCGCCGCCGTGTTGCCAGCAGAGCCGCCGGAGATTTCCGTGGCCGGTCCCATGTGGGCGTAAAGCGTTTCGGCACGCTCTTCATCGATGAGGTTCATCGAGCCCTTGACCAGCGCTTCACGTGTAATGAAGGTTTCATCCACCTTGGCAATCACGTCGACAATTGCATTGCCAATGGTCAGTACATCAATCTGGTCAGTCATGGCCTGGTTCCTCGTTCCGGGGGCGAGGTAGCGGAGATGGCTTGCAGAAACAAGTGGGAATGCCTAGCTATGCGGCCATGCTTGCTGCTGCCATCAAAGCCCTGGGCGATGTGCTCTCGCCGGAATTCCGTAGTGTCCTTTGGAAAGCCATCGGCTTGTCTGTGCTGCTCTTTATTGCGGTTTTTGCTTGCGTGCAGGCGATTTTCTGGTTCTTGACATTGTTTCCGTGGCCATGGGTTGAAACCATCGCCGCCATCGGATCTGGTCTGGCCCTGTTGGTGTTGTTCTTCTTCCTGATGGCCCCGGTCACCGCACTGTTCGCAGGCCTTTATCTCGACGATGTGTCAGCCAGGGTGGAGCACAAGCACTACGGCAGGGATACACCGGGCAGACCTATGCCAACCATCAAGGCTGTAATCGTTGGTTTGCAATTTGGTCTGCTGGTGCTCGCCATCAACATTCTGGCGTTGCCCCTGGTATTTACAGGCTTCGGTGCCGTCGCACTGGTGGTCATCAACGCCTATCTCCTGTCGCGCGAATATTTCGAAATGGCGGCCATGCGACATCTTGAAAAACAGGAGGCCAAGGATTTGCGCCAGCACAACGGTTTTCAGATTTTCATTGCAGGCCTGCTACCCGCTGTCATGACGCTGGTGCCTTTTGTGAACTTGCTGGTACCGATTTTCTCGACGTCCTACTTCGTTCACCTGTTCAAACGGGTGCAGAAGTCTTCGGCTTGAACGGACATATATCCGCAATCAGGCAGTGCCAGCACTCGGGTTTTCTTGCCTTGCAAATGTAGCGCCCATGCAGGATCAACCAATGATGAGCATGGCGCAGATAAGTCGGCGGCACCGCTTTGAGAAGTTCCAACTCGACCTCATAAGGTGTTTCGCCCGGAGCAAGCCTTAGGCGATTGCCGAGCCGGAAAAGATGCGTGTCTACGGCAATCGTCGGTTCACCGAATACGATATTCAAAACCACGTTCGCGGTCTTGCGCCCCACGCCGGGCAAGGCTTCCAATGCTTCTCGCGAATGCGGCACTTCGGAGTGATGACGATCCATCAGCTGCTGCGACAACATCACCACATTTTTCGCCTTGGCCCGAAACAGGCCGATGGTCTTGATCATGTCGCGCACGCGTTCCTCACCCAGCGCCAGCATGGCTTCAGGCGTTGGCGCTGCGGCAAACAGGGCACGCGTTGCCTTGTTCACGCTTGCATCGGTCGCCTGGGCTGAAAGCACCACCGCCACCAGAAATGTGAAGGGGTTGAGGCTTTCAAGCTCCCCCTTCGGTTCCGGACTGGCCGCATGAAAGCGACGGAACATCTCTTCAATTGTGGCTTGCGGCAATCTGCGCATGATGGTTAACCTGATCCTGCTTGCAATCGTTTCCCCCAGCCATAATCATGCGGTCATGGATGAAAGCAAGTCAGATTGGAGTGTCACCCTCACCCCGCACCGCTCACTCACGCGTGAGGGTTTCGTTGCCCTGATGGGAATCATCGTCTTCATCAATCTGGTGGGTGGCCTGTTTTTCATGGTGGCGGGGGCCTGGCCGGTCACCGGGTTCATGGGGCTTGATGTGCTGCTGATCTGGTGGGCCTTTCGCAGAAATTTTGCCGATGCCAGACACGCCGAACGCATTGTGATTGAGGGGGATCAAGTCACGCTGCATCGCCTCTCGCCGCGTGGGCAACGCGAAGCGCTGGAGTTCAACCGGCGCTGGCTTCGCGTGGAACTGGAGTTTGACGAGGCGCGCGAAATCGTGGGGCGCCTGCTGTTGTCCTATCGCGGAGCGCTGACTGAGGTTGGATCATTCCTTGGCGCTGATGAGCGACGGTCCTTGTCGAAAGCATTGCGGCAGGCGCTGGCGTAAATTTCAATTCTGGTGTCCTTGGCCCCTCACCCGCCCTTCGGGCACCCTCTCCCGCCGGAAGAGGCGGGAGAGGGCTATAGCCAATCAGCCTTCTCCCCGGCGCCTCTTCGCGGGAGAAGGTGGCCGAAGGCCGGATGAGGGGCAACATGCACAAACCATCAGATGCGTAAATCGGGTGGCTTGCTTTCTGCACATCGCCTATTTTCCCATCATGACAACTCCATCAACCCTCGAAGACTATGCAAAGGTCTGTGACATCATCGCCCATGTCAGTGAGAGCTGGCGGGACCAGCCCTCTCTCGATGATCTTGCAACGCGCGTGAAATTGACTCCGGATCAGTTGCAGCGTCTGTTCACGCGCTGGGCCGGCCTCACGCCCAAGGCATTTTTGCAAGCCCTCACCCTCGACAATGCCAAGCGCATGCTGGAACAATCCGCA
>JANNNG010000195.1:0-11817 GCA_031398425.1 Hyphomicrobiales bacterium | reverse complement strand
CACAGTCAAGTCCACGATGCGTGACGCGCCAGGATCATAGCTCAGGTGCAACATGTAACTTAACCCCAGACCTTGAGCCGGTATCACTGTCGCATCGCGGATGCGGATGTGGCTTGCAGCGTCATGGCTTGCAGCGTCATGAGCCGCACTGCCCTGATGCCGGGGCGGCGCAGACTGCTTCAACTGCAAAAGCCTGTCATTGCATAGGGCTTCAAGCCAGTCAGCGGCTCCCGAAACCCGCTTCATCAGCGCCACATCCGAAAGCCTCGCCACAGCAGCAGCTTCTGCCAATGCTGCCGCCATGCGCAGCGAATGCCCGCCCGGTCCGTACATCAACGCCAGCCGCAGCAGATCGCCAGCTCGCCTCACTTCCCGCTTGCGCAGCAGGGCCTTGTGCTCCAAGGCCGAAGCCAGAAGTGCGTCCTCGCCGCCAAACAGGGCCAGCGCTTCATCCCAGCCCCAAGAATCAGTCTGATTTGCTTTCATCGCCAGCGTGAATCACATTCTCACGACAAACGGAATCCCCTTAAGTTAGCGCCTATGGGTACGCTTCCCTTTTCAGCTCTGTTCAGAGTTTTGCCGACACTGTACTCTATTTCCTTTTCCTGCCCGCATACGTCCCAATGCTCTCGCTAACCAACCAGCACAGCAGCGCCCACCCCAAGCCGATGAGCCAACCTGCCATGACGTCTGAAGGATAGTGCACACCCAGATAGATGCGACTGATCCCCACCAGGCAGGTCAGGCCCGCAGCTGTTGAAAGCGCAAGCCACTTCAAACCCCAGCTGCCAGCACTGCGCGCGACGAACACCCCGATCGTAAAATAAACCACGGCAGACGATAACGCGTGGCCACTTGGAAAGCTTGATGTGAACACGCGGGTCACTGCGGTTAACTCCGGTCTGGGGCGTTCAAGCGCAATTTTCAGGACCGTGCTGACCAAAGCACCGCTGAAGCTGCAGACCGCCAGGAAATAGGCATTCTGCCGCTTACCGCTGAGAAAAAGATAACAAGCGGTAAATGCAACAATCGCAAACAGAATCGTAAAACTTCCGAGTGCCGTCACGTCTCTCGCTGTTTCTTCAAGCCACGCCGGACCTATGGGATCCGCAGGACTTCCAGCGACCCTGAGTGCGGATATGACCGCAGTGTCAAACCTCAAGGTTTCACCTTCAAACACTTCATGAGCCAGAAGAACAGCGCCAGCGAACAAACATAAAAAGGCGATTATTCCTCCAACTAAAAATCGCTGGTCGTTTTTCTCAATGGGCAACGCTGTTCTCCTCATGCTTGGTATCGCATATCCGTCATCCCGTTGAAAGTTCGCACGGATCATTCCCCATTCCAGCGAAGCACCTTTCCAAGCAGTGCCGCCAGCATCTCCAAAACGACAACGTAGACTTACGGAATTACGGTCACAATCCACTTACCTCCGTTTGCTTTTGCAGAATGTGAGACAAGACCCGTTGACATACCCCCTCCCCCTTCGAGTACTCCCCCGACTTTGTCGAGGGAGAAAAGTCGCAATTTGAAAAGCATCCGAAGTGTGATACTCTCGCCCTATGACCAAACTCGAAAAAATTGAACAAGACATTTCCGCCCTTGACCCCAAGGACGTGCGGAAGCTTGCGGATTGGTTGGATGAGTACAAGGCGGAGCTTTGGGACCGTCAGATGAAAGCTGATGCGAAGGCTGGTAAATTGGATAAACTTATTGCTGATGCGCAGCGCGAAATTGCGGAAGGCAAGGTTCGCGCGCTTTGAAATCGCAGTTCAAGCAGCGCGCTACGAGAACATTCTGGAAGTTATATGAGGACTTGCCAATAGAAATTCGACATGTCGCAGATCGCAACTTCACGCTCTTGAAGTCCGAACCGTTCCATCCTTCAATTTATTTTAAGAGTATTCAACCCGATGTGTGGTCTGCTCGCATCGGCATTCACTACCGCGCGATTGCGATTCCTGAGGCAGACAGATTCGCTTGGAATTGGATTGGCACCCATGCCGAATATGATTGACTGATCAGATAGAACCCCTCTTCCCCACGCTTTGCGTGACGGAGAAAAGTCCAGCGCGGCCAATGGTTCGCCAAGGGGCCATAGGGGACGCATTGTTTTCTCGACGACCTGACTTGCAGCAGCTACTTCTCGTCACGTCGCGATGCCACGGTGATGCCATCTACCACTTTCATCTCATATTTCTCATCGAATGTACGCCCGTCATCATCTTCATCCTCAAAGGATGGGTATTGCTCCGGCGCGTCACCTTGTGACTTCAGGAGTTTCCAGTAGGTCTTTTTTGCGTCAATCGGGCGGGAAGATGTCCGCTGCACCTTGAATGCCCACCCGTCGCCATAGTCGAACAGGAACAGCAGCGCCTGCTTGTCCTTTTCAAAGGCATCCTGCACGTTTGATTTCTTGACACTCCGGGCGTGCACGACGGATGGCTCACCCATGTCCTTGAACAGCTCATAGACGGTCTTCGACTTGTAGGGGTTTTTCAGATTGTCGTAAAAACCGAAGGCATGATCAAAATCGAAACCGAAGACCTGGTTGATGAGTTCCGCAAGCTTGTACAGGCTTGCATCAGCCGCAATTTCAATGTCCCGCCAGATTTCATCATCCAGCGAGATGCGCAGCACAATAGCGGATGTGATCATTTCCGGTTTTCCAACTTTATAAGTGACGCTGTTCGAAGATGTTGCGGCCCTGCTAGAGAGTCAATATGATTTCAATAGGGATCAGCAACTTCCAGAATCTCCTGCCCCATCAGCAAACACGTGTCGTTGATCTGGGCGTAGATGAACCGCGTGCGGTAGGTCGCCCTGGTGACAAAGGCATCGACCTCAAGCACATCAAACCTGCCGTCACCCTTGAGTGCCTTCACGGGTTTCAACAGCCGCACTGTCTGGTCAATGTTGTCAGCAGAAATTGCACCCGCATTATCGAGATGCAAGGCCAATAGCTTTTCGGCCTTCTGCCGGGCGTCTGCCTCGCAAGGGTGGGCTGCGACCGCGACCGTCAGATGAGTCAGCGCAACGGGTAACAATAAGTATAACATTTTTTTCATGGCTCATTCCTCTTTTTCAAGTTCAGCCCGACTCAACGGCGCACCCGTGACTTTTTATAGTCATCGTGGGGTCCAAGTCCCCGCAGGATGCTGTCCTTCGCCTTGGCAATCCGCGCCACCCGTGTGGCTGATTGTCTAGCGGTTTCGAACTGCAAAACCCAGCCCCGTTGCCGCCCCGGTGTCAAGGCCTCGAAGGCGGCGCGAAAGTCATTGTCGTTTGCGAATGCTGCATCAAGTTCCAACGGATAAAGAACTGTCTTGTTCGCCGAAAAATCCACCTTGGCACCCGATCGTGATATCGTAATTGCCGCCTGCACGTATTCTGCGATGACGGCTTTGCTGTCGGCTATATCCGCCATCGCCGTGAAACGCAGCATCTTCGCCGCCCGCGAGTTTGGACCCGGTGCTACAAGCCTACCCTGCGGGTCCGGCAGCAGGCTGCCTTGAAAGAAACCCAAGGCGCAAAATGCCTTGAAGCCGCTCAGGATGACAATGTTTTTGCCGTCAAACGTGTAACAAGGCTGTCGCCATTTCAATTCCTCCGTGAGCTGACAATCCAGCAAAATGTGGCGCAAGGCATTGAACTCAGCCTGCCACTGTTGCGGCCTGGCGAAATACTTTTCAAACTGCGGGTTCGGTCCAATCATGACAGCAAGAATATCTGAGCCTGAGGACTTCGCAAGCACATCGAGGCCGTCTATCATCGCAACATGAACAGCGACATCGCGGCCTATAACGACCTCATGCGGCCTGACCATCGCGCCATTGCCGACGCTGTTGCCCCCCTGATTGCGCAGAGTCTGCCCCAGGCCGAGGTCAAGGTATGGCATCGCACAGCCGTGTGGTTCATCGCTGGAAACCCGATTGTCGGTTACGCATCGCGCAGGATGGGCCTGCAACTGCTGTTCTGGTCAGGGCAATCCTTTGACGAACCGGGATTGCGAGCTACAGGCTCTTTCAAGGCCGCCGAACTTTATCTGACGGATGCCATGAACATCAACACCGATGAACTGTCCCGCTGGCTCGCCAAGGCCACAACAATCCAATGGGACTACAAGAACATTGTGAAGCGCAAAGGAGTGCTGGAGAAAATTGGTAAGTGGTGACGCTGTCAACGGCCATCCTTCGAAAAATGCTGGTAATCCTTGATTGACGTCCACTCGCCGCCCCATGTCCAGCCGTATTTCCTGAACGTCATGACCACAATGCCTTCAGCCTTGATCAGGCCTGCCGCATTCGATTTTGCGCGTTGCAACTTCGTCACGAAGCCCAGGCTCTTCTTGTGGCTGGTGCCTGACTTGTCCACGTACGGGTTGATCAGCGGGTTGAGATCAATTGCCCTGCCTTTGGCATGGGCCGACATGGTCTTGGCCCCGGTGGTACGGCGACAGTTGAACGCGCTGGTGTTGTTGGCTTCGATGGATTTGAAATCATTGCCGCCGTATGCGTCGATCAACGCCACGCGTTCAATGCGATAAGTCCCGTCAATGGCAATCTCGGTGAAGATTTTGAGCACCTCGTCAGCAAGCGTTGCATGCACGATCAAGGGTCCGCTCCTGCGCTCGCCGCTGAAGTCGACGTAGGGAATTTGCACCAGCTTCAGGTCTTCGCGCCTGGGACAGGGCATCGTCTTGTGCCATGACACACCCTGCATGGCGCTCCAGATCGTGTCGGGTATGGGGCCGGCTCGGGCTTGCTGATTGGCTTTGGACGGCGCAGCGAACGCCATCAGCAAAACGACGAGCAAGACGTTCAGCAGATGAGGATATTTCATGCGCCAGATGTTACTGCAGAACGCGGCGCACGTTAATACCTCATTAACGCGATTGACCTCACACTCACCCTTGAATGCGGCGTGTGACAGGTCCACATCAGGACTGTGACGGTTGCCGTTTCACCTGGTTCAACAACGTGGAGTGTACTATGACCCGTTCCGTTCGTCAGAATCCTTTCATCCCAAATGCAGCCAACGAGTCCGAAAAAACTGACAAGCGGCTCGCGCATATGCGTGAACGCAAATGGATACACGACCACCTGACGCCCGCGGCAGCCACGACCGAGGATTTCGACATTCCTACGTTCCACGAGCACCCGAAAAGCGGCCGGGACAGCTTTGCCAAGCACGGCAAGGTGCTGCAAACCGATGAAGTGTCAGCTTTCAGAAAATGATGGTGTGAGGGTCCTGCGACCCTCGATCACTTCTTTTTCGAAACCTTGGCCTGATCAACCTTCACACGCGGGGCCTTCGGCGCGGCGGGCGTTTTTGTCGGTGTTACGGGATCAAGATCAACAATTGCCTCATAGGCGCGCTGCCAATGAATGTCATGGCGGCCATCGGGGCGGCCTTCGTCTTCCCAGATTTGATGGGCGCGGGCGCGGATGGCGGCTTCGGTTTCGGTTTTCAGTTTTGCAATCATGGGCGGCTTCTCCTTGGTTAAGTTGAGCGCCCCTAGCATGATTTTGTGCGTTGCACAATATTGGTGCAATGCACAAAACGCATGGGATGTGACTAATTTTTAGCGGTGAGGGAAGGTTTCACGTGAAATGCAGTAAATTGCGGCAGCGCCAGCCCAAGTAAGACCTTCCGTGTGCCCGGTACCGCAAGACGGTCAAACCACCACCAAATTGCAGTGGCCAGCAAAATGACGCCCAGAACGACATTCACGAAGAGCACTGTACCATCCATTGTGGTGCGCAGACGCACAAAGGCTAGCTGCCCCATGCCTTCATGCAACAGATAAAGCGGGTAGCTGATGCCTCCAGCCCAGGCCAAAACCGACGCGTTCAACAAAGGTCGCCGGACTTCAACCGCCCAGACCAGGGCCGCCAGACCGGCCAAATAAAGGGCTATTGACGTCGTGTCCGAGATTGAGATGTGGAAAGTGTTGCGAATATCCGCTGTTTCGCGGAGCAGGACTGTGACACCAAGTGCCACGGCAAACCCCAACAGTAGCGCGATTGCGGCGGTCAATCTTTGCTCGGCTTGTACGCGCTGCAACAGCATGCCAAAGGCAAAGTAAGGCGCAAACTCGGTGATCAACAGCATGCGGATCGCCCCATAGCCCAGCCACGTTTCATTTACCGCTGCTACAACCAGCCATATCCCGACAATCCATAGGGGGAAGCGCTGAAACATGCCGCAGAGCAGCAACACAAAAACCCAGGCGTAGAACCAGAGTTCCACCACGATGGACCAATAAACTCCGCTGAGAAAGTCGTGGCCAAACAGTTTGGGCAGCATGGCGAAATTTGCCAGGTATTGCGCAACTGATGTCGGAAGCTCTGGTGAACCCCACGCCATCCGCGTGGCAAACAGGATCGTGAGGCAAAGAATAAAAGTGGGATAGATGCGAGCAAACCGCGCCGTCGCAAACTGAAAGGCTGATCGCCCCGCCGCTGAATAGGCGATCACAAAACCGCTGATACAGAAGAAAATATGAACGCCGATGTGGCCATATTTCATCTGTTCAGAAATCTGCGCCCATGGCAAAAGTGGTGCGTAGAGACCTTCAAGACTGCCGCGATAGACATAATGGAACAACAAGACGGCGAGCGCACAAAGCAGACGCAATCCGTCTACGTTTGCATAGCGCTCGATTTTCCTCATGTGCCAAAATGCTCCGTGGCACGAACTCCGAGCAAAAAGTGGGCCACCGGTCCCTCTCCGTCATCGCTTCGCGATGCCACCACACCCCGCAAGCGGGCGAGGAAAAGAGTCTTCCTCCTCGCCCGCTTGCGGGAGAGGTGTCGAGCGCAGCGAGACGGAGAGGGACTTATTTTTTTATCTTCAACGCAATAAACCGCGTCTCAGCCGATTTGCCGGCCTTCGCCGTCAACAACAGCACGGAACTTTTGCCTTCTTTCGTGGCATCTTCGATGGCCTTGGAAACATCACCAGCCACTTCAACGGGTTTGCCCCCCGCTTCCATGATGACGTCCCCCACTTCGAGGCCCTTCTCCATGGCAGCACCATCCTGCGCCACTTCAGTGATCACAACGCCCTTGACCTTTTCTTCAATCTTGTAGCGTGTACGAAGTTCATCGGTCATGGTCGCGGCGGTCATGCCGAGTGTGGTGACAGTTGTGGCGGCACCTGCATCAGACTTTTTCTTGTCGTCATCAGCTGCCAACTTTTCGCCATCTTCCAATCGCCCGATAGTGACGTTGAAGGCCATTTCGGTTCCCTTGCGGATCACCTTGACGACAACAGTCGCACCAATTTCAGTTGCTGCAACGGCGCGCGGCAGTTCCTTCATGTCCTTGATGGCACGACCATTGAATTCGGAGATCACATCACCCGGTTCGATGCCGGCTTTCTTGCCGGGACTTCCATCCGTCACGTCAGCAACGAGAGCGCCGGAGTTTTTCTGCAATCCCATGCTCTCGACGATTTCGTCCGACATGGACTGCACGCGTACGCCCAACCAGCCACGTCGTGTCTCGCCATACTTCACGAGTTGGTCGACAACACCCTTGGCCGTGTTCGCAGGCACCGAGAAACCGATGCCCACGGAACCGCCGGAGGGCGAGAAGATCGCGGTGTTGATGCCGACCACTTCGCCATTGAGGCTGAACAAGGGCCCGCCCGAATTGCCCTTGTTGATGGCGGCATCGGTCTGGATAAAGTCATCATAGGGGCCGGCGTTGATGTCGCGGTTGCGTGCTGAAACAATCCCAAGCGACACGGAGCCGCCGAGGCCAAAGGGATTGCCGATGGCAATCACCCATTCGCCGATGCGCAGTTTGTCGCTGTCACCAAAGGTTACAACCGGCAGAGGTTGTGTCGGTTTGACGCGGATGACGGCGAGATCAGTCTTGGCATCGCGGCCCACCAGTTCGGCTTTCATGATGGTGCCGTCCTGCAGATGTATCTGAATGACCTCGGCCCCTTCAACCACGTGGTTATTGGTCACCACCAGCCCCGATGCGTCGATGATAAAGCCAGACCCCATGGAACTCACGGAACGTCCGCCGGGTTGACCACCGTCACCCTGTTTCTTCTTGAAAAAATCGTCAAAGAAATCCTTGAACGGAGAGTCTTCTGGGACCGGCAGCTCTGGCACCGGTGACGCACCAACACCCGGCATCTTGCTCTCGACCGAAATCTCAACGACTGCAGGCAGAAGCTTGTCTGCAAGGTCAGCGATGTTAGGCAGCACCTGCATTTGCTGGGCCTGTGCGGTCGTCGTTCCCATCCAGCTCTGCGGTGTTGCAACCAACAGTGCCGACAATGCCGCCGCACCCAAAAACCAAGTTACTGTCTGCTGCCGCGTCATCGCCAATTCTCCGAAATCAAATTCAAATCCGCACCAACCACACCACCAGAACACCCAGGCCCAGAACAACAGTTCCCATTATCCGCAACTGCTCGGGCGGCCTCTCCTGCAGCATGCGCATCATGTTCTGCATCTGGCGGGGAACCAAGGCATAAGTGAGGCCCTCGATCACAAGTACGAGACCAAGGGCCGTCAACACAGTGTCCGTCATTGCGGAACGGTTGGAACTTGTGCGCCGTCTTTCTGCGTACCGAAGTAGCGGAAAAATTCGGATTTGGGATCAAGCACGAGTGTTGTGCCATCTGCACCCAGACTCTTTGAATAGGCCTGCATCGAGCGGTAGAAGGAAAAGAACTCAGGGTCTTTCTGAAATGCTTCTGCATAAACCTTGTTACGGGTTGCGTCGCCTTCACCGCGTATGATTTCGGATTGTCTCCGCGCTTCTGCAAGCTTAACGGTGTAGGTGCGGCTGGTTTCAGCGTTGCGCTGGGTCTTGGTCGCTTCACCTTTCGAGCGGATATCCGCTGCCAGGGCGTTGCGCTCTGATTCCATGCGGGCATAGGTTTGCGCCAGCACGTTTTCACTCAAGTCAGTCCGACGCACGCGCACGTCAACAATTTCCAGTCCAAGTTGGTCTGCTTCCGGGCGCAACTGGTCCCTGATCTCGCGCATCATCACTGCACGATCCGAGGACAATGCAGCATCAAACGAACGGCGGCCATAGGTTTGCCGTAAGGCCGCGTCCATACGTGCCGCCACACGCAAACGCGCTTGATCAAGGTCAGCACCCAGGGTTTCGCGAAATTTCCTCGCATCCTTGATGCGCACCAGCGTCAAAGCATCCACATTGTAAACCTGTGATGCGATGTCCTGCACCGGGCGATCATTCATTTCCCACACCATCACACGGTCTTCTATGGTTGTCACCGTATCGGCAAATGGAAGCTTGAAGTAGAGTCCGGGATCTTCGACGATGCGGTTGATATCACCAAATCGCAGAACCAGGGCCTTCTGCTTTTCGTTGACGATGAAGTAGCTCATGTAAAACAGCAACAAAACTGCTGCGACGACGAAGCCAAACAGATTTCTAAACATGGTCATGAATGCTGATCCTATTCCTGCTTTGCGGCAGCGGGTCTGTTCTGCAAGGTTGGCAAGGGCAAATAAGGCACGACACCCGAGCCATCCCTGCCGCTTTCAATTACAATCTTGTTGGTTCGACCCAGAACCAATTCCATGGTTTCCAAGAACATGCGTTGGCGCGTCACGTCTTTCGCAACCTTGTACTGGTCATAAATCGAAATGAACCGCGCTGCTTCACCCTGAGCGTCCGCAACAACCGACGACTTGTAGGCATTGGCATCTTCAACAAGCTTTGCGGCTTCGCCTTCTGCAAGGCGTAGTTGCTGGTTTTTGTATTTATCTGCTTCGTTGATCAAGCGCTGTTGATCCTGACCTGCACGCACCACCTCGGCAAACGCATCGCGCACCTGTTCGGGTGGTTGTACGTCACCAAGGTTTACCGCTGTCACCAGTACGCCGGAGTTATACTCGTTCAACAGGTCTTGCGTGATCTTCATGACGTCAGCGGCCACCAGGTCCTTGCCGTTGGTCAGCAGAGGCTGGGCCTTGGTCTGGCCAACCACTTCACGCATGGCGCTTTGCGCCACGTTTCGGATGACCTCTTCGGGATCCGCGATGTTGTAAAGATAACTTTTTGGATCCGATATTTGCCAGAACACCGAGAACGGCACACTGATGATGTTCTTGTCGCTGGTCAACATGGTGGCTTCATTGTTTTCAGCACCAATGTTGATCTGGCGCACAGAACCCACCTTGGGCTTTTCCATACGTTCGATCGGCCACAGAGCAAAATGCAAACCCGGGTCCGCGTTGCGGTCCCACTTGCCAAGTCGCATCACCACGCCCCGTTCATCGGGCTGCACCTGATAGACTGAATTGTAGGCCACGAATGCCAAGGCCAGCGCAATCGGCACCAGCCAGCTGCTGCGTCCGCCGCCTCCGGGAATGGCATTCTTCAGACTGTCCTTGCCGCGTCGGATCAATTCATCAAGATCGGGCGGAAGATTGTTGCCAGGTCCGCGATTGCCACCGCCGCCCCAGTTGTTTTGATTACCGGGTTTCTTCGGTCCTTGGCCCCAAGGCCCCTGCCCGCCCCCATCATCATCCTTGTTCCACGGCATCCGGTTCTCGTCCTCTCGCGATTTGTTGATGTGGATATAGGCAGCGCCCGGTCAAATGTCCAATGGGTGCGGCGGCATTACCGCAATTTCACTTAATGCGCTCAAGCACCCGCGTCGTGAAGGAGGCCGCGTCTTTCTCGCCCTTGACTGCCGCTGTGCGCGATGTTTCTCGCCATGCTGCAGAAGCGAGTTTTGGTGCAAATGCGTCACCTTCGACGTCCATATTCACCTCCGTCAGGTAAATGCGGTCAGCTAATGGCAAGAAGAGTTCGTAGATCTCGCCGCCACCAATGACGCAGACCTCAGGCGCGTCACCTGCCAACTGCAGTGCCGCAGCAACGCTTGCGGCCACGTCTGCACCCTCCGGTACCCAATTTTTCTGCCGGGTGATGACAATGTTCTGGCGGCCTGCCAACGGCTTTCGCGGCAAGCTGTCCCAGGTCTTCCGCCCCATGATGATCGGCTTGCCAAACGTGGTTTGCTTGAATCGCTGCAAGTCCGAGGGAATGTGCCAGGGCAGCGCGCCTTTGTTGCCAATGATGCCGTTTCTGGATTGGGCATAGACCAGCGAAACAATCATCACGTGCCTGCCACGCCACCAAAAATTGCCAGCGACGAAAACCCATTCCACGCCGCATGGGCCACGATGGTGATCCACAGGGAGCCAAAGCGCAGCAGCAGCCAGCCCAGCAGCAGCCCCATGATGAAGATCACAAACACAAACAGCCAAGGTGCCGATGCGCCATGGACAACTGACCACAAGGCAGCCGTAATGACGACCGCACCGCTCTGTCCAAACCATGAGTTCCGCAGCTTTGCAAACAATGCACCCCGGAAAATCAGTTCCTCGGACAAGGGAGCACCGATGATGATGCCCGGCAAAGCCAGAGCGAAAAGCCACGGTTCATCTGCGAGATCGGCCATGGTCTTTTCAACAAGACCTGACATTGAACTTGGATCATTCACACCATCGGCCGTGGGCATATAGGTTTTGGGATCAATGCCGAGCACGAAAAAAGTCAGCATGAAGGCCATGTACAGAAAAATGATGACCCCACCCAGCGTTACGCCCCAGCCGCCTGCTCCCATGTCGGGCCAATACAGGGGCATGCCCTTGTCACCCGTCTTGTTCGCCCAGCTTGCACTCCACCACGAAAACAAAGCCGCGAGCACAGCACCCGGCAACATGCCCACCAGTGACGCCTTGGCAAATTTGGCCAGAAAGTCTGGATCAAGATCAGGTGATGGGGGCAAGCCACCAAACAAAAA